>NZ_CP059572.1:8289375-8652500 GCF_019175365.1 Actinomadura graeca | reverse complement strand
GACGTGTCCAGCACACGGCTCAGGTAGTGCCCGGTACCGGCACCGGCGTCCAGGACGAGGGACGTGCCGTCCAAGGTGCGGGCGACGTCCTTCGCGAGACGTTCTGCGGGGGCGCTGAAGTGGCCGGCGCTGAGGAACTCGTCGCGCGCGCGGACCATCTCCGGTGTGTCGGCTGTTCCCGGGCGGGCATTGCCCGGCAGGAGGTTCGCATACCCTTGCCGCGCGATGTCGAAGGTGTGCCCTGCCGGACAGAGAAGTCCGCGGTCCGCCATTGCAAGGTCCGCTCCGCACACGGGGCACACCAGGTATTCGACGACATCGGCGAGCATCCGTCCATCATCGTGCATCCGCCCCGCGGTGCGGGCGCCGTGGGCCGCATCTTTGCCATCGTGCCGCTCGGGAGTCGGGTGGGCGTCCCATGCCCGCAACCCACTACACCGAGCGATCGGGCGTCTACGAAGCGGATCGCAAGGCCCCCGCGTCGGCCGGAACCGGCCAGGGTCAGGACTCCGCGCGACGGCGGACGTCCTCCATGTCGAGTGCGCGGACCTGCTCGATCACGTTCTCCAGCACCGGCTCGGGGAGGGCGCCGGGCTCGGCGAAGACGATGACGCCGTCACGGATGGCCATGAGCGTCGGGATCGACCGGATCCCGAACCGCTCCGACAGCGCGGGCTCGGCCTCGGTGTCCACCTTGCCGAAGACGATGTCCTCGTGCTTGCCCGCCGACTTCTCGAAGACGGGCGCGAAGCGCTTGCAGGGTCCGCACCAGTCCGCCCAGAAGTCGACCAGCACGATCCCGTCGCCCTGCGCCACCTCATCGAAGTTCTGTGCGGTGAGTGTGACGGTCGCCATGTCGGTTTCTCCTCTGTCGGGGTATCAGGACGGTAGAGCGGCTAACAGCCTCGCAGTATTCCCCACCCGGGAATCACAGAGCGGTAATTAGCGTTGTCCCTCTAGGGAGATCGCACCGGAGAAGGGTCAGGATGGCTGCAACCCGTACCAAGGGCGACAGGGTCGACGTCCCCGACAAGGATCTTGTCGGAGCGTACCTCGACCGGATCGGCCGTACCCCCCTGCTCGACGCGCAGGAGGAGGTCGATCTGGCCAAGGCGATCGAAGGGGGCCTGTACGCCGAGCAGCTGCTCGACGAGGGGACCGTGCCCGAGGGCGCGTCCCGCGAGGAGCTGGAGGCGCTGACCGCGGCGGGGCTGCGTGCCAAGCAGCGCTTCGTCGAGGCCAACCTGCGCCTCGTGGTCTCGATCGCCCGCAAGTACCCGACCGACTCGTTGCCCCTCATCGACCTCATTCAGGAGGGGAACCTGGGGCTGATGCGCGCGGTGGAGAAGTTCGACTACCGCCGCGGCTTCAAGTTCTCCACATACGCGACATGGTGGATCAGGCAGGCGATCGGCCGCGGGCTGAGCCACACGGCCCGCACGATCCGGCTGCCCGTCCACGTCGAGGAGGAGCTGTCCCGGCTGCGCCGCGCCGAGCGGCAGCTCAGCCGCGACCTGGGCCGTGAGCCGACCCGCGAGGAGCTGGCGGGTTCGCTGGGCGCCGAGGCCGAGCATGTGGACGAGCTCCTGCGCTGGCGCCGCGACCCGGCGAGCCTGGACGCGACCGTCGACGACGCCGGCGAGACGCCGATGGGCGACCTGCTGGAGGATCCCGACGCCGTCACGCCCGAGGCGGAGATCCTCGCGCTGGACGACATCGAGGGCCTCGGGCGCCTGCTGGAGCGGCTGCCGGAGCGCGAGTCGGCGATCCTGCGCGCCCGTTTCGGGATGGACAGCGGGCAGCCGCTGTCGTACGCGCAGATCGGCGCACGGTACGGCCTGAGCCACAACCGCGTCCGGCAGATCACCGACCGTTCGCTGCGGCGGCTCCGGCAGCTGGCGACCGAGACGGACCTGACCGGCCGCCGGGCCCTCACGGGCGCGCCGCCGGCGGCCGGGGACGGGCCCGTCCGGGCCGGTGCCGGGAGCCGGGCGGCCTGACGCACACACGCGGTACTCCCATACCGGGCGGTCCGATACGGGCCGCCCGGTCACGTCGCAAGGACCGGCGGGTGCCAGGGCCCGCGCGGTGCCATAGCCTCTTCGGGTGAGTATTTCCAGCGTCTCCGGGGACCTCGACGCCTGGCGCGGCCTCCCCGCACTCCAGCAGCCCGAGTGGGACGACCCGGACGAGGTCCGGGTAGTCGCCGCAGAACTGGCCAAGCAGCCCCCGCTCGTCTTCGCCGGCGAGTGCGACCAGCTCAAGGCCCAGCTCGCGGACGTCGCGCGCGGCGAGGCGTTCGTGTTGCAGGGCGGCGACTGCGCCGAGACGTTCGAGGGCTCGAACGCCGACGCGGTGAAGAACAAGCTCAAGACCCTGCTCCAGATGGCGGTCGTGCTCACCTACGCGGCCAGCGTGCCGGTGGTGAAGATCGGCCGGATGGCCGGGCAGTTCGCCAAGCCGCGGTCCAAGCCCGTCGAGGTGCGGGGCGGCGTGGAACTGCCCGCCTACCGGGGCGACGCGGTGAACGGCCTCGATTTCGACGCCTCCTCCCGGCGCAACGATCCTCACAGGCTGCTGAAGGCCTACCACTGCTCGGCGGTGACGCTGAACCTCTGCCGGGCCTTCACCAAGGGCGGCTACGCCGACCTGCGGCAGGTGCACGCCTGGAACCAGGATTTCGTGGCGCAGAGCCCCGCGGGCCGCCGTTACGAGCAGGTCGCCGGTGAGATCGACCGGGCGTTGACGTTCATGAAGGCGTGCGGGGTGAACCCCGAGGAGTTCCACGGCGTGGAGTTCTACTCCAGCCACGAGGCGCTGCTGCTGGACTACGAGCGGGCTCTGACCCGCATCGACCACCTCAGCGGGCTTCCGTACGACGTGTCGGCGCATTTCCTGTGGATCGGTGAGCGCACCCGGCAGCTCGACGGGGCCCACGTGGAGTTCCTGCGGCACATCCGCAACCCGATCGGGGTGAAGCTGGGGCCGGGGACCTCCGCCGACGACGCGCTGGCGTTGATCGACAGGCTCAACCCGGAGGGCGAGCCGGGGCGGCTGACCTTCATCACCCGGATGGGCGCGGGCAAGGTGCGGGACGTGCTGCCCTCGCTGGTCGAGAAGGTGCACCGCAGCGGCGCGCCCGTGGCGTGGATCTGCGACCCGATGCACGGCAACACCTTCGAGGCGCCGAGCGGGCACAAGACGCGGCGGCTGGACGACGTCCTGGACGAGCTGGCCGGGTTCTTCGAGGTCCACCGGGCCCTCGGCACGCATCCGGGCGGCATCCACATCGAGTTCACCGGCGACGACGTCACCGAGTGCGTGGGCGGCGGGCACGGCCTGGTCGAGGACGATCTCCATCAGCGTTACGAGACGGCCTGCGACCCCCGGCTCAACCGCGGCCAGTCCCTGGACCTGGCGTTCATGGTGGCGGAGCTGTACCGCAAGGCTTCCTGACCCACGGCACCGGATCCCTGCTGATCCGGCCTGGGACGGGTGTCCGCGACGAGGAACGCCGTGGCCCCGCACACCGTCCGGTGTGCGGGGCCACGTCGTTGACGGCCCTGTGCCTCCACGGGCGTCGTCGTCAGATGTTGACCTCGGCCCAGACGACCTTGCCGCCGGTCACCGGGTCGGCGCCCCAGGAGGTCGCGAAGCGGTCGACGATGAACAGGCCGCGGTGCGACTCGTCCAGGGGGCCGGGGACGGTCAGCCGGGGCAGCTGCGCGGCGCGGTCGCGGACCTCGACGCGGACCCGGCCGGTGCCGCGCAGCAGGCGCAGCTCCAGCGCCGTGCCCGCGTGCCGGACGGCGTTGGCGACCAGCTCGGCCACGATCGCGGTGACGAGCTCCTCGCGTTCCATCAGGGCCCAGGTGCGCATGGTGCGCGCGGCGAGGCGGCGGGCGTACTCGACCGCCTCCGTCTGGGGTGCCGCGCGCAGGGTGGTCTCGGTCATCGGGTCGGTCACTCCGCCCGCTCGCCGTTCTTCATCATGTCCACCCCAATCCGGGCGTCCTGTCGGCGTCCATCGGCTCACCGCCCATCCGCGGGGGCCTCCTCCGCGGCGCCTCCGATGAGGAAACGATCGAGTCCGGTGGTCCGCAGGACGTTCTCGACCCGGCCGTAGGCGCCGGTGACGGTGAGCGTGGCGTTCTGCGCCCGCGCGTGCTTGTAGGCGCGGACGAGGACGTTCAGACCCGAGGAGTCACAGAAGTCGACCGCCGTGAGGTCGACGACGACCTCACGTTCCCCGGCGTCGACGAGTTCGGTCAACCGGGACCTCAGCTCGTCGGAGGAATGCAGGTCGATGGAGCCGCGCGCGGCGATCGTCGCGCGGCCGTCCTGTCGTGTCGTGTGCAAGGCAAGCCCCACGCCACCCCACCTTACCGATTGTTGGTCTCCATCATGACGCCCGCAGAACGATGAGGGCAACGTCGTCGTTCGAGGGTTCCGGGCCGAAGTCGCGCACCGCTCGCTGGATACGGGCGGCCACCGCCCCCGCGCTCAGGCCCGTGCAGCCGGCCAGAAGGCGTTCCAGGCCGTGGCCGTCGCCGAGCAGCCGGGCGCCGGAGCGCCGCTCGGTGACCCCGTCGGTCACGCAGAGCAGCACCTCCCCGCGCCTCAGCTCGACGGTGTCGGTGTGGAAGTCCACACCATCGAACACCCCGAGCAGCGGCTGCGGCGAGGCCACCTCGCGGACGCCGCCGTCGGGGTCGAGCACGAGCGGGGGCGGGTGCCCCGCGCTCGTCAGCCTGATGGTCACGCCGTCGCGCCGGCGGCGGGGTTCGATCTCGCCGTGGAGCAGGGTCAGCAGCCGTCCCCGCTCGCCCTCGCCGAGGATCAGCCGGTTGAGGCGGGTGAGGACGGCGGGCACCGACATGTCCTCGGCGGCCAGGATGCGCAGGGCGTGCCGGGCGAGGCCGGTGACGGCCGCGGCCTCGGGGCCGGTGCCGCACACGTCGCCGATCGCGAAGCGCCACCGGGCGGAGGCCGCGGGACCGCCCTGCCGCGGGCCGCTCTCGAAGACGTCGTAGAAGTCGCCGCCGACCTCGCTCCCCTCCCCCGCGGGCTCGTACACCACCGCGACCTCCAGGCCGGGGATCTCGGGGATGCCGGGCGGCAGGAGGCTGCGCTGCAGGGCGCTGCTCATGGCGGTCTGGGCGGAGAACAGGCGCGCGTTGTCGACGGCGAGCGCCGCGCGGCGGCCGAGCTCCTCGGCGAGCTCGATCGCGCTGCGGGGGAAGCGGTCGCCGGACGGGCGGCCGATGACGATCGTGCCGATGCGGCGGCCGCGGGCGACCAGCGGGAACGCGTAGACCTGGTCGGCGGCGGTGTCCCCGGCGGCGGCGCGCACGTCGTCGGGGGCGGTGGCGAGGCCGTTCCAGGGGGCGGAGACGTCCGTGGGCGGCGCGGCCCCGGCGTGGTCGAGGAGGTCGCGGAGGCCGTCGGCCCGCGTCTCGTCGGCGTGCCACACGTACGCCAGCTTGGCGGGCTCGGTGTCCACGGCGGTGTAGACCGCGCACCAGGTCGCCAGGCGGGGGACGACGAGCTGGGCGACCAGCGCCATCGTCCGCTCCTGGTCGAGGGTGCCGGCGAGCAGGTCGCTGGCCTCGGCGACGAAGCTGAGCCAGCCGCGCCAGGACCGTTCCAGCTCACCCACCCTGGCCTTCTCCAGGGAGAGCGACATCTCGTCGGCGAGCCGCCCGAGGCGGGCGCCGTCGGCCTCCTCGAACCGGCCGGAGACCGAGGAGACGGCCACCAGCAGGCCGGTGAGGCGGCCCTGGGACTCCAGCGGCGCGGCGGCCAGGGACCGGGCGCGCAGGGCGGCGGCGGCCGGATCGGAGGCGTCGGCCGCGACCCAGGGGGATCCGGCGCGGGCGTCCGGGCCGAGTGCCGGGACCGACAGCTCGCCGAGCGGCATCTCGGCGGCGGTCCCGGCGGAGGGGCCCATGATGAGGCGCCCGTCGCGTTCGGTGAGCAGGATGGCGGCGCCATCGGCGCCGAGGACCTCGCGGACGGTGGCGACGCCGTCCTCCATGGCCTCGACGGCGGCGGGGGAACGCAGCAGCCGGTCGCCGGCGGCGGGCACGTCGCCGACGCCTTCGCCCAGGCGTCCCTCGTGGCCCTCGCCGGGCCCGGCGGCCAGGCCGCCGCTCTCCCGGGGGTTCTCGGCGGACGAGGCCGGCGCGCCGTCGCCGCCGGATGCCCGCGCGCCCTCACCCGCGGCGGAACGGGGCGGGGCCGAGCCGTTGGCCGCGCCCGGCCGCGGAAGCGTGAACCAGACGCCCTTGGTGCGGCGGTCGTAGGACACGCCCCAGGACGAGGCGAGACGCGCGATCGACGGGAGGCCGCGCCCGCTGGAGGCGGTGACGCCCGGCATCTCGATGCCCCGCGTGGGGTGCCGGTCGCGGACCTCGACCTTGATCTCGCCGTCCTCCAGGCGGCAGGTCACCTCGAAGGACGTGCCGGCGTAGGCGATGGCGTTGGTCGCGAGCTCGCTGGTGGCCAGCACCGCGTCGTCCGCGGCCTCCTCCATGCCCCAGTCGGCGAGCACCTTCCGGACGAACCGGCGCGCGTCCGCCACCGCCGCGGCGGCGGACGGGAAGGTGGCCGACGCCGTCTGCCGATCCAAAGTCGTCCCTCGTTCGAAGCATCCCTGTGTGAGCCTGGCCATCGTGACAGACTGGTCCACCGCCCGGCCAGGAGAGCCGTGATCCGGGCCGCGCCACGCGCTGTGACCTCGGCGAAGCGCTCTCGCCCACAACACGACAGACCGTAACACGAAGACTACAAGCACGAACCACTGGGCGTTGCCGTGCCTTTACCCGGCCACACGCGGAACGGGCTCCACGCTGCACGGGGACGTAGAGTACAGATGCGGCCCGTCAAGGCCCAGAGGTGGAGTCCCCGAGCAAGGAGTCCGTGCTATCCGGGTACCCGACGATCGCGGGCCAGGAGGATGAAGAGCATGCCGCGTACCGCGTCCCGTGCCCGCCCCGGCGGGTCTCGTGACACCACGCCGCGTTACAGCGACGCCGACCTTGAACCGCTGATCAGGGCGCTCGCCGCCGTGCGGGACGGGAAGGCCGGGCAGGACCTGGACGTGCCGGGCGAGGGCGCCGTGGCCGAGGCCGCGGAGATCGTCGAGGAGATCCGGCGGAACGGCCACGACCTGACCTCGGGGCTGAGCCGCATCCGGCGCGAGATCGGCCGCGAGGGCCAGCTGCAGGGCCGGCTGGCGACGGGCACGCTGAAGGGCTCGTGGGCGCGGGCCGTCGAGGACACCAACGCGATCATCGGCAAGCTGACCGACCTGGCCACGGGGATGCACCAGGTGGTGGAGGCCGTGGCCAAGGGTGACCTGAGCCAGCGGGTCGAGCTGCGGGTCCGCGGCAGGCCGATGCGCGGGGAGCTGCTGCGCATGGCCCGGTCGGTGAACGGGATGGTCGAGCTGCTCGACCAGTTCACGTGGGAGGTCACCCAGTTCGCCCGGGAGGTCGGCACCGAGGGACGGCTCGGCGGGCAGGCGCCGTCGCGCGGGATGACGGGCCGCTGGCGGGACGTGACGGCGTCGGTGAACGTGATGGCGAACCGGCTGACCGCCCAGGTCCGCGACATCGCGGAGGTCACCACGGCGGTGGCGAAGGGCGACCTGACCCGCAAGGTCACGGTGGAGGCGACCGGTGAGCTGCAGGAACTGAAGCTCACCGTGAACACGATGGTCGACCAGCTGTCGGCGTTCGCCGACGAGGTCACCCGCGTCGCCCGCGAGGTCGGCACCGAGGGGCAGCTCGGCGGGCAGGCCAACGTGCGGGGCGTCAGCGGCGTCTGGAAGAACCTCACCGACAACGTCAACGCGATGGCGAACAACCTGACCTACCAGGTCCGCAACATCGCGCAGGTCACCACGGCGGTCGCCGAGGGCGACCTGGGCAAGAAGATCACGGTGGACGCGCAGGGCGAGATCCTGCAGCTGAAGCTGACCGTGAACCAGATGGTCGACACGCTCTCCGCCTTCGCGGACGAGGTCACCCGCGTCGCGCGCGAGGTGGGGACGGAGGGGCGCCTCGGCGGGCAGGCCCACGTCCCCGGGGTGAGCGGCGTGTGGCGGGACCTGACCAACAACGTCAACGGCATGGCGTCCAACCTGACCTACCAGGTCCGCAACATCGCGCAGGTCACCACGGCGGTGGCCGACGGCGACCTGGGCAAGAAGATCACGGTGGACGCGCAGGGCGAGATCCTGGAGCTCAAGGACACCGTGAACGCGATGGTGGACACGCTGTCGTCGTTCGCGTCGGAGGTCACCCGCGTGGCCCGCGAGGTCGGCACCGAGGGGCGGCTCGGCGGGCAGGCCCGGATGCCGCGGGTGAGCGGGGTCTGGAAGGACCTCACCGACAACGTCAACTCGATGGCGAACAACCTGACGATGCAGGTCCGCGGGATCGCGACCGTCACGACGGCGGTGGCGCAGGGCGATCTCACCCGCAAGATCGAGGTCGACGCGCAGGGCGAGATCCTCCAGCTCAAGGACACCCTCAACACGATGGTGGACACGCTGTCGGCGTTCGCGGACGAGGTCAGCCGCGTCGCCCGGGAGGTCGGCACCGAGGGGCGCCTCGGCGGGCAGGCGATCGTCCCCGGCGCGGGCGGCATGTGGAAGGACCTGACCGACAACGTCAACGGCATGGCGTCCAACCTGACCTACCAGGTCCGCAACATCGCGCAGGTCGCGACGGCGGTCGCGCACGGCGACCTGACCCGCCGCATCGACGTGGACGCGCAGGGCGAGATCCTGGAGCTGAAGACCACGCTGAACACGATGGTGGACACCCTGTCGTCGTTCGCGTCCGAGGTCACCCGCGTGGCCCGCGAGGTCGGCAGCGAGGGGCGGCTCGGCGGGCAGGCCGAGGTCGAGGGCGTGTCGGGCACCTGGAAGCGGCTGACCGAGAGCGTCAACGAGCTGGCCGGGAACCTGACCACCCAGGTCCGCGCGATCGGCGAGGTGGCCAGCGCGGTCGCCACCGGCGACCTGACCCGGACGATCACGGTGGAGGCGCGCGGCGAGGTCGCGGAGCTGTCCGACAACGTCAACCTGATGGTCACGACGCTGCGTGAGACGACCCGCGCCAACGAGGAGCAGGACTGGCTCAAGACGAACCTGGCGCGGATCGGTGGGCTGATGCAGGGCCACCGGGACCTGCTCCAGGTCGCCGAGCTGATCATGCGGGAGCTGACGCCGTCCGCGAGCGCCCAGTACGGCGCGTTCTACCTCGCCGAGAACAGCGGCGAGGAGACCGAGCTGGTGCTGATCGCCGGGTACGGGACGCGGCGGAGCCGGTCGGGCGCCGTCCGGTTCGCGCTGGGCGAGGGCCTGGTCGGGCAGGCGGCGCAGGAGCGCCGGACGCTGCTGATCGGCGACGCCCCCGCCGACTACGTCAAGATCGGCTCCGGGCTGGGCGAGGCGTCGCCGGTCAACATCATCGTGCTGCCGATCGTGTTCGAGGACACGGTGCTCGGCGCGATCGAGCTGGCCTCGTTCGGCCGGTTCACCGACGTCCACCTGGCGTTCTTCAGCCAGCTGATCGAGACGATCGGGGTCACGCTGAACGCGATCAGCGCCAACACCCGCACCGAGGCGCTGCTCGGGGAGTCCCAGCGGCTCGCCCAGGAGCTGCAGGAGCGCTCGGACGAGCTGCAGCGCCAGCAGGGCGAGCTGCGGCACTCCAACACCGAGCTGGAGGAGAAGGCGGCGCTGCTGGCCCAGCAGAACCGCGCGATCGAGATCCAGAACTTCCAGATCGAGCAGGCCAGGAGGACGCTGGAGGAGCGCGCCGAGCAGCTGGCGATCTCCTCGCGGTACAAGTCGGAGTTCCTGGCGAACATGTCGCACGAGCTGCGCACGCCGCTGAACAGCCTGCTCGTCCTCGCCAAGCTGCTGTCGGAGAACCCCGGCGGGAACCTCACCGACAAGCAGGTGGAGTTCGCCCAGACGATCCACGACTCCGGCACCGACCTGCTGGAGCTGATCAACGACATCCTGGACCTGGCGAAGGTCGAGGCGGGGAAGATGGAGGTGCACCCGCAGCGGCTGTCGGTGTCGGCGCTCGTCGACTACGTGGAGGCGACGTTCCGGCCCCTGTCGGTGGACAAGGGCCTGCAGTTCGACGTGGAGGTCGCCCCGGACGTCCCGCCGACGCTGCACACCGACGAGCAGCGGCTGCAACAGGTGCTGCGGAACCTGCTGTCCAACGCGGTGAAGTTCACCGCCGAGGGCGAGGTGCGGCTGCTGGCCGAGCGGGCCGGGGACATCGACTTCACGCTGCCCGCGCTGTGGAACACCCCCGACGTGATCGCCTTCCGGGTGATCGACACCGGGATCGGCGTCAGCGCCGATAAGCTCCAGGAGATCTTCGAGCCGTTCCAGCAGGGCGACGGGACCACCAGCCGCCGCTACGGCGGCACCGGCCTCGGCCTGTCGATCAGCCGCAACATCGCGCGGCTGCTGGGCGGGGAGATCCACGCCGAGAGCGAGCCGGGCCGCGGGAGCGTGTTCACGCTGTACCTGCCGGCCCACTACAGCGAGCCGGACGAGCGGCGCCGCTCGTCGCTGCCGGACGAGGCGGGCGCCGCGTCCGGCACGGGCCCGGCTCTCGTCGCGGGCGCCGGGCCGGTGCGCGGGAACCGGACCGCCCGCGCCGCCGTCACGGGCCACGAGAACGGGCTGGCGGCGGAGCAGCAGCCGCCCGGCGACCGGCCCGGCGAGACCGAGCCCGCGCTGAACGGCCTGCTGGACGGGCCGCCCGCCGACTTCCTGGACACGGTCCTGTCGGGCCGCAAGGTGCTGATCGTCGACGACGACGTCCGCAACGTGTTCGCGCTGACCAGCGTCCTGGAGGGCTACGGGATGGAGGTGCTGTACGCCGAGGACGGGCAGGCCGGGATCGAGGTGCTGCACCGCAACCCCGACGTCGCGATCGTCCTGATGGACGTGATGATGCCGGGCCTGGACGGCTACGCCACCACGGCGGCGATCCGGGAGATGCCGCAGTTCGCCGAGCTGCCCATCATCGTGATCACCGCGAAGGTCATGAAGGGCGACCGCGAGAAGAGCCTGGACTCCGGCGCGTCGGATTACGTCCCCAAGCCCGTGGACGTCGACCATCTCCTCGACGTCATGCGGAACTGGCTCCAGCCTTCCATCGTCCGCTGAGGCCGTCCGCAGTAGGGTCGCCATGGGCGCTCATCTGCCCGAACGGTGGTGCCGGACCGGAACGGAGAGAGACGACGCGTGGACGACAAGGCGAAGATCCTCCTCGTGGACGACCGCGAGGAGAACCTCATCGCGCTGGAGGCCATCCTCAGCTCCCTCGATCAGGATCTCGTCCGTGCGCGGTCGGGTGAGGAGGCGCTCAAGGCGCTGCTCACCGACGAGTACGCCGTGATCCTGCTGGACGTCGTCATGCCGGGTATGGACGGGTTCGAGACGGCCCGTGACATCAAGCGCCGCAAGAAGACCCGCGACCTTCCGATCATCTTCCTGACCGCCGTGAACAGCGACCCCGACTACGCGTTCCGCGGGTACGCCGCTGGGGCCGTCGACTTCATCTCCAAGCCGTTCGACCCGTGGGTGCTGCGCGCGAAGGTGTCGGTGTTCGTGGAGCTGCACAACAAGAACAAGCAGCTCCGCGACCAGACGACGCTGCTGCGCGAGCAGGCCGCGCTTCTGCGGGAGCAGGCGGCGCTGCTGCATTCGCGTCCCCCGGGCGAGCCCGGGCCCGGTGGCGTCGGGGGGCAGGCCGTGGAGCGCCTGAGGGCCGTGGAGAAGCAGGTGGAGATCGTCGGCAAGCACGTGCCGCCCGCGTTGCGCGGAGAGTTCGACGAGCTGGACCGGCTCCTCGCCGAGCTCCGCGCGTGCGTGCAGGAAGGCCAGGACGGCTCTCCCTGACGGACAGCGGGGGCTGCCCGTCCGGTAACGCTTCGCGCCGGGCCGATGCGGGGAGGCTCTCGCTGCGGGGGTGCAGTCATGGACATCACCGCGCTCTTCCTCACCGGCGTCGGCACGGGGTTCCTCGCGGGGGGCACGACCTGCGCCGCCGTCCAGCTGGGCCTGCTGACGGGCGCGGTGACCGGCGGGCGGCCCGGCGGGCGCTCCGACCTCCGCCCGGTCGCGACGTTCCTCGGCGCCAAGCTGATCTCCCACGCGGCGCTGGGGGCCGTGCTCGGCCTGGCGGGCGGGGCCGTCCAGCCCGGCCCGCAGGTGCGCGGCGCCCTGCTGGCCGTGGCCTCCCTGACCCTCGCGCTGTTCGCGCTCGACCTCCTGAACTTCCGCCCGGCGAAACGTCTCCTCCGGCGCGGCCGCGAGGAGGGCCCCGCCGCCTGCCACGCGCCCCCCGCGCTCGCCGGCGAACCCGCGGCCGGGCCCTCCGGGCAGGGGCCCGCAGACCTCACCGGCACCGCGGACCGCGACGGGCGCGATGCCTCCAAGAGCCGGAGGCGGGCCGTGGTGCTGGGAGCCGCCACGGTCCTGGTCCCCTGCGGGCTGACGCTGTCGGCGGAGCTGCTGGCGGTGACGTCGCGGTCGGCCGCCGGCGGCGCCGTGGTCATGGGCGCGTTCGTGCTGGGGACCGCGCCGCTCTTCGGGGTGGTCGGCGTGACGGTCGGCCGGACGCTCGCGGCGCTGAGGGGGCGGGTCACCGTCCTGCTGGCGGCCGGGCTGCTCGTGGCCTCCGGGTGGACGCTGCTGTCGGGGCTGCGGCTGGGCGGGTGGCTGCCCGCCGGGGGCGGCGGCACGGCCGCGGCCGCCGAGTCGGCGCGGTTCGTCCACACGGACGCGTCCGGCACCCAGGTCGTGACGATCTGGGCGCTCGACCAGGGATACCGCCCGGCGCTGGTCACGGCGCGGGCCGGGGTGCCCACGGTGCTCGTCCTGAAGACGCGGGGAACGCGGGGGCACACGCGGGCCTTCACCCTCCCCGCGCGCGGCAAGGACGTGATCTTACCCGTGGACGGCGACACGAGGATCGACCTCGGCGTCCCGCATGCGGGCCGCATGCGCTTCGTCTGCGCGTCCGGCCACTACCCGGGAGCGATCACGTTCCGTTGAGGCGGACGCCGAAGCACCCGAAGGCCGATCGGGCCCGCGCGACGACCTGACCCGTCACACGAGCGGGCTGATCGCCAAGCGATGACGCACTCGCCCGAGCGCAGGGGCGGGCCGCCACGCGGGTCCCTCGGGCCGGGATCGGCTAGGAAAGCGCCGCCCGGGCGGCGGCGATGCGGGCGAGGGTGCGGTCCCGGCCGAGGATCTCCAGGGACTCGAACAGCGGCAGGCCGACGGTGCGGCCGGTGACGGCGACGCGGACGGGCGCCTGCGCCTTGCCGAGCTTGAGGCCGTGGGCGGTGCCGATCCGCTCCAGCCGGGTCTTGAGCTCCTCGGCGTTCCAGGGCGCGTCCCGGTAGGACTCCTCGGCCTCGGCGAGGATCTCGGCGGCGGGCCCCTTCATGGCCTTGTTCCAGGACTGCTCGTCGGACGGCGGCTCGTCCAGGAACACGAAGTCGATCATCGGGACGATCTCGGACAGGAGCGCCACCCTGGTCTGCGCCAGCGGCGCCAGCCCGGCGAACACGGCCACGTCGACGTCGAAGGGGGCCTGCTGGAGGAACGGCAGGCACTCGGCGGCGAACTTCTCGGCGGGGAGGGCGCGGATGTACTCGCCGTTGATCGCGCGGAGCTTCTTGACGTCGAAGAAGGCGGGCGAGGTGTTGACGTCCTCGATGCGGAACTCGTCGACGACGACGTCCCAGGGGACGATCTCACGGTCGCCGGCGGGCGCCCACCCGAGGAGCATGAGGTAGTTGCGCATGGCCTCGGCGAGGTAGCCCTCGGCGCGGTAGTCCTCAAGGGCGACCTTGTCGCGCCGCTTGGACAGCTTCTGCCGCTTCTCGTTGACGATGACCGGGACGTGCGCCCACACCGGCGGCTCGCCGCCGAGCGCCTCCCACAGCAGCTGCTGCTTGGGCGCGTTGGACAGGTGCTCCTCGCCGCGGACGACGTGCGTGATGCCCTGGCTCATGTCGTCGACGGCGTTGGCCAGCAGGAACGTCACCGAACCGTCCGCGCGGGCGATGACGAAGTCCTCCAGGACGGCGTTCTCGAAGACGGGCTTGCCGCGCAGCAGGTCCACGACGGTGGTCTGGCCCTCGTCGGGCGTGCGGAACCGGAGGGCGCGCCCGGGGCCGGAGCCGAGGCCGCGGTCGCGGCAGAACCCGTCGTACCCCTTGTGCTGGTCGCCGGTCCGGGCGATGACGGCCTCGCGGCCGCAGTCGCAGTAGTAGGCGCGGCCCTGGTCCTTCAGCGACCGGGCGGCGGCGGCGTGCCGGTCGGCGTTGGCGGACTGGAAGTAGGGGCCCTCGTACTGCTCGCCGTCCATGCCGAGCCAGGCCAGGGCGCGGATGATGCCCTCGGTCCACTCGGGGCTGTTGCGGGAGGCGTCGGTGTCCTCGATCCGCAGCACGAGCGTGCCGCCCGACTGCGCGGCCATCACCCAGTTGAACAGCGCCGAGCGGGCGCCGCCGACATGGAACATGCCGGTCGGTGACGGGGCGAAACGGACGCGGATCGAAGAGGTCGAAGACATGCCCTCCAGGGTAGAGCGCCCCGGCCCCGGCTCGCGCCCCCGTAACGGCGCGTCGCCGTGGCGGCGGCGCGGCGCCGCGCGGGGGTCTAGGGCGCCCAGTGGGGGTCGCGGCCGGACAGCCCGAGGACGCGGTCCAGGAGCGGCGCGTCCTCGGGGACGGGCACCTCGGGCCCGAACGCGCCGTACTCGCGGCTGACCTCCGCGGTGGGGACGATCTGCTCCCAGGCGGCCTGGACGACCTGCGGCGGGAAGGCGGGGTCGCGCCCGGTGGCGACGGCGAGGTCCCAGCCGTGGACGACGCATTCGCCGAACACGATCCCGGCGATGAACTCGGCGGGCATGCCCTCCTTGTTGCCGGTGAGGCTTGTGGCGCCCTCCCAGGCCGACGGGTCCGCCCAGGCCAGGGCGGTGTCGCGGGCCTGCTCGGCGAACCGGTCGGCCCAGTGCGGCTCGGCGGTGAAGTCGTGGTCCTCGCCGGGCCCGGTCGTGGGCAGCTTGCGGGCGGCCGTCCCTCCGCGGGCGTTCCAGAGGATCAGGTGGTTGACGACGTCGCGCACGTCCCAGCCGGGGCACGGGGTCGGATCGTCCAGCCGCGCCTCCGGGATCCCCTGGACGATCCGCGCCGCGGCCTCCGCGGCGGGGAGCATCTGGCTCCGGATGTCCATCACCTGCACCTCGCTCATTCGTTCGATCATGCTGGTCACGCTAGGAGGGACGGCGCCGCGCGGTCTTGAACAAACGCGACATTTCCCCCGTTAGCCTGGGGTGATGGGCCGATCCCTACCCGCGGGGACGCGGGGAATCCTGCGCGCCCGGACGGGCTTGGAACGTTTCCGGGTCGAGCGCACGGCGCCGCCGCCGGAGCTCGTCCCGTTCATCGAGTTCTTCTGGGTGCTCCGCTGGGACCTGCGCGGCCGTCCTCCGCACCGGCAGCAGGTGCTCACCCGTCCCTGCGTCCACATGACGTTCACGAGCTACCTGACCGGGGGGACGGCGCGGGCCCGGGTCGCGGGCGTGGTGCGCGACGAGTTCGTCGAGGAGATCGCGGACGAGGGCCGGGTGGTCGGCGCGGGGTTCCGTCCCGGCGGGTTCCGGCCGTTCCTGGGCGCGCCGGTGTCGCGGATCACCGGCAGGTTCCCCGGCCTGGAGGAGGTCTTCGGCCAGGCGGGCGGCGCGCTCGCCGGGAGGATGGCCGCGGCCTCCCATCCCGCCGGGGAACTGGAGCTGCTGGAAGGGTTCCTCACCGGGCAGGGCCACGGGCCGGACCCCTCCGCCGCGCTGGCCGCGGAGGTCGTCGAGCGGATCGCGGCGTCACCGGGGCTGATCGGGGTCGCCGGGCTGGCCGCGGACACGGGCATGTCGGCGCGCAGCCTCCAGCGGCTGTTCCACGAGTACGTGGGCATCGGCCCCAAGTGGGTGATCCGGCGGTACCGGCTGCTGGAGGCCGCCGAGCGGGCCGCCTCGGGGACGGGCGTCGACTGGTCCGCTCTGGCGGCCGAGCTGGGCTACGCCGACCAGGCCCACCTCACCCGCGATTTCCGCGCGGCGGTCGGCACGTCGCCGGCGCGGTACGCGCGCGAGGCCGGTCCTGGCAGTATCGACGCATGACGGACCTTCTGGACGGCACCGGTCCCCTCGACAGCCTGGCGGCGTTCCGCGACGCCGCCGCCGGAAGGCTCGCCCTGTTCGAGCACATGACGGTGCCGGACGCGCCCGGTCTGCGCCGGGCCGGGGTCGTCCTGTGCGCGGTCGAGCACGCCGGCGTCCCCTCGGTGATCCTCATCCGGCGCGCCTACCAGGGGCGGAACGCCGGGCAGTGGGGCCTGCCCGGCGGGCGCCTGGAGGCGGGCGAGACGCCGGAGGCCGCGGCGCTGCGGGAGCTGCGGGAGGAGATCGGGCTGGCCGCCGGACCCGCCGACGTCCTCGGCAGGCTCGACGACTTCCCCGCCACCTCCGGGTTCGTGATCACGCCGATCGTGGTCGCGCTGGAGCATCCCGGGGTGCCGCTCCCGAGCCCGGACGAGGTCCACTCCGTCCACCATGTGAGCCTGCGGACGCTGGCCGACGACGACACGCCGCGGTGGGTGCCGCAGGCCGCCGGCAGGAGCCTCCTCCAGATGCGCCTCGGGCCGGGCTGGTCGGTGCACGCCCCCACCGGCGCGATGCTGTGGCAGTTCCGCGAGGTGGTGCTCCTCGGGCGGCCCGACGCCCGGGTCGCCGACTTCGTCCAGCCGGACTGGACGCGCCAGTAGCGCAACGCTGGAACGTGCCCGCCGGCGCCCGGCCGGGGCCTAGTCCGCCGGCCTCGCCTCGATGACGTGGTAGTCCGAGGGCGGCACGGGGCCGGTGTCCGCGACCACCGTGAGCCCGGCCACGGCGAGCAGGTCGCGGTACTCCTCCGCGGTCCGCTCGCGGCCTCCCGTCGCGACGAGCATGTTGAGGTCGTTCATGACGGTGCCCATGGTCCCGGGCTCCACCATCTCCGGGACGACCTGCTCCAGGAGGAGCACCCGCGCGTCCGGGCGCATGCCCTGGCGGACGGTCCGCAGGATCGCGGCGGCCTTCTCGTCGTCCCAGTCGTGGATCACGCTCTTGAGGATGTAGGCGTCGGCCCCCTCCGGCACGGCCTCGAAGAAGTCCCCCTCGACGACCTCGCAGCGATCGGCGACGCCGGACAGCGTCCCGGCGGCGGCCTTGAGCCCCGCGGGAAGGTCGTAGAGGATCCCGCGCAGCTCCGGGTCGGTCTCCAGGATCGCCGCGAGGAGCGTGCCGTCGCCGCCGCCGAGGTCGGCGACCGTCCCGTAGCGGGAGAAGTCGTGCGCCTTGATCAGGCCGGGCGCGACGGTGCGGGTGTGCTCGGCCATCGCCTTGTTGAACGTGGCCGACAGCTCCGTGTCGGCGGCGAAGGACTCGAACGGCGTCTTCCCGGTCACCCGGAGCCAGGCGTACTCGCCGGTCCGCAGCGTCTCGGCCATGTCGCCCCACGTCCGCCACACGTCCGGTCCGCAGAACAGCATGACCAGCGAGCGGATCGAGTCGGGCGCGTCCGAGCGCAGGCGTGATCCCTCCCCGGTCAGCGCGAACAGGTCCTGCTCCCGCTGCTCCACCGCCCCCAGGCAGGTGAGCGCCCGCAGCAGGCGGTGGAGGGACGGCGCGTGCGCGCCGGTCTCCTTCGCCAGCTCCGCGCTCGACAGCGGCCCGCCCGCCAGGGCGTCGGCGAGCCCCAGCTCGGCGGCCACATGGACGATCTGCGCCTGCATGTACCCGAAGGCCGCGTCCATCAGCGGTGATCTCGACATCGTCGGCTCCCTTCCCTCGCTGGCGACGCTAGGCGGCCGGTGCCCCGGGGTCTTGGACGAATGTCACCTGCCCCGGGGAATGTCGTGACTCAAATGTGATCATCGCTAACCAAATAGACATTTCCGGTTTATCCAACTAATCGAGACTGGCGGCGGTTCGTTCCCCCAGCGAAAAGGAGATCCCGTGAAACGCACGGGGATCGTCGTCACCGCCTTCACCGCCACCGCCACCGCGGCCGCCGTCACCGCCCTGCTCGGCCCGGCCGCCGCCGCCCCGCCGCCGCCTCCCGGCGCGAGCGAGGCCGCCCAGCACCTCGCCGCGCTGACGGTCGCGGCCGAAGGCCCCTCCACCGGCTACAGCCGCGACAAGTTCCCGCACTGGATCACGCAGTCCGGCGCGTGCAACACCCGCGAGGTCGTCCTGAAGCGGGACGGCACCGACGTGCAGACGGACTCGGCGTGCGCCGCCGTGTCCGGGACGTGGCGCAGCCCCTACGACGGCGCCACCTGGACGCAGGCGTCCGACATCGACATCGACCACATGGTGCCGCTCGCCGAGGCGTGGCGCTCGGGCGCCGCGTCCTGGACGACCGCGCGCCGCCAGGCGTTCGCCAACGACCTGGGCAGCTCGCAGCTGTGGGCCGTCACTGACAACGTCAACCAGGCCAAGGGCGACAAGGACCCGGCCGAGTGGACGCCGCCGCTGTCGTCGTTCCGCTGCATGTACGCCCGGTCCTGGATCGATGTGAAGTACCGGTACGCCCTGACGGTCGACCAGGCGGAGAAGACCGCGCTGACCGGGCTGCTCGGCTCCTGCTGACGCCGGGCCCGGCGCGTGGCGGTCAGCGGGCGAGCGCGTTCAGCCAGCCCGCCGCGAGTTCGAGGTGCCGGCCGGTCAGGCCGGTCAGCGGGTCGACCGCCACCAGCAGGTGGTCGGCGACGTCGGGCTCCCGGGCGATGCACTCGGTGGCGTCCGGCTCGTCCTCGAACCACACGAACGGGCGGCCCTCCGCCCAGGCCGCCACGTGCCGGGCCTTCCAGGAGCCGAGCGTGCGCCCCTCCCCCACACCGGGGAAGCGCGGGATCGGCACGTATGGCAGGTCCGGAAGGCCGATCCGGGGACCGATCCACTCGTTGGCGTTGTGGCACCAGTAGCTCGCCCACGCCAGTTCCGCGCCGGTGGACTCGGCCAGTTCCAGCAGCGAGGGCCCGTGCCCGGGGTCGAGCCACAGCCTGAACGTGATGCCGTTCGGCGAACAGCGGTGCCGGCGATACCCGCGGTGGGGCCTCTCGAAGGGATTGAGAACCCCGTCCACGTCGAGCAGAACCAGCGGCGACCCCATAACCGGACCGTACGGCATCGGCGGCCCGCCGTGGAAGACCGGGACGGATCAAGGGGTGACCGGGTCCCGGGAGGGCATCGTGCAGGTATGTGCCGACTCTTCGGGATGACCACCGGCGGCCCCCGCGTCCGCGCCACGTTCTGGCTGCTGGACGCACCGGACAGCCTCCGCGACCAGAGCCGCCGGATGCCCGACGGGACGGGCCTCGGCTGGTTCTCGCTGGGCGAGGAGCCCGTCCGCGACCGGGCCCCCATCGCCGCGTTCCGGGACACCGACTTCGGCGCCGAGGCCAGGCACGTCCTCTCGCACACGTTCGTCTCCCATGTCCGGTACGCCTCGACGGGGGCGCCCGACGTCCACAACTCCCATCCGTTCGTCATGGACGACCGGCTGTTCGCCCACAACGGCGTGGTCCGGGGCCTGGACACGCTCGGCTCGTGGCTCACCGACGTGGACCGCGCGCCCGTCCGGGGGCAGACCGACTCCGAGCTCGTCTGCGCCTACGTCACCGCGGAGGCCCGCAGGCGGGGCGACACCACGGAGGGGCTGGTCGCGGCCGTCCGGCGCATCGCCGCCGAGCTGCCGCTGTTCGCCCTCAACCTCGTGCTGGCCGAGTCGAGGAGGCTCTGGGCACTGCGCTATCCCGCGACGCACGAGCTCTGGGTGCTCACGCCCCGGCTGCCCGGGCCGGACGCGGACCGGCATCTGACCGCCGGGCATGAGCCCGGCCGGGTGAAGGTGCGGGGGCACCGGGAGGCGACGCCCGCCTGCGTGGTGGCCAGCGAGCGCATGGACGACGATCCCGGGTGGCGGCTCCTCGACCCGGGCGAGCTGCTCGTCGTGGACGGGCTGGCCGTGGAGTCCAGGTTCCCCTTCGACGAGCCGGCGCATCCGCTCACCCCGGCGGAGCTGTCGGCGGCCGAGTCCTCCTCGCAGACCTGACCGGCTCCCCGGCCGCCCCGTCCGCGAGCACGTAAAGTGGACGGCTGGACGAGCGCCCCGAGGAGTCCCGGAGCAATGGAGCACGAACTCACGCTGATGGCGGTCCACGCCCACCCCGACGACGAGGTGCTCGGGACGGGCGGGCTGCTCGCGCGCTGCGCCGCCGAGGGCATCCGCACCGTCCTGGTGACCTGCACCAACGGCGAGCAGGGCGACGACTCGGGCGGCCTGAAGCCCGGCGATCCCGGCCACGACGCGGCCGCGGTGGCGCGGCGGCGCATCGCCGAGCTGCGCGAGTCGGCCGCCCACCTCGGTATCGACGAGGTCGAGCTGCTGGGCTACCCGGACTCCGGGATGGCCGGCTGGTCCGCGAACGAGGCGCCCGGGGCGTTCGCGAACGTCCCGCAGGAGGAGTCCGCGGGCCGGCTCGCCACGCTGATGGAGCGGTACCGGCCGCAGGTCGTCGTCACCTACGACGAGAACGGCGGCTACGGGCATCCCGACCACATCCAGGCCCACCGCATCGCCGTGTCCGCCGCCGAGGGCACCGGCATCCCCGACAAGCTGTATTACACGGCGATCCCGCGCTCGGGCATCAAGCAGATGACCGAGTACGTCGCGGAGGCCGGCCTTGAAATCGACTTCGACCCGCCCGACGACTTCGGCACCCCCGACGAGCTGATCACCAGCGTCGTGGACGTGTCCGCGCACGTCGGCGCCAAGCTGAAGGCCCTGCAGGCGCACGCGAGCCAGGGCGAGAACATCTTCCTGCTGCGGCTCCCGGAGGAGGTCCAGTTCATGGCCTTCTCCAGCGAGTCGTTCGTCCGGCGGTGGACCCGCGTCGAGGCGCCCGCCCGTGAGGACGACCTGTTCGCCGGTCTCAGGTGACGCCCTCGCGCCGGGCCTGCGCCCGGTAGTGGTCCAGGACGTCCTGGCGCAGCAGGTGGCCGAACCCGGAGCGTTCGAGCCGCAGCGCCAGGGCGGCCTCGCCGACGCCCAGGGACGCGGCCGTGTCCGCGAGCCGCCAGCCGTGCCGGGCGAGCTGCTTGAGCAGGTGGCCGCGCCGGACCTGGCCGTCGGAGAGCCGGAACGTCTTCATGTAGGCGAGCCGGCCCTCCTCGTCGACGATGGCCTCGCCGATGTGGTTCTCCCGGCGCAGCCCGAACGACGGCATGAAGCGCGCCAGCTCGAAGCCGTTCAGGAACTGCACGACCTGGCGGGACCCGTCGGGGTCGCGCAGCCCCCCGGCCATGGTCCCGTCGTGGAAGTCGGCCCACGCGTCCCGTGCCCGCGCGGCGGCGGCGCGCAGGTCGGCGAGCGAGCGGATCCCCCCGCCGTCGATGCCCGCCGACAGGTCGCCCGCGGGCGCCCCCAGAAGCCCGTACATGTAGATCAGCTCGCCGAAGAGGTCTTCGACCAGTGTCGGGTGCAGCGCCCGGTAGTCGTCCTGGTGCGGGGTCACGAACGCGCCGGCCAGGGCGTCGGCCACGTAGACCAGCACTCCGCACTGCCCGGGATGGATCTCGAAGATCCGCAGCGCGTCCTCCAGGCCGCGCACCTCCGAGCCGAGGTAGGTTTCCTCGCAGCGCGGCGACAGGCCCCGCGCGACCGCCCGCCGCGACCATTCCTCCCAGACGATCTCCGGGCCGCCGAAGTGCAGCGCGAGGTAACCCTCGACCGCCAGGTGCAGCGGCAGGAAGCGGAGCCGGTCCTTGCCCGCCTTGCGCGCCATGCGCCGGGTGGTGCGGACGGGCATACGCGGCGGCGCGGGCCGGGTGTCCCTCTCCAGCAGCCGGGTCCCGTACGAGGCCGCCGGGAGCCGGTCGTCCTCGCTCCACGTGGCGACGAAGGCGTGCGGGACGTAGGCGGTGTAGACGGTTCCGTCGCCGACCTCGACCACGGAGACCGGCTGCTCGTAGACCCTGCGGTGCAGGCGCAGGTGCGGGACGGGCTCCTCGCGCAGCAGCGGGACGAGCCGGATCGCGTTCCACACCTGCGCGGGCCCTGTCGTCAGCCCGTCCGGGCGGAACATCACGCGGTCACCTCCAGGAAGCGGGCCGTCTGGGCGTCCAGATGCGCCCGCAGCGCGTCCAGGCCCAGCCGCCCTTCGGCGAACCGGGCCAGCTCGACCAGGGTGGCGAGGTCCTCCGCGTCGCGGATCCCGGCGGCCGGCACCGACGGGGCCAGCCGCCGCACGTCGAAGTCGTCGGCGTCGTACACCGGGTTGAGGTGGGCGATCATGACCCGGCGGGCGGGGTCGAGCCGCGTCCGCCAGATCCGCAGGACGTCGGCGGCGAGGCCCGGCGGGGCGTTGTCCCAGCCGTCGGAGATGATGATCAGGCGCTCCGGCGCGGTGCCGAGCGCGTCCAGGATCCGCTCGCCGAGCGGCGTCGGCCCGTACGGGTACAGCAGCAGCTCATCGGCCCGGCCGGACGTCCACAGCGGCGTGTACTCCGCGGCGAGGCTCTCCAGCAGAAAGGACGCGGCCAGCGCCACCGCGAGGGGACGGCGTCGCTTCTGCCCCGAGCCGGTGGCGGAGTAGCTGTCGTCCAGGACGGCGGTGACCCTCCCCCACGATCCGGCGGCCGCCCCCGCGGCCCGGCCCGCGGCGGTGCGCAGCGCGGCGGTCAGCTCGGCGCGGCGCGCGGCCCGGTCGTCCAGCGGCAGGGAGAGCACGTACGAGGCCAGCCGCGTCAGGGGCATGGCGCCCAGATCCGCCGCGACGGCGTCCACCCCGGCCTTCCGGGCGCCCTCCTGGTGGCGGAGGCGCTCCAGACGCGTCATCTGCGGCTCGATGCGCTCCAGGAAGACCTCGCGGGGTATCTCGTGCTTGGCCGCGAAGCCCTCCGCGACCGTGAACGGCAGCCCGTAGAGGGCGGCCTGCTCGTAGTGCGCACGCCGCCACCGCTCGAAGATCGGCGTCCGGAACGACCTCACGCCGTGCGGCGCGAACAGGAACGGGCCCAGCTCCCCGTCCAGCGGCAGGTGCGCGTGCCGCACCGCCGACTTGACGGCGCCGCGGTACTTGACCGCGTCGAACGCCGGGTCGCGGCGCCCGGCCAGCCAGTCGCGGACGATCGCGCGGGTGCGCCGGTTGTTGACGCCGAGCCGGCGCAGCTCGCGGAACACCCGGTACACGCGGTGCTGTGGCAGCAGTTCCAGCCGCCGCGCGATCAGCCGTCCCTCATGCCGCCGGCGCTCCACACCGACGTCGCCCGCGTGCGCCAGCAGGTTCAGCACGATGAGGGCGGCGTTGTGGTCGTTGATCCGCAGCGCCAGCGCCGCCGCGTACAGCTCGCGGTAGTTCGCCAGCGTGTACCGGTGGAGGAAGTCGAGCGAGAGCCGCTGCCCGCCTTCTCGGTGGCGGAACTCCCGCTGCCCGGTGGAGGTGATCGCCGCGTTGACGAACATCAGCGCGTCCTCGCACGCGATCAGGTCGGCGAACGTCTCGCTCATGGCATCCCGCGGTCGGCCGGAGGGGGTCGGGGTGCCGGCCGGGGAATGGGGGCGCGAACGGCGAATCGTCGCTTGACAGGCGGGTTCCGGAAGTCGCACCGGAGTCCCGCGGCCGGCCCCGGCACCGTAACACCGGAAGAGGGCCGGCTTCCCCTCGATATCCGCGGTTCAGGGGCGGTAGGTCCCGAAGTACCACTCGTTGCCGTCCTGGTCGCGGGCGGCGTAGTCGCGGGAGCCGTAGTCCTGGTCGGTGAGCTCCCGGAAGATCTCGGCGCCCGCGGCCTTCGCCCGGTCGTGGTGCGCGTCGGGGTCGTCGACGGCCACGTAGACCGCCGACGTGCCGGGCTCGCCGTTGCCGAACATGAAGATCCCGGTGTCGTAGCGCATCTCGGCGTGCACGACCTTCCCGGTCTCGTCCCGGTGCGCCTCCAGCGGGGTGAAGCCGAAGGCCCTCTCCAGCCACGCCATGGACGCGGCGGGATCGGCGCAGTTGATCAGCGGGTAGAAGGTCCTGCGGATCTCACTGGTCATGTCGTCCTCCCTGGTCATCGCGGTTGACATGCCCAGGCTGCCGCCCTTCGACGCCATCGTCTTGGACGAATGGGAACCCGCCGGGCGCGGCCCGGCGCCCTTTCCTGGGTAGGTAAGGGCAGCACAGAGCGTCACTCTCCGGCGCCTCTCCAGGGAAGGGACCCGCCCGTGCAGCCTGAGCAGATCGACGCCGCGCTCGTGGACTTCGCCGTCCTGGCCGCGTGGATGGACGGGCAGGGCCTTCCCGGCGGGCCGTTCGAGGACGTCGCGCCGCTGACCGGCGGGACGCAGAACACCCTGGTCCGCTTCCGCAGGGGCGGCCGCGGGTACGTGCTCCGCCGCGGTCCGCGGCACCTGCGCGCCAGGACCAACGACGTGATGCGCCGCGAGGCCCGCGTGCTCGCGGCCCTCGGCGGCACCGACGTCCCCGCGCCGCGGCTGATCGCCGCGTGCCCGGACGAGGACGTGATGGGCGGCGCGGTCTTCTACCTGATGACGCCGGTCGACGGCTTCAACGGCTCGGTGACCCTGCCGGACCTGCACCGGGGGGACGCCTCCGTCCGGCGCGAGATGGGGCTGAACGCGGCGCGCGCCCTCGCGGCGCTCGCGGCGGTGGACCACGAGGCGGCGGGCCTCGCCGGCTTCGGCAGGCCGGAGGGGTTCCTGGAGCGCCAGGTGCGCCGCTGGACGTCGGAGCTGGAGTCCTACGGCGTCCTCGACGGGTACGCGGGCCCGGAGATCCCCGGCGTGGACGAGGTGGCCGCGTGGCTGGACGCGCACCGTCCCGCGATGTGGCGGCCCGGCATCATGCACGGCGACTATCACCTGGCGAACCTGATGTACTCCTATGGCGGCCCGGAGGTCGCGGCGATCGTCGACTGGGAGATGTGCACCATCGGCGACCCGCTGCTGGACCTCGGCTGGCTGCTGGCCACCTGGCCGGACCACGGCGGTCCCGGCGCCGCCCTCGCGGGGCCCCTGGGCGCGGCCGGCGGGCTGCCCTCGCCGGACGACCTCGTCGCGGCCTACGCGGCGCGGCCGGACGCGGTCGCCGGACGCGACCTGTCGTCGGTCACCTGGTACGCGGTGCTGGCCTGCTTCAAGCTCGGCATCGTCCTGGAGGGCACCCACGCCCGGGCGTGCGCCGGGAAGGCCCCGAAGGAGACCGGCGACCTGCTGCACGGCATCACGCTCGCGCTTCTGCGCCGCGCGCGGGCGCTCATCGCCGCGTGACGGGCCTGCGTCCCGTCTCGCGGCGGGGATCGGCCTCTGCGAGGATCGATGCGCACGAGGAGGCGCGATGGAGTTCCGCAGGGGCGGCACGGAGGACGTGCCGGTGATCTTGGCGATGCTGGACGGCGCCGTGGAGTGGCTCGTGGCGAACGGGCGCGCGGGCCAGTGGGGCACCGAGCCCTGGTCCGCCGATCCGCGCCGGGTGGAGCGGATCTCCGGCATCGCCCGTTCCGACGAGATCTGGGTGGCGGAGGTGGACGGGCGGCCCGCGGGGATCATGGCCCTCTCGGCGGAGCCGCCGTCCTATGTCGCGGCGATCGACGAGCCGGAGCTGTACATCACGCTGCTGCTCACCGACCGCGCGTTCGCCGGGCACGGGGTGGGCCGCGCGCTGCTCGGCAAGGCGCGGGACGAGGCGCGCGCAAGGGGCGTCGATTTGGTCCGCGTCGACTGCTACGGCGGCGGGGACGGGCGGCTCGTCGAGTACTACCGCCGTAACGGCTTCGAGCCCGTGGCGGAGTTCACGGTCGGCGAATGGCCGGGACGGCTGCTGTCCCAGCGGGTCGGCGCGCCCTGACGTGCGGCCCGTCCCGCGCCCGGCGCCCGGGGCCTTGCGGAACCGGGCGCCGGGGCGCAGCCTTGAAGGTGACCGGTGGCACCGGGGCAGACGGTGACGCCCTTACGCCGCACGGACGGCGACCGAGCCGCTCGCCCCGGTCCACCGGTCGACGGCGTCCCGGGCCTCAGGCCGGACGGCCTGCGAGCGGGCGGCCCGGATCATCGGGGGCCGCGGGCGCGCCGTCCGCGTCCGCCGTGTAGTCGTCCTCGCTCGTCTCGTCCTCCCCGGCGTCGACGCCGGCCGCGCGCAGCGCCGCGGTGGCCGCCACGGCGACGAGCATGTTCAGCACGAACGCGGTCAGCGCGATGTAGCCGGTGTGGCCGGCGAGCGGGATGCCGGCGAGCGGCGAGCCGAAGTGCTCCTGGGTGGGCGAGGACGTGCCGTAGGCGGTGATCGTCCCGTACGCCATCCCGGCCGCCCAGCCCGCGAGCAGCCCCCAGCGGTGCAGCCACCGCGTGTACAGGCCGATGCCGATGGACGGGAAGGTCTGCACGACCCAGATCCCGCCGAGCAGCTGCAGGTTGATCGCCAGCGACTTGTCGAAGCCGAGGACGAACACCAGCGCCCCCAGCTTGACCAGCAGCGACACCAGCTGCGAGACCCGCGTCTCCTCCTCGGGGGCCGCACCGGGGCGGATGAACGCGCTGTAGACGTTGCGGGTGAACAGGTTGGAGGCGGCGATCGACATGATCGCCGCGGGCACCAGGGCGCCGACGCCGATCGCGGCGAACGCGATCCCGGCGAACCAGCTCGGGAAGAGCCGGTCGAACAGCTCGGGCACCGCGAGCTGCGGGTTGCCCGCCCGCCGCACGGCCGCTGCGGTGCCCGGATGCGCCAGCGCCATGTAGCCGAGGAGCGCGAGCAGCCCCAGCAGCAGCGAGTACGCGGGCAGCAGCGCCGCGTTCCGCCTGATCACGTCACGGCGCCCGGCGGCGAGCGCGCCGGTCACGCTGTGCGGGTAGATGAACAGCGCCAGCGACGAGCCGAGCGCCAGCGTCCCGTACGCCCAGTGCGTCATGTCGGTGGTGAACAGCGAGCCGGCGGGCCTTCCGGTCGCCGGGTTCGGCGTGGCCAGCGCCGTGCCGGCCTTGTCGAAGACGCCGTCCCACCCGCCGAGCCTCGTCGGGATGTAGACGACCGCGACGATGATCACCAGGTAGATCATCGCGTCCTTGACGAACGCGATGAGCGCGGGCGCCCGCAGCCCCGAGGTGAAGGTGTAGGCGGCCAGGAGCGCGAACGCGAGGAACAGCGGCAGGTCCTTGGCCCGGCCGGAGCCGGAGACCCCCATGACGGTGAGGACCGCCTGGATGCCGACGAGCTGCAGGGCGATGTAGGGCATCATCGCCAGGATCCCGGTGAGCGCCACGGCGAGCCCGAGGGACCTCGACCCGTAGCGCCCGCGGACGAAGTCGGCGGCGGTCACGTACCCGTGCCGGTGCGCGACCGACCACAGACGCGGTCCGATCAGGAAGACGAGGGGATAGGCGATCGCCCCGTACGGCACCGCCCAGAAGCCCATCGCGCCCCCGGCGAACACCGCGGCGGGGACGGCGATGAAGGTGTAGGCGCTGTAGAGGTCGCCGCCCAGCAGGAACCAGGTGACGAACGTGCCGAAGCCCCGTCCGCCGAGGCCCCACTCGTCCAGATGCATGATCGTCTGCCCGCGCCGCCAGCGGGCCGCCGCGAAGCCCACGACGGTCACGACGGCGAAGAAGAAGACGAAGATCGTGAGCTCGACTCCGTCGGCGTCCCTCATCGGGCGTCACCCCGCTTGCGGGTGAGCAGGTGGGCGGCGCCGACGCAGAACGCGGTCAGCACCACCCACAGCAGCTGCCACCAGTAGAAGAACGGGAAGCCCGCCAGGCGCGGGCCGTCCTTGGCGTAGCTCGGCACGGCCAGGTAGACGGCGAACGGGGCGATCAGCAGCACAGCGGCCGCGATCCTTCTCGCCGGGGACGTGCGGGCGGGGGACGATTCACTCACGTGTGACCTCCGGGGCCGGGGGAACGAACGGCCAGGGCGATGGCGCCCCCGGCAAGTCTGCGATCGCCGCCCGGCGGAGGCCAGCCCCGACGCCGTGTCACCCCGGGGTCCCCGAACGCGGTGTCGGATCCCTGCCAGCGGCCGTGCTGCCCGGGCGCCATGCTCGTCCCATGGACGAACACAGGCGGCCGTTCCGCTTCGGGGTCGTGGGCGAGTCGATCCGCTCGGCGGACGACCTGATCGCGACGGCCCGGCGCGCCGAGCGGCTCGGCTATGCCACGCTGACGCTGCGGGACCACGTCGTGGCCGAGCCCTTCGGCGACCAGCTCGCACCGCTGATCGCGCTCGCGGCCGCCGCCGGGGCGACGAGCACCCTGGGGCTGGGGACGATGGTCCTGTCCAACGACTTCCGGCACCCGGTGGTCCTCGCCAAGGAGGCCGCGACCCTCGACCACGTGTCCGGCGGACGCTTCGAGCTGGGCGTCGGCGCCGGCTGGCTGCGCGAGGAGTACAGGCGGGCCGGGATGCCGTTCGACGAGGCCGGGACGAGGGTGGGGCGGCTGGAGGAGTCCCTCCGCGTGCTGCGGGGCCTGCTGTCAGGTGAGGAGACGGCCTTCGCCGGCGAGCATTACCGCGTCGACGGGCTGACGGTGTTCCCGTGCCCCGGGCGGCGCCTCCCGATCGTGGTCGGGGCCGGGAGCAGGCGCATGCTCGGCATCGGCGGGAGGCTCGCCGACACCGTGGGCGTCCTGCCGCGCGCGCTCCCCGACGGGATGATCTCCGACGAGATCTCCGAGCGGCTGCCGGGCACCATCGCCCGCAAGGTCGGCCGGGTCCGCGAGGCTGCCGCCGGACGCGACGTCGAGCTGAGCATGCTGGTGTCCCCGGCGTTCGGCCCCGATCCCCGCGCCGCGGCGGCGCGGACGGCGGTGCTGCGGGGATGGGGCGCCTCGGCGGCGGAGCTCGTCCTGGACATGCCGTCCCAGTTCGTCGGCCCGCCCGAGCACATGGCCGAGCAGATGTCCGCGCGGCGCGAACGGTACGGCTTCAGCTACTACCTCGTCCCGGACGGGCACATGGAGCGGTTCGCCCCGGTCGTCGAGTCACTGGCGGGCCGCTGAAGGTTGCGGCGCACCCGGCGCCGTTGAGGGAGACCGCCGCCCCGCCGGGGCGGGGCGGGGCGGCGGCCGGGGTGGGCGGTCTCGCGTACGCGCGGCGTCCCGGCGAGGGCCCCGCCGGGGGCCCGGCGGTGGAGGCGGGTCCGCCGCGACGCGGAGGACGCCTCCATCCCCTTCCCCGTGGGGGCTGAGGCGTGCGGCCGGGAAACAGCCATGCGGCGAGCATGTGACCTGCGCCACGTCACCACAAGGGTCCTGTTCCGGTGAATGAAAACGGTGCCTTGTCGCTATCGCGTGCGCGGCCCCACGCTGACCTCCATGAGCGAGACGCCGTCGGGGAACGCAGATCAGAGGGTCGCCCTCGTCACCGGTGCCGCGGGAGGACTGGGGCGCGAGTTCGCGGTCGCCCTGGCCGAGCGGGGGTACCGGGTGGCGGGGCTCGACCTGGCCGACATGTCGGAGACCGCGGAGCTGATCGGCGATGGCCGGTTCCATCCGCTGCGCGCGGACGTGACGGACCCGGACGAGGTGGAGGCCGCCGTCGAGGAGGCCGCCGGCCGCTTCGGGGGCCTCCACATCGTGGTCAACAACGCCGGGATCTATCCGCCGCTCCCCTTCGAGAAGACGACGCTGGAGGACTGGCGCCGGATCATGCGGGTGAACCTGGACGGGCCGTTCCTCGTGACACGGGCCGCCCTCCCCCACATGCAGGCCGCGGGCTGGGGACGGGTGGTGAACATCGTCTCGGCGGTGGTGTTCCTCGGGCCCCCCGACCTCGTCGCCTACACCACGTCGAAGGCCGGGCTGGTCGGGTTCACCCGGGCGCTGGCCAGCGCGGTCGGCGGGGACGGGATCACCGTGAACGCGATCTCGCCGGGCCTGACCCGCACCGAGACCGCCGCGCGCACGACCGGCGCGGACGGCGGGTTCGAGCGGGTCCGCAACCTCCAGGTCGTCCCGCGCGTCGAGGAGCCCGCCGACCTCTTGTCCACGCTGCTGTACGTGTGCGACGAGGGCAGCGGATTCCTCACCGGCCAGACGATCAACGTCGACGGCGGATCAGCCAAGCACTGAAGGGCAGGAAGACGAGAACATGAGGCCGATCGAGGCGCTGCTGGAGATCATCCGGGACGAGGGCGTGACCCGGATCTTCGGCAACCCCGGCACGACCGAGCTCCCGCTGATGGACGCGCTGGTGGAGGCGCCCGACCTGGAGTACGTCCTCGGGCTCCAGGAGGGGTCCGTCGTCGCCATGGCCGACGGGTACGCACGCGCGTCACGGCGCCCGGCGTTCGTCAGCCTGCACGTGGCGGCGGGCGTCGCCAACGGGCTGATCGGGATGCTGAACGCGCTGCGTTCGCGGACCCCCCTGGTCATCGTGGCGGGCCAGCAGGACCGCCGCCACCTCATCCAGGACCCGATGCTGTCGGGCGACCTGGTGGGCCTGGCGTCGGCGGCGACCAAGCTCGCCATCGAGGTCCAGCACGCCCGCGACCTGCCGATCGTGCTGCGGCGCGCGTTCGCGCTCGCCGCGCGGCCCCCCGCGGGGCCGGTGCTGGTGTCGGTCCCGATGGACCTCCTTGAGGAGGACACGGACGTGACGGTCCCGGCGCGGTCCCCGGTGTCCGGCCCGGGCCCGGCCGCGGCCGGCGCCGCGGACGCCGCGGCGCTGCTGGCCTCCGCCGAGCGCCCCGTGGTGATCGCGGGCGACGCGGTGGGGCGGACGGGCTCCGTGCAGGCACTGGTCGCGGTGGCCGAGCGCCTCGGCGCGACCGTCTACCACCAGCCGATGAACGACGGGATCGACTTCCCCGGCGGGCACCCGCTGTACGCGGGCATGCTGCCGCCCCGCAACGCCGTGATACGCCAGACGCTGGCGGCGCACGACGTCGCCCTCATCGTCGGGTGCCACGCGTTCATGCCGCACCACTACACGCCCGGGCCGGCCGTCCCGGACGGGCTGGAGATCGTCCAGGTGGACGAGGACCCGGCGGAGATCGGCCGCAACTTCGCCGTCCGGCACGGGCTGACGGGCGACCTGGGCGGGACGCTCCGGGCCCTCGCCGACCAGCTGGACGGGCGGGTGCCGTCCGCCCGGGAGCGCGCCGAGCGGATCGGCGCGATCACGGCCAGGACCAGGGCCGAGGCGGAGTCGGCGGCCCGCGACGCCTACGGCCCGGCGCCGATGGACCCGCGAGCGGCCGCCCACGCCGTCGCCGACGGGCTCCCCGACGACGCGGTCGTCGTCGAGGAGGCGATCACGGCGGGGCTGGCGCTGCGGGCCGTCCTGCGGCAGGACCGGCCGGGCTCCTACGTGCACGCCGTCGGCGGCGGCCTCGGCTGGGGCATCGGAGCTGCGGTCGGCACCCGCCTGGGGGACCCCGGCCGCCCGGTGGTCGCGGTGCTCGGCGACGGATGCGCGATGTTCGGCCTCCAGGGCCTGTGGAGCGCGTCCCGCTACCAGGTGCCCGTCGCGTTCGTCGTCATGAACAACGGCGAGTACCGCACCCTGAAGAACACCCTCGACGAGAGCAAGGGCGCCTCGGCGGAACACGGCCGGTACGTGGGGATGGACCTCGCGCCACCCGCGCTGGACTGGCAGAGCGCCGCCCGCGTCTTCGGGATGGACGCGCTCCGGGCCGGGTCGGCGGCCGAGCTGCGGGACGCGGTGGCCTCGGTGAAGGACCTCACCGCTCCGCTGCTCATCGAGGCGCCGATCACCGGCCACGGCCGATGAGCAGGGCCGTCGCCCGATTCCCCGCACTTGCGGGCGGCCCCGATCACGGGAACCATCGGGGGATGGACACACGGTCGCCGGACGAGGAGCCGCCACGGTCGGTGCTGGCGCGCGGGCTCAGCCTCCTGGACGCCTTCGGCTCCGCCGAAACCGAGCTCAACCTCACCGAGCTGGCGGCGCGGACGGGGCTGCCCAAGCCGACCGCGCACCGGCTGCTGGGCGAGCTGGTCCGGTGGGGCGGCGTGGAGCGGACGGCGTCCGGCTACCGGCTGAGCATGCGGCTGTTCGTCCTCGGGCAGCGCGCGCCCAGGCCGCGCGGGCTCCGCGAGGCGGCCCTCCCCTACCTGGAGGACCTCTACGAGGCGACCCACGAGAACATCCACCTGGCCGTCCTGGACGGGAACGACACCCTGTTCCTGGAGAAGGTGAGCGGGCGCCGGTCCATGCCGATCGTGTCCCGCGTCGGCGGGCGCCTGCCCGCCTACTGCACCGCGACGGGGAAGCTGTTCCTCGCGCTGGGGCCGCCCCAGCGGCTGGAGCGGGTGCTGGCCGCCGGGCTCGTCCACTACACGCCGCACACGATCGTCATGCCGGGCCTGCTCCAGCGGGAGCTGGCCCGGACGGTCAGCCGCGGCTACGCCGTCAACCGCGAGGAGTCGGAGGCCGGGGTGTCGGCCGTGGCCGCGCCCGTCCTGGACCACCGCCGCCGCGTGATCGCCGCGATCTCCATCACCGGCAACGTCTGCCGCCTTGACCTGGACCGGCTCGCCCCCGCCGTGCGGACGGCGGCGATGGGGCTGTCGCGGGAGCTGGCGCGCGAACCGGCGACGGCGCCCTTTCCCTTTCTGCCGCGTCTTTGAGCGCCCGGGGGCCGCGGCGGGGAATCCCGGCCGTCCGAGAATGGATCATGATGTGCGGATCATGAAAGGCGATGCCCCGGCGATCTTCTGATCACCGGGGCATTCCCTTTCCCTGCGTCCGGCAGCCCTGCCGGAGTGCCCGGAGGCACGGTGGGCGACCTCACAGAATGGCCGTGAGGCGGCCCACCCGATCAGCCGAGAGGCTTCGGGGCGCCGCGCTTGCCCGCGCCGGAGCCCCACTTGAGGACCTCCCACTTGACGCCCTTGATGTGGCCCTCACCGGTGCCGGCGTTGTACTTGCTCTTGGGCTTGCCGCCGTCCAGCAGGTACCGGAAGGTGTAGGTGTCGAGGTCGAGCATGACCCCGTTGTGGGACGGGCGCCCGGGGCCGCGGTCGCCGACGAAGCCGGTGATGCTGCGGCCGTCGTAGGACACCCGGACCTTGGTGTGCAGAGGCCAGCTCGGGCTCGCGAACAGGCCCTTCTGCATCGGCTTGCCACCGGCGGGCGCGCCGGTGTCGCCGTTCACGCCGGAGCCGTCGTCCCAGAAGTAGGACGCGGTGGTCTTGCCGGAGAGGATCACCCCGGCGGCCTTCTTGGCCCGCTTGGAGTCCTTGGACGTGGACCCGGACTTGCCGGAGTCCTTCTTCTCACCCTTGTGGGAGGTCTTGTACTCCTGCGTGGCCATGGCCTGCTGGGACAGGAGCTTCTGCTCGCTGGGAGCGGAGTCGTCGCTGGCGGCCGCCACTCCCGCGACCAGCATTCCGGTCAGGGCCGCGCCGGTGACACCGGTCAGGACGACGTTGATCGCTCGCTGCTGCATGCGTTTCCTTCGTTCGGGGTACAGGGCTGCCGTTCCGCGCCGAAGGGCGTCCGCGCCGGAGCACAGGGGCATGACCGGGCAGGGGAACGGGTCCGAGACTCGGGACTCGGGAGATACCGCCGCGAAAGGGGCCCGCCGCAGGGCATGCCTGCGTGACGGCCCGCGGGCATGGCGGACCGCGCCCGGTCTCCACGGCGCACGGCCGTCATTGGGCGTGCGTGGGTGACGCGGGCTTCTGATGAAGCGGGTGAAGACGCCGACCGGGGGCTCATGGGCCCAGCACGGTTGCGGCCGCGCATGGTGCGGCCGCGATTCGGCAAGGGATCCCGCCTGGCGGGCGGGAAGCGACGGTTATGTGATTGGCCAGGTCAACGGTTCTTTGACCCTGACCTGGCGTCGACTATATACGGCATTACCGGGATTTCGCCAAACGGCCGATTTCTTTACCTTGGGAAAGGTAGATCGTTTACCGGCCATCGGCCTGGAACGCCTTTCCCGTAAGGGGATCCGGCGTTCCGGAGGGGTCAAGGGTATGGGACGATGACGCCCATGACCGAGCCCGCCGGCCTCCGGACGGCCGACGACGATCTCCTCCCGCCCTCCGACTGGGCCCGCGGGCGCGCCCCGTCCCCCGGCGCCCGGGCGGCCTGGTCCTTCGCCGCGCTGGCCGCCGCGCTCGTCCTCGGCCGCGCCTGGGCCGCGCCCCGGATCGGCGCCCGCGCCCTGGACGCCTGGACGACGGTCTTCGTGGCGATCTGCGTGCAGGCCCTGCCGTTCCTGGTCTTCGGGGTGGCGCTGTCGGCCGCGATCACCGCGTTCGTCCCGCCGTCGTTCTGGCGGCGCGCCCTGCCCGGCCGCCCGGCGGCGGCCGTCCCGGTCGCGGGCGCGCTGGGCGCCGTGCTGCCCGGCTGTGAGTGCGCCTCGGTGCCCGTCGCGGGCGGGCTGATGGCACGCGGCGTCGCCCCGGCGGCGGCCCTGACGTTCCTGCTGGCCGCCCCGGCGGTGAACCCGGTCGTCCTGGTCGCCACCGCCGTCGCCTTCCCCGGCGCCCCGGAGATGGTCGCCGGGCGGTTCACCGCGTCCCTGTTGGTGGCCGTCCTGGCGGGGTGGACGTGGGCGCTGCTCGGCAAGGGCGACTGGATCCGCGTCCCCCCGCGCCCGCACGGCGGGGAGATCGCCCGCTGGGACGCCTTCCGGCAGGCCATGCGGCACGACATCATGCACGCGGGCGGTTTCCTGGTCGTCGGCGGCCTGGCCGCCGCCACGATCGACGTGACGCTGCCCTCGGCGTGGGTGGAGGGCGTCGCCGGGGTCCCCTGGGCGTCCGTGCTGGTGCTGGCCGTCCTCGCCGTGCTGATGTCGATCTGCTCGGAGGCGGACGCGTTCGTCGCGGCCAGCCTCACCCAGTTCTCCCCCACCGCCCGGCTGGCGTTCCTCGTCGTCGGGCCCATGGTCGACCTGAAGCTGATCGCCCTGCAGACGGGCTTCTTCGGACGGCGCTTCGCGGTCCGGTTCATCCCGCTGACGTTCGTCCTCGCGGTGGGCGTCAGCACGATCGTCGGAGGGGTGCTGCTGTGACGCGGTCCGCCCAGAACCTGCTGCTCGTCCTCATCGGCGGCGCGGTGCTGTGGATCACTCTGGCCAGCGGCGAGTACGTCAACTACGTCAAGCCGGGGTTCCGCTACCTGCTGGTCCCCGCCGGAGGCGTCCTCGTCCTGCTGGGGGCCGCCGGGCTGCGCCGCGAGTGGCGCGACACGGACGGCCACCGCGACGAAGAGGACGGCCATGGGGATTCCGCCGACGCCCACGGGCACGACCATTCACGGGGACCCCGGGTCGCCTGGCTGCTGTGCCTGCCGGTCCTCGCGATCTTCGTGATCGCGCCGCCGGCCCTCGGCTCGTTCACGGCCTCCCGCGACGGCCGCCCGGCGCCTCCCCCGGCACCGCCCGCCCAGGGCTTCGGCGCCCTCCCCCGCGGTGGCGCCCCGATCCCCATGACCATGGGAGAGTTCATCGGCCGGTCCTACGAGGCCCAGACGGGGGCGCCCGCGTCCCTCGCCGGCGTGCCGGTGCGGCTCACCGGCTTCGTGACCCCGCGCAAGTCAGGCGGCTGGCAGGTGACCCGCCTGAAGATGGCCTGCTGCGCCGGGGACGCCATCCCGTTCCCCGTGATCGTCCGCGGCCTGCCGCAGCCCCCCGCCGACGCCTGGGTGCAGGTGGACGGGACATGGCGGCCACCGGCGCCGGGCACGGCCGCGACGGGCGTCCACGAGCTGCACGGCAGCGCGGTACGGCGCGTCGCCAAGCCCCGGAACCCTTACGAGTAGGGGCGTGCGAGCGCGGTCAGCGCCTCGGGTAGACCGACGGCACCAGCGGCGTCGGGCCCGTCCCGCCGAACGCCGACGCGCCCGCGGGCGGCTCGGCGAAGACCTGCGTACCGGGCGTCGGCCCGCCGTACGGCGGCTCCGCGTAGGCGGGCCCGCCGGAGGGCGGGGCCACCGCCGCGATCGGCCCCGTCGCGACCGCGGCCTGCGGCGCGGGCGGCGGCTGGGCCGCCGGCGGCGGCACGTGCGAGCCGTCGGCGCGGCGCGGTTCGGCGGCCGGGGCGGCGGCACGGTCCACACGCCGCTCGGCCAGCACGGCCATGAGCGCGCGGGCGGTGTCGGCGTCCATCCGGAGCAGGACGCTGGGCATCCCGGCCTGATCGACGAAGGGGGAGACCGAAGGTGCGGCGGCCTGCTGCGGAAGTGCGGCCCGCATCTCCTCGCGGAGATCCTGGGCCAGCCGCAGCGCCTGTCGGTCACTGTCGCGCAAGTGTGCGGTCATCGCGATCTCCGGGGAGTTCACGTGCGGGGGTCCGGGGTAATCCTGCTAGGAATGCCGTGCAGGTGCAAGAGCTGATGCACGTGCATTTTCACGGATTGCCGCCCCGGACCCCTCGCGGCGGGCCTGCGTCCCCGATCACTCCATCCCGCGCTTGCCCGGCGTCCAGAACGGCTTGACCTGCACGGATCTGCGTGGCCATCCTCGGTCCGTCACCAGATGGGCGCGGACGGCCTGCACGGTGCGTGCCTCCCCCGCCACGTAGGCGGACCCCGGCTCGGCGGGCAGTTCGAGCGCACGCACGGCCTCCACGAGCCCCTCGGACGCGGCGGCGGACGCATCGCCCCGGTGGCGCCAGGTCAACTCCCCCGCGCGCGGCAGCGGGAGCCGGTCCTCCGGCCCGGGGACCTCGATCACGCCGTGCACGGGTTCGTCCGCGTCGGCCGCCCGCAGCATGGCACCGAACGGCACCGAGGCCGTCTCCTCGCCGACGAACACGTGGTACGCGCCCTCCCTGAGGGTGAACCGGCCCTCCGGCTTGCCGAACACGACCTCGTCCCCCGCCCGGACGGTCCGGGCCCAGCGCACACCCGGCCCGTCCCCCTCGTGGTCGAGGATGCACAGCTCCATGACTCCGGCGGCTCCGTCGTAATCCCAGACCGAGTAGGTCCGCAGCGCGTGGAGGAAGGCGCCGCTGACCCATGTCCGGGCGGCGGAGATGTCCTGCACATGCACGCGGACCTGCTGACCCGGCGTCCACTCCAGGCCGGGCACACCCCCGATCGTGATCCAGCGCATCCGCTCCGTCGCGGGCCGGACGTCCTCCACCCTCCCCCGCACGAACATCAGGTCGAGCAGCCGCCCCCGCACCCCGCGCTTGGGCGCGTTCCCATCAACGGTCATCATCTCTCCCTCCGAGTCACGCGATATATCGCGAAAACACGTTAGATCGCGAAGAGTTGCTTTTCCACCCCTTGACTCGCGCGTCAAGATGACCGACAGAGGGCGCCCGTGAGCGCATGAGACCGGGGCCGCCGTCGCCGGATCGGATGCCTCTGATGGCGGCATGGGTAGGGTCGTCCCCTGCGGCTCCACCCCGGTGATGTCCGGGCCTGCGAGAAAGTGATCACAATGGCGGACACCCTCAGCGTCCGGGCTCTGAACCGAGCCACGCTGGCACGACAGCTCCTGCTCTCCCGGGAGCCCGTTCCGATCACCGACGCGGTGGCGCGCCTATGCGGCATGCAGGCGCAGGAGCCGAAGCCGCCCTTCCTTGGTCTCTGGACGCGGGTGGCCGGCTTCCAGGTGTCCGACCTGCACTCCGCAGTACATGACCGTTCACTCGTCCGCGCGACGATGATGCGCGCCACGCTGCACCTGGTGACGGCCGACGACTACACCGCGTTCCGCACGGCGATGCAGCCGACCTTGGACGGTGCGATGCGCGTCCTGGGAGACCGTGCCAAGGGACTCGACCTGAGCCGTGTCGTCCCGGCGGCCAGGGCGCTTCTAGAGGACGGTCCCCGCACCTTCAACGCTGTGCGGGCGCTACTGCAAGAGGAGTTCCCCGACGTCAACGACCGCGCGCTGGGCTACGCCGTCCGTATGTGCCTGCCGCTGGTCATGGTCCCCACGGAGGACAGGTGGGCCTTTCCGCGCACGTCGGAGTTCACCCTGGCCGATACATGGCTGGGTACGTCGCCCGCATCCGTCCCAGCGACCGACGAGCTGATGCTCCGCTACCTGGCGGCATACGGTCCCGCCTCGGTGGCGGACGCGCAGACCTGGTCCGGACTACCGGCGCTCAGCGAAGTCTTCGAGCGGCTGCGGCCGGCCCTGCGCGTTTTCGCGGACGACAAGGGCCGGGAACTGTTCGACCTCCCCGACGCGCCGCGGCCGGATGAGGACGTTCCCGCGCCCGCGCGCTTCCTGCCCGAGTTCGACGGCCTGGTCCTCGCCCACGCGGACCGCAGGCGGATCATCGCCGACCGGGACCGGCCGTCCCTGACGACAAAGAACCTGCGCGTCCGGGCCGTGTTCCTTTGGGACGGCTTCGCCCGCGGCATCTGGGAGCAGGACTACAAGCGGAAGGTGGCCACGCTCACCCTCCGCCCCTTCGAACCCCTCCCGCCGACCGCCGTCAAGGCTCTCACCGCCGAAGGCGAGGCGCTGGCCCGCTTCACCGAACCCGGCGCCAAGGAAACCGTGGTGGCCGTCACCGACGTATGACCTGAGTGTGAGAATCCCGAGGCCGGTAGGCACCGGCTCCCGCGTTCTACTGGAACAAGATTCGGTTTCAAGTATCGATCCTGGCCAGACGGCCCGCGATCTGGGAAGGTGTCCGTGTCCGCCACCGGTGAGATGACTCTACGGACGTACATAACTTCGAATAGTGATGAATCCGATATCTGTGCTGATTGAAAGATCCATCAAATCGGCGCAAGCTGTCCCCGACGTTGGGAATGCCCCGCCCGTTCCTTCCGCCCGTCCCTTCCGACCGACCTACCGCCGACAGGACTGACGATGTTCGAGATCTGGGAGACGAGTGAGCCGGCGCGGCTCATCAGCGACGCGGGCAGCCTCAAGGTCGCGCTGGAGAAGGTCGACACCATGTGCCGCCTCCGCCACGACCAGGCCGTCGCCCACGTCGGCGACGCGGCAGAGGGCTATCACTTCGAGATCCGGGACCACGACGGCAAGGCCCTGGCCCGGCTCAGCTACGTCCCGGACACGACCCGCGCCTACCAGAGCGTGGTGGTCGAGGAGATGCGGGAGGACCCGCACGCCTCAAGCTAGAACGGGCCGGGAGCCCCCCGTGCCCGGAAGCCCCGGCCGCTTGGCCGGGGTTTCTCCATCCCGCCATGGCCACCCCTCCCTGTCTCAACAGACAGATAGTGCACACCTCCAGGCACGCACTAAGGCGGGCAAATGCCTGTGAAAACAGCAGATCCCCCCACAGTCGGGCAGGTGCACGCCGGGTGAATCCACGGCGCCGGTGACCGTCCGCCCCCGGGAGCGGACCGGTGCGTGGCAGGATCGTCCTGGCCAGGTGACGGAGTCAGGGGACGACGGGAGTGGCGCGTGCGGAAGGCGTGGTGGCGGCCACGGTCCGGTGAGGCGGCGGATCCCGCGTCCGCCGTGCCCTCCTTCGCGGAGGAGGCCGGGGAGCTGGCGGCCGAGGCGGTGCGAGCGCTCTCGCGGAACGATGAGACCGCGTTCCGCCACTGCGTGGCCGTCCTGGCGGGGCGGCCGGACGCGCCGGGCTGGACGCGCGCCGCCGACCGGTGCCTCGCCGCGCGGCTGCGCCGGTCCGTCACCACGGCGTGGGAACGCGGCTGGCAGCCCGCCGACGTCGTCCGGTTCGCCGGGCGCCGCCGCACGGCCAGGCACGGGCGCCTCGCCACCGACGCCATCGCCGCCGAGATGCGCGCCTACGCCGCCACCACGGTGGACGACCAGTGGCGCGAGCAGCTCGCCGTCCTCGGCGCCGGCATCTGGTGGGGGCACGACGACGATCACCCGGACGCGTGGTGCGCGCGCGAGGGCGTCGAACGCCCCGCCCTCGTCGCCTGCAGCGTCGAACTCGTCCATCTGCTGGAGGGCCTGCCACGCCTGGCGAGGATCGGCCCGCCGCCCGGTACGCCCTGCACGGAGGCTCCCTCGCACAGCCGGGCCCGCGAGGTGGATCAGCGAATGCTGGCCAAGGTCCGGGCCCTCCTGGCCAAGGCGGAGTCGACCGAGTTCCCAGAGGAGGCGGAGGCGCTGAGCGCGCGCGCTCAGGAGCTCATAGCGCGGCACAGTATCGACCACGCCTTGCTGGCCGCGGAGACCGGTGACCTGGATGGCCCCGCCGGGCGGCGTGTCGCGGTGGACAATCCGTACGACGCGCCCAAGGCCGTCCTCCTGACCGTCGTGGCGGACGCCAACAGATGCCGTGCTGTGTGGCACAGGGAGCTGGGGTTCTCGACCGTGCTGGGGTTTCCCGCCGATCTCGCAGCGGTGGAGATGCTCTTCACCTCACTGCTGGTGCAGGCGACCGCGGCGATGGTGCACGCGGGACCCAAACGGGACGCGGCCGGACGGTCCCGGACCCGTTCCTTCCGCCACGCCTTCCTCAACGCCTACGCGGCCCGGATCGGGGAGCGGCTGCGGGATGCGGCCGAAGAGGCGACGAACCAGGCGACCGCGGGCGCGGGCGGGAAGGATCTGCTTCCCGTGCTGGCCGCGCGCGACCAGGCCGTCGAACTGGCCGTCGGCAAGATGTTTCCCAACCTGGCCAAGAGCCGGGCGGGTTCGGTCTCCAACTACGAGGGCTGGGTGGCGGGACGCGCAGCCGCCGACCTCGCCAGCCTGAACGGACGCTCCGAGGTCACCGGAGCCTTCCGCCGCTCGTAGGGCACGGGGTCCCCCCGGGGGGCGAGGGGGACGTCCGAACATGTGCTTGTCTATCTTTCTCTCGGGGAGCGGTCAGTCCTTCTTGCGGCGGGTGTTGCCACCCCGCCCGCGCAGCGGGACGCCCGCTTCCTTCAGGACGTTGTAGATGAATCCGTACGAGCGGCCCGTCTCGGCGGCCAGATCGCGGATGCTCTCGCCGGCCGCGTACCGCGGAGCGAGCTCCGCGGCGAGCCGAGTACGTTCGGCACCGGTGACACGCGTGCCCCTCGACAGCGTTCGGGTCACGGAGGACCTCCCTTTTCGAGCTGGGCGGCGGGACCGTCCCCGCAGCTCACAGCTGTATTGATCTACCCAACGTACACATTCCCCCCGATTCCGCAGTCGATGCCGCGCGAATCCCCGCGAATTCGGCCGAAGCTGGTCTTTTCCATGGTCAACGGCGTGTCGGACCTGGACAGAGATCCCGTGACGCCACGGGCCATGTGGGCACGAGTTCACAAGCAACCCGCCCCGGCCCGGGTCCCCCAGAATCAGCCGATCAGCTCCCGCGCAAGAAGATCCATGAGCAGCCCGTCCCGCCACCGGCCCGAGATCGGGTCGCGCTCGTACTCGCGCATCGTCCCGACGGGCTTGAACCCCACCTTGCGGTAGCACTTGATCGCCACGGTGTTGACGACCGCCGGATCGATGGTGATCCGGTGGTGCCCCCGCTCCCGGATCAACCACCGGGCCAGCGTCCGGACCGCGTCCGTCCCGACCCCACGCCCCTGATGACGGGCACCGATGAAGATGTCGATGCTCGCGTACCGGTAGTCCTCGTCCAGTTCCTCGTCGTACCGGATGGCGCCTATGACCCCGCCTTCCATGACGATCGCGAGCATCCCGTCGAACCCTTCAGGCGGCGCCCACCACGCCGCGACCTCCGGTTCCCGGACGATCCCGTGCAGGACGGCGGCGTCCTCCTCGTCCACCGGGCGCAGCACAACCAAGTCGCCTTTGATCTCCATGGCTCTCAGTCTGGCCACTCCCCCATCCACCCTGTCCACACGTTTACGGCCGCACCGCACACCCCCGGTTGCCCCGACCACACGAACAAAGGGCGGAGCCATGCCTTACGAGGAATCAAAGGTCCAAGACCTAGAACTGAGCCAGAAACAACCACCAGGCCCAAAACTCCCGCGACCCGCCACACCAACCAGAAGCGAGAGAGCCCGACACCAAGTCGATCGCAACCCGATCCCCAGGCAGACAGTCCCGCACGAGGCACCAGAAAACCGTTCGCCGAAGCCCCCATCGGCCAGCGACCAACACCGCACAAGCTCCCGCCAACCTTCGACGGTCGCCGACATCGCCACAAACCCGCTTCGCACCCAAGCGCACAGCCGCACTGCGGCCAAGCTCCTCCGGTCACAACCGGGCCAGAGCCAGCAACTTCTCTGAGCAGTCCGGACGGAGTTATCCCCAGAATGACGTTCTACCTTCTCTCTCCCTGACGAGGACACATGCTGATAGTCACACTCCGTCACAGAAGGGCCACCTGATGACCGTCACCTTTCCGGTCCCCTCGACCACCACATCCCGGTTCGCCGTGGCCGCCGATCACATCCCGCACGACCTGGCGGAGTTCGTACGCAGCCTTCCCGGCGCCTACGGCCCCCACATCGCGGGACGGCTCGGCACGCCCCAACTCCACCTCCGCCGTGAGGATCTCGCGGACCTCCGCTGGGACCCCGCGCAGATCAAGGCCGTCCATCCCGAGCAGCGGCCAACCGAACGGGCCTTCTCCTTCGCAACGGGATTCGCCATCGTCACCTCCACGGCACCGGTCACCGACCAGCCACGCGCCGCCCAAGTCGCCCGCGCCGCCGCGCACGCCCTCGCCACCGCGACGAGGGGCATCGCCGCCGACCTGGTCACCGGCCAGATCCTGCAGCCCATCGCCGAGCGAACGACCTTCGTGCTCGCCGACGGCTGGCTCGGCGACATCCTCCCGCCCTACCGCGCCAACGGCCGCTGCACAGCCGCCGAACCCGACCGGGACCCCGAGGGCGTCAACGGCTGCTCTTGCGTCCGCCTGCGCACCTCCGGCCTTCGCCGGTTCGGCCTGCCCGAGCTCCAGATCACCGATGTCGCCTGCCCCCACGACCTCGCAGCCCTCAACGTCCTACGCACCACCGCACGCCATCTCCTCAGCGACCACTGGTCCTGGCTGGCCACCGGCCCCGCCTCACGGACTCGCACAATCAGCGCCAACCGCCACCTCACCGAAACCGACTTCAGCGAGTTCTGGGGTTCCACCCGCCGCGAGCACCTGCAACCCTCCGCCCCTTTCGAAGCGCTTCTGACCCCCGTCACTCCACGCCTGCTGTCCGTCAGCCCGCCCCGCAGCTTCGCCGGCACCGTCAACGACTGGTTGTGGGGCGACACACTCCCCCCGGGCATCCGCGACGTCCTGAGTTCCCCCGCCGACACTCCCCTCCCCAAGGCTGCCTAGGCTGCGTCTCAAGATCCCGGCCAACTTCGCTCGCCTGGCGGCTCGCCGCGTGACCAAACCTGGGTGAACGCGGCATCGCTCCGCGATCTGCCCGCTTCCGCCCGCCTCCACCTTCGCGGCACCGGACAGGTCACGCGTTCGACAAGTCACTCGTTCGACAAGTCACGCGTTCGACAAGTCACACGTTCGACAAGTCACACGTTCGACAAGTCACACGTTCGGCAAGTCACACGGTCGGCAAGTCACACGGTCGGCAAGTCACAGGGTCGCGCGCGTGGCCGAGGCTACTTCGAGACAGCCGATAGCCGTGTCCAGCATGGCCCTCGAACTCCCGCCCCATGCCTCGCCCGACTACATCCCGGACAAGAACCACGCGCCTTCTCAGCGCCCCTCGCCGCTACCAGCCCCAGGACGGACGTCTGCCACGATCATGCCCCACACCTCCTTGGCGGCCCGCACCTGCTGAGGCGACCATCAGGGACAACAGGGCTTCGGAATCGCACACTAGAGACAACCAGGCGACATCTCTCCTCCGCAACGATGCGATCATCGACCTCGCTGCCACACAGGTGCACGGCGGCTCGCCTCGCTGTCGCACAGGTGCACGGTGGCTCGCCTGCCGACGACTCAGGGCGCCGCCGAACCACCTCACTTACTCCGTAGAGACGGGCACGGAGATCCAACACCTCTGACTAGGGGATGTCAGCAGGTCACCCCGGAGGCACCGCTCGTTCTGCGGCACCTCGCGGCAGGGACACGCAGCGCTGATCCGTGTGCACGATCACCACCGCCGCGCCCAGCGAACCTGCGTATCGATCAGGGTCCGCGCCCCGAAGCCATCGCCCCGCCCGACGGTGAAACCAACCCCTCGTACACTGCGCCGACCTGAACCCGACGTGTACAAGTGCATACCGCCGACGCGGGCCGCCCGGCGTCCAACCAGGGACGCGCGGCGGTCGCCGGGGCCGGACCCAGATCTACTGTCACCAATGTTCAACGCTGCGTAGCCAAAGTGACTACGATCGGCATTCTGACGGTGACCAACGCGATCCCCGGGGCGAAGATGAACCGTTTCCTGGCAGATCCCAGGCTCACGAGCATGATCGGCGATCTTCTTCGCTGCACGTGCGGAGCCCTGGGGTGTACGGCGATGGCCGGCGCCATCTCCCTCGGCGCCGCCACGTCGGCGGGCGCGTCCTCGCTGGCCGAGCCGGAGCCACGGCGGTCCATGCCCATGATCTGCCGTCATCCGGCAGGCATTAGCGATTGGTACACCGCACGTATGTGCAGGGAGTCGTGGCTGACAATGTACGGGCGGCCCGGCAAGCGATTCCACGGCCACGGCCACGGTCACCGCCATCGACCAGGATCACCCTGGCGGGTTGATCGACCGGACAGGAAACGAGCACCGAAGCCAGACGATCACAAGCCCCCCGAGTCCAAGACTCATGGGAAACCGCAGACACGAACGACCGCTCCACCAAGCCCTCCCAGCACCACACCGGCGGCACCGACCACCAAGAAGACCCCCACACCAGCGCTTGAGCATGAGAAAGCCGATAGCGAACAGCCAAAGTCACACTCGCTACAGCCAGTACTCCTCTTGAGTCTTCTTCTTTCAGTCGCTGCGGCATGCTGTTATCCGTTCAGGCACCGCCTCTCCACCGTCGCCGTGGGGGCGCGATCCTCCCCGGTTTCGACAGAAGACAGCACATCCAACGAGCAGCCCGCACCCCTGACCTACCGCCCCTCACTGGACCCGTTCGCGCGTCCGGCCTTGGGCCTGTCGGGTCCAGGCGCCATCACTACCGCACGCCTGCTGGCGCTGGCCGCGCTCAACGATCTCGGCGACACGTCCCTCACCGTGATTCCGCGGCCCGTTGCCACCACCCTGTTCGGTCTGGACGAAGACGAGCTCCTGGACGAATCTGCTGCCGGCCTCTTCATCCCCGGCAACCTCGATGCCGCCCTCGCCTATCTCGAAACAGAATTGGCCATTCGTCAGAGCACCGGCGTCACCCAGGCACGACGCCTCCTCCTTGTAGCCGACTGCGAAGATGAGGCCGACCGGATCAGCAGACTCCTCGCCCGACACCCCGGTGGCGTCTCGGCGGTCCTCCTCGGCACTTGGACAGGTGATCAGGTCACCATCGACGAAGAAGGACTCGTCACCGCACCATCAGCCCTAGCGGAGTGCCTGCCCAGTCCCCTGCCGACCGTGTCACGCACCGAGGCACGCGACCGCTTGCACGCCGCCATCGAGCGCCACAGACAAGAGCAAAAGCGTCCTTCGGGCCGACGCCATGCCACCAGACGAACCTGATCCACGACACCGACAACACGATCGCCGGATCCGAGAACACCCCAGCACAGCACACCCTCCACGCCACTCCCACCCCCGATCCCCGATCCCCGATCCCCGATCCCCGAAGACGCTGCAGGGCGACACTCGTAGCCGCGGGAGAGGGGTCTTCGAGTTATGTCCGCTGGACATCCGGCGACGGCGGACTTCGGGACCTCACCGGCTCACGACCTGCTGCCGGAGCGCCTGCGTCAGAAATGCCTAAGTCTCACCGCGCTCTTGCCTGGCTGTCTCGGCTCTGGCAGTGACCAGTGCGCGGATCGCTCGCCCCGCGGCTCCGGGGTCCGGCGGCTGATCGGCGGTGCGATCCACGTAGGCCATGCATTGGAGGAGCCAACTGCGGACGACGTCCTCAATCCTGGTCTCCGTTTGCCGTGTTCTGGCCAGTGCCAGCCGTCGCTTCTCTTCCACGACCCGGCGGGCCAGGTTCTCGTCCTCGGCCAGGGCGCGGATGTCATCGAGGGCATAGCGGCCAAGCTGGTCGACCGGCAGTTCGAGCTCGCCCGCGATCGAGTCGAACGACCTTCTGGGCCAGTCGAGGATCATGGCCGCGCCGCTGGCGTCGACGCTGTCGAGCAAGGGGCCTTTGCGGGCGGAGACGACTCTACGCACCGATTCCGGGTCGAGGCGGTCCAGGTCACGGATGAGGTACACGGGATAGCCCCGGAAGTGGCTGATGACGTTGAGATCACCTTGGGCGACCAGTACCTCGACGTCCCCGCGTTCCACGTCGAGTCCGACTCGTGAGGCCAACCGGGCCGCCGCGCGGGCGGAGCCGATCGGCGGCTCGTCCCCGAACATCGCGATGACCGTGGCGCCGTTTCCGCTTGCTTCCTCGACGAGGCGGGCAGACCACCGTTCACCTTCGCGATCGGGAGGCGGGACGAGGCCGTGTTCGCGCCCGACCCGGAGTTGCCAGCGGGATAGTCCCAGGTGTCCCGCGAATTGGTGCACACCGAAATCGCCACGGGTGATCTGAGCAGCCATCTTGTGCCTCCCTGTCTCGATGAACGTCGCAGGGACAGCCTCACCCAAGCCGCTCGACGGCAATAGTAGAACGCAATTCTGTGGATAACCGAGAAAAGTGATTGCAGCGCAATTCATGCTATTAGCCTTTGATCAGGCAAACCGGGCATCACTTTTCGGGTCCTCGATCCTCGCAGGTCATGGCACGCTGTGAGGGTGGATGCGATAGGGCGAGTGGGACTAGGTCTGGCCGCGGTGGGACGTCCCGCGTATATCAACGTGGGCAGGACAGAGGTGCTGCCCGCAGACCGCAGCGTGGACGAGATGCAAGCCGCGACCTGGGATGTTCTGGACGTGGCGTACGCGGCAGGCGTCCGCTGGGTGGACACGGCACGGTCCTACGGTCTCGCGGAGGAGTTCTTGAGCGGCTGGCTCTCAGCACGCGCTGCGCACGACGTGACCGTGTCCAGCAAATGGGGCTACACCTACGTCGGCGACTGGAACCTGGACGCTGCCATCCATGAGGTCAAGGAACACAGCCTTCAGCGCTACCGCGAGCAATACGGCGAGACGAGAGCTCTCCTCGGGCAATATCTGGCCGTATACCAAGTGCATTCGCTCACTGAGGAAAGCGTAGTGTTCCAGGACGTTCGTCTGCAGGCGGCCCTTGCGGAGGCACGCGATGACGGCGTACGTGTCGGCTTCTCCACTTCCGGCCCAAGGCAGGCCGACACGATACGGCGTGCCATGACGCTTGAAGTGTCCGGGCAGCCCCTCTTCAGCACCGTCCAGGCGACGTGGAATCTTTTCGAAACCTCTGCCGAGACGGCCCTGAAGGAGGCACACGCGGCGGGTCTGCACGTCCTGCTGAAGGAGGTTTTGGCCAACGGGAGACTCGCCGTGCTGCCTCCCGCCGAGCTACAGCGCATCGCATCAACGAACCAGACACGGCCGGACGCTTTGGCTCTCGCGGTTGCGCTGAACCGCCCTTGGGCGGACACCGTGCTGGTCGGCGCGGCGAGCCCGGCACAGCTGACATCGAATCTCGATGCGACAAAGCTGTCACTTACCGGCGGCGAGTTGGACGCGCTCGCCGGACTGAGCGTCCCACCCGAACGCTATTGGGCCGAACGGAGCACGCTGCCCTGGGCCTGAACGACTCCGGCTCAGAGTAGGGGCTGGTTCATGGCACGATGAAGCGCGCGCCCACCGTGATCGGAACTCGTACCCATGCAGCCTGATCCTCCACAGATGATCAGTCCTTCTCGTGTGGTCGCGCGGCTGGGTTCGGGTGGGATGGGCGAAGTCTTCCTCGCGACGTCGCCGAGCAGGCGGCTCGTCGCCGTGAAGGTGATACAGCGGGAACTCCTGGGCGACCCCAAGGGCCCAAGGGCGCGCCCGGTTTCGCCGGGAGGTGACATCGGCGCAGTCGGTCAGTGGTTTCTATAGGGCGCCCGTCGTCGACGCCGACCCCGACGCGAATCAGCCTTGGCTCGCGACCCAGTTCATCCGCGGGGGTGAGTCTTTCCGCAGTCGTGCGTGAGAAGGGGCCGCTGCCAGAGCAGGCACTGGGCGACCCTGCGACGCCTAGGAGTGACGGGTTCTCACTTGGCGCGAGTCTCGTCTTCGCCGCGACGGGTGCCGCGCCGTTCGGTATCGGTCACAAGGTGCGCGGACGCATCGTCCACGGCGAACCGGACCTCAGTCGGTGCCGGACCCCATGCGTGGGGCTCGTGACGACGTGTCTCGTGAAGGATCCGGCGGACCGTCCATCGCCGGATCAGGTCCTCATCGCCCTCTCCACGCTCATCGGTGTTCAGGAACGAACCTTGGTCGAGATCACGGCTGAACTGCCGACCGTCCAGGAGGAGACGCGATAGATGGGACGGTGGATCGGCTAGGAGGTACCCAATCCCGACCAACCCGCCGGGGAGAAGGCAGGCCCATCGAGTGGCGTGAGCCCAGCCGAAGCCCTTCCCGTCGAGATCGCGTCCTGACTGCGTTGGCGTGGGCCACCAAGGCATCTTCGGCATGGTCTCGATACGACTTGGTGACGCGATTCTGCCTTCACGGGTGGGGGCGGGTTTGCGAAGACACGCCGAAGGGGTTGTCGATGACATATCGCCAGTGCCCGTCCTGTCCTCGCCGGGCGACATCGGTGGCGGTGCCCTCAATGTGCACGACCCGTCCATCACGGTCGGCGCCGTGGATGACCCAGTCCACGATCAGCAGGGCTATGTCGCCTGCCGCGTAGACATGGCGGGGCTGAACCGTGATCGGCAGCCCCAGGTCCACGAACCGGCGATTGGCATCGTGGGCTTGTCGGCCGGTCAACGCTGAACCCGGATCAGGGACGAACACCGCCCCGCTCTCGTACATCTCCGCCACCGCCACCGGATCACCGCTGTTGAAGCGCTCGGCGAACACCGCGGGCACGTCCTCGGGACGTACGGCGAGCCTCCCCATCATCCATACACGACCTTCCAGCAGGTAGAAAGCACCTAGACGCGGCAACGCTAGGAGGCGCCCTCGTGACTCACCAAACGGTTGGTCACCCCGTCAGGCCGGGACTGCCCGACGACCCACGCGCGGACGTCGTCGAACCCACTCCGTCCTGTCCGGTGGAGGTCGCCTTGGCAGCCCTGCGCGGCCGCTGGACGACCTTGGTGATCCGCGAGCTGCTGCGCGGCGGACGCACCTTCAGCGAACTCAGCCAGGCGTTGCCGACGCTGTCGGACAAGGTCCTCTCCGACCGGCTCGCGCATCTCACCGAAGCCGGTGTGGTCGATCGCCGTCGTCAGGCCGGCTGGCCGCCCCGAACCCACTACCGGCTCACGGCCCTTGGCAGCGGCCTCGGCCCAGTCCTCCAAGCGCTCTGGGACTGGGGCAGCCAGCACAGCCCTCAGGCGGCACCTCCAGGAGGCCGCTAAGACAGCCCCTCCGCGAGTGCGTCCCAGAAGGCGGTCTCGTAGGCGTGCAGGAGCCGCGCCGCGCGAGCGACCTCCTCAGGGTCGTCACCAGCCGCGAGTCCGGCCGCGACAACGGCCATGGCCTGTTCCTCGAAACCGGGGGGCGACTCGGCGAAGAAGGTGAAAAACGCGACCGCCTCTTCGTCGAGGCCGTAGTGAAGGTTGAGTGCCTTGGCCGTGCGCGAGCAGTAGCCGCCCCACTCCTCCAGGTTGGCGAGCATGGCCAGGGCGACCTCGGCAGCGGTGCCGAAGACGGCGCGCTGGGCGAGGTAGGCGGGGTACGCCTGGGCGAACGCGCGGGGCTCGTACGCTCTGAGATTCTTCTCACTCTCGCCGAGTGCCTCGGCGAATCCGTCGAGCAGCTTGAGTGCCTGCCCCTCGCCTTGCGCGAGTCCGAGGAAGAGGTCACCGGCCGGTGGATCCGGATACCGCGCGGCCAACAGGGCGAAACTACGCCGGTCGCTACTGACGATTCGATACTCCTCTCCGGCCAGCCAGACCAGGCGTTCTCGGGGCAAGCGACCTGTTTCGAGCAGGTCGAGGAAGCGATTGCCCGTCGGCGCGGCGGCGATCTCGCGGCGGACGCGCGCGAGGAGTTCGGTGGCGATGTGGTCGCTCATGCTCCCACCGGAGCACCACGCCGGGTCCTTCGTCAACGAGCCGGGCCCGGATCGGCCCGTGTGATCACGTGGATACGATGAAGAGCGGAGCGTCTGCGCAGGTGTGGACGGAGTTGGGAGCGAGCGAGTATGTCGGATTTCGAGCTCAGCCACGCGGGCGGCCGCATGCCCCTTGAGGTGACGGAGGCGACCGAGGGTCCCTCCGGGCTGGGCATGGGCAGCCTCTTGAAGGAGACCGGTCACGTCACCCTCGATCCCGGGTTCACCAACACCGCGTCCACCACGTCGTCGATCACCTACATCGACGGTGAAGCGGGCATCCTGCGCTACCGCGGCTATCCCATCGAGGAACTGGCGGAGCGGTCGTCCTTCCTCGAGGTCGCCTACCTGCTGATCTACGGTGAGCTGCCGACCGCCGACCAGCTCTCGGAGTTCACCGCCAGCATCCGCGTCCACACGCTGCTGGACGAGAAGTTCCGTGCGTTCTTCTCCGCCTTCCCGCGCCGCGCGCACCCGATGGCGGTCCTGTCGTCCGCGGTCAGCGCACTGTCGACCTTCTATCAGGACAGCCTCGATCCCTTCGATCCCGAGCAGGTCGACCTGTCCAGCATCCGGCTCATCGCCAAGCTGCCGACGATCGCCGCGTACGCGTACAAGACCTCCATCGGGCAGCCGCTGCTCTACCCCGACAACTCCCAGGGGTACGTGGAGAACTTCCTCCGCATGACCTTCGGGCTGCCCACGCAGCCGTACGAGATCGATCCCGAGATCGTGCGTGTCCTGGACATGCTGTTCGTCCTGCACGCCGACCATGAGCAGAACTGTTCGACGTCGACCGTGCGGCTGGTGGGTTCCAGCCAGGCGAATCTGTTCTCCTCGGTCTCCGCGGGTGTCGACGCGCTGTTCGGGCCGCTCCACGGGGGCGCCAACCAGGCCGTGCTGGAGATGCTGGAGAGGATCCACGAGAACGGCGACAACGTCGACTCGTTCGTCCAGCGGGTGAAGAACAAGGAGCCCGGCGTCAAGCTGATGGGCTTCGGCCACCGCGTGTACCGCAACTACGACCCGCGCGCGGCGGTAGTGAAGAAGGCCACCGGCAAGGTCCTGGAGGCCCTCGGGAAATCCGACCCGCTCCTGGACCTCGCCATGCGCCTGGAGGAGGTCGCCCTGAGCGACGACTACTTCGTCGAGCGCAAGCTCTACCCGAACGTCGACTTCTACACCGGTGTGATCTACAAGGCCATGGGCTTCCCCACCAACGCGTTCACCGTGCTGTTCGCGCTCGGGAGGCTACCCGGCTGGATCGCCCAGTGGCGCGAGATGATGAACGACACCGCCACTAAGATCGGACGTCCGCGTCAGGTGTACGTCGGTCCGGGCGAGCGCCGCTACGTAGATCTTTCCGCCCGCTGAGGACATCGTCAGGTCGCGGCCTGAACTGCGACGACCCAAATGGATTCCGGCTGGATTCGACGAGGATGCACTGGGCGGGCCGACGGCCCGTCCAGTGCGCACCCCCGGCCAGGCCGAACGCGACCCGCCGCCCTCGCCGCGTGCCACAACCGAGGGCTTCTCGCAAACGGCCGGGTAACCTGTGGTCGATTCCTCACGGAAGGCGGCCGGATCAGTGCCCTCCATCGTCGAGACACAGCTGACGAACCTGGACTTCTGGGCAAAACCACATAAAGAACGCGACGAAATGTTCGCCGCACTCCGGGCGGCCGAAGAGCGGATCTACTGCCCGCTTTCCGATGGTTCCGGCTTCTATGCGCTCACCCGGTATGAAGAGGTCAGCGAGGCCAGCCGGCACCCCGAGGTGTTCAGCTCCCAGCCCACCGCCGTCAGCGTCACCGACCCGGCACCGGAAGTCACCGAATACAGCGGTTCCATGATCAGCCTGGATGACCCGCGCCATGCGAGGCTCCGCCGGATCGTCTCCCGCTCATTCACCCCGCGCATGATCCAGCGGTTCACCGGCGACGTGACCGTTCTGGCCCGCCGTCTCGTCGACGAATTAGCGGAACGAGGCCCGTGCGACTTCGTCGAGCACGTCGCCACGCCGATGCCGCTGCAGATCATCTGCTCGATGATGGGCATCCCGGGCACGGCCTACGGCGACGTCATCGACGCCACCAACGCGGTCCTGGCGATCGGCGATCCGGACTACGTCGGCCCTGACGGGAAAGACCGCGCGACAACGATTCGCGAGAAGTTCTCCTACCTGCACGAACTCATGTCCGACCTCGGACGCCTGCGCCGTGAGCGGCCAGCGGACGACCTGGTGACGGCGCTCACGAACGCGAACGTGGACGGCGAGGCACTCACGGACATCGAATTGGGGCGGTTCTTCACGCTCCTGGTCGTGGCCGGGAACGAGACCACTCGGAACGCGCTGTCGCACGCGCTCGTGCTCTTCAGCGCGAACCCGGATCAACGGATGCTGCTCCTTTCGGATATGAACCGGCGGCTCCCCGGTGCGGTCGAGGAGGTCGTCCGCTATGCATCACCGGTGACCTGGATGCGTCGTACCCTGACGCGCGACTACGAGCTTCAGGGACACGCCTACCAGGCCGGCGACCGAGTCATCCTGTACTACAACTCCGCCAACCGCGACGAAGCCGTGTTCAAGGATCCGCACACGTTCGACATCACACGCTCTCCCAACCCGCACGTCGGATTCGGTGCACCTGGGCCCCACTTCTGTCTGGGCGCGCACTTGGCCAAGCGTGAAATCACTGAACTGCTCCGTGAGCTCTATGCGCGTCTGCCCAACCTGCATGCAACGGACCATGCCTGTCGCCAGCGGGCCAGTTTCATCAACGGCATCACATCGTTGCCCTGCGCCTTCTGAAACACACCATCTATCCGACTTGTGCTAAATCTTCCCCTCGTTATCCACAGAATCCCGTTCCACTTCCGCCGGATGGACGCCGCCCTGAGGCTGGACCATGACGCCAGTTCGCCACAGGTCCAGGGAGGCTGCCATGTCCGTCACCATCGCGGTACCCGAGAAGGTCATCGCCCGCTTCGTCGTCACGGCCGATCTGGTGCCCGAGGACATTCCCAGTATGATCCGCCAGTGCCTGCCGACGCAGTACACGGACTCCGTGACGGAACGCCTGGGCACGCCCCTCCTCGACGTTTCCGAACACCAGGCCGTGGAGTCGCATTGTGGCCTGGAAAATGTCACTGCCAGTGATGCTGATGACCTCAAGAAGGTACAGGGAGCCGCTCGGCACATCCATCTGACATCCGTGCTACCTGCCACGGACCTTCCCCACGGCCTGCACCTCGCCCGCGTCGCCACAGAGGCTCTGGCCGAGTCGCTCTGCAGTGTGCCCGTGGACCTTGATACGGCCCGCGTTCTTCCGGGTAACCCCTTCGACCGTCCCGAGCGGTTCCTGCTCGCCGATGAATGGCTGGGCGTCTCCTTGCCGTCCTACCGGAGCGCCGGCGCCTGCCCCGCCAAGGCGGACGACATCGACGGTTGCGCCTGCGTCGACCTCCGCACCCGTGGCCTGCCCCGCTTCGGTCTGCCCGACCTCGAGATCACGGACGTGGCTTGCGCACACGACCTGGCAGCCCTCAACATCCTGCGCACGACCGCACAACGGGTGCTTCCTCTAGGTCGACATCCGGGAAAGCACATCCTGTCTGCGGAGCTCCTTTTGTCGAGCGACGATTTCTCCGGCTTCTGGGGCGCCCATGGGCCACTGTGGGAAGACGGTCCACTACCCGTCAGGCTGGCAAAGGTCGGTTCCAGCCGTTTGAGCGTCCAGGCGCCGGAAGACTTTCCCGGCACCTTGAACGAGTGGCTCTGGGACGAACTTCCGCCCATCCTCCACGAACTACTGAGCTGCGAACCCGACGACCTGCACCCCACCTGACAACGGTCAGGAGCAACAACTCTCAACGGCGAACCCCAGGAACAGCGCCAACCGGCAAGAGGCGAGGCCGCTCAGACAGCATGACCAGAGCGTGACACCGCACCCGCAGAACGCCACCTTGCTGACCGGCTGCCTCCGAAGTCTTGCCCTCCAGGTGATCACAACGACCAACCTCCCGAACGCCGGACCCGCCGACACCTTCAGAAACGAGGGCTCACACTTGACAACGCATCAGACGTTCTCGAAGCCGGGGAGGCGGTCTCTGTCAGATGACCAGCACGGCCGTCAAGCAGGAAACCGGACACCTCGGGGCCGCCATAACGGTGACGAGGCGGTTCGACGTGCCGACGAGCCGCAGGCGCGGCTGGACCGTCGCCGCCAGTGCCCGCGCGGCCGGTCGGGCCTCCAAATGGACGGATCGGCAGCTCATCCACGGCATCCGATGACGAACCCGAGTCGGTGCACCTTGGCGGGGCGTCCCGTGGCGCCATGGCTCCTATGGGTGTGGGCAGCTCGTCCTGTGCGTCGTCGTCGCCCTGTACACGGCGGCGTTCCTGTGGCTGCGGCGCCTGGCGAAGTACGAGCTTCCCGGGCGGTTCCTCAGCGGGGCCCGCAAGGAGCAGCCGGGCGTGCCCGGCGAGGTGCCGACCACGGTCGCCGGCTGGCAGGGCGGAGGCGGCGCGTGACGGGAGCGATGATCGCGGGCGCCGTCGCCGGAGCCGGGCTCTACCTGCTCGTCCGGGCGCTGTTCCCGGCGCGTCCCGGGCTCGCCGCGCGGATGGCGGCCTTCGACGCCGCCCGCCGCCGCGACCTGGAGGAGGCGCAGGCCGGGCGGATGGCGCCGACGCTGGACCGCGTCGGCGGGATGCACGCGAAGGTACGGATTGTTCCGCCGCTGGCACTGCGATGGAGGTGGGCGAGAATTCTGTCCGGGTTGCAGGCATGTGCCGATGCCATCGGTCTGATCACCTGGCAGGTCGGCATGGATTCCACCGTCATGCGCGCCCACCGGCATGCCGCGGGAGCCTGGCGGCAGGGCGGGTCACAGGACACATCGCTGGGCGTGTCACCCGAAGTGACCGCACGCCAGCCGGGACGATCACTATCTGCGACGGCCGCGCGGTGGCTGCCGATCAGCTCCACCTGATTTGCGAGCAAGGCCAGAAGCCGTTGTCGCTGGTGGTGGCGGCCGCGCAGCGGTGCGGCGCGCCGTAGTTCGAGCCGCCCGGGGGAACCATGTGCGAGCCGGATGGACACGCCCTGGGACGTTCGCAGGGCGGACTGTCGACCAGGCTGCACCTGGCGTCCTGTCAGGGTGGAAGAGCGGTTGCTGGTGGTGGCGGCCGCGCAGCGGGGCGGCGCGCCGTTGTTCAAGGTGGTGACGGCCGTTGTTCAAGGTGGTGACGGCCGTTGTTCAAGGTGGTGACGGCCGTTGTTCAAGGTGGTGACGGCCGTTGTTCAAGGTGGTGACGGCCGGGATCGGGTCGCCCGTATCGGTGGCGGGCATCCTCGAACCCGGTCCGATCGGGTTCGCGCCGCCGAGGCGTACTCCTCCCGCACGAGTTGGGTCCGCCTGCGGTGACGAGGCATCGCAGTCGCGCTTCCCGAACTGGCCGACCAGGCCAGCCAGGTCGGCCGGCCATCAGCAGCGCAGCGACGGGGTGTCTGGGACGGCGAGCGGTCGGGGGCGGGATGACGGCGTGCGACGGGGCGGTAGGCGTCGCATCAGGGTGATTGGGCTGAGGAGCGTCGCGAGGGTTCTGTCTCAAGGTTGACGGGCTGTGGCGTCTTGCGGCGCGGGTTCGAGGAGTCCGGTTAGCTTGCGCTCATGGAGGACGAGGGAGTTGCACCTGCGCTGGCCAGGGTTCTGGCGGACGTCGCGGCCGAACGCGAAGCGCAGGACCGGATGTGGGGCGTTCAGGAGTTTCCCGACGGCAGTGGGCCGGAGTTCGTCGAGCGTGCGGAGGAGGCGAAACGGGAGTGCAGCACGGCGTGGGAGCGCGGACGGCTGACATGGCGCCATGTGCTCACGGAGGAGTTCTTCGAAGCGCTCGCCGAGGCGGAGCCGGACAGGCTTCGCGCCGAACTCGTCCAGACGGCGGCGGTCGCCGTGAAGTGGATCGAGTCCCTGGATCGGCGGCATGGCGGCATGGTGCACCGTACGAAGTCGGGCGGGGGCTTCACCGAGAAGCTCGTCCGGGACCGGATCCCCCAGGTCATCGAGGAGTCCGGACGGCGCGCCGAGTTCCGTGTGGCCGGTCTTGACGAGTACAGGTCCCGGTTGCGCGCCAAGCTGTACGAGGAGGCGGGCGAGTATGTCGCGAGCGGTGACCCTGAGGAACTCGCCGACGTGCTGGAGGTCGTCCACGCGTTGGCGGCGGTCCATAGGCTCACGCCGGACGGGTTGGAGGCGCGGCGAGCGGATAAGGCGCAACGGCGTGGCGGCTTCTCCGAGCGGATCGTCCTGCGATTGCCGGAAGGCCCTTAGGGTCGGGTGCCCGGCGCGGGTCGGCCGGTGGTGTCAGGGCCAGACCCGACGGAGCGTCCACGGGCCCGCAGGAGAGGCGATGACCTCGGCGATCGCCGGCCCCTCCGGCGTGGTGACCTGGAGGCGGTAGAACCTCGCCTGACCAGGTGCCTGCCATTCCTCAAGGACCCGGCGTACCCGGTAGTGTCCGCGTGAGCCGGAGATCTGCGACGGGCGGCCCGTGGGGGTGGTCTCTGCGGAGACGGGTTCATCGATCAGCACGGAACGACACCCTAACCCGAACACACGTTCGAGAACAGTGGGACACGCGGGTTTCGAGTCCCTTCGTGGGAGGGGTCGGCGGATTCGTCGTCGCATGGTGCGTGGCTGTCGGTAAGGGCGGGAGTCGGCGTCCTCGATGCGTGGTGGTGTGTTCGTGGGAGCGGGCGCTGCCAGATTCGGCGATCTCACCTTGGTAAGGTGCTGTTGAGTATGGCGACCTATGTGCTCGTCCCCGGGGCCGGAGGACGGGCCTGGTACTGGCATCGGCTCGTCCCGAGGCTGCGAGAGCGGGGGCACGAGGTGACGGCCGTCGATCTTCCGGCCGCGGACGATCAGGCCGGGCTCCAGGAGTACGCCGACACGATCGTCGACGCGATAGACGGCCGGGACGAGGTAGTCCTGGTCGCGCAGTCCATGGGTGGCCTGACCGCTCCCCTGGTCTGCGACCGGGTGCCGGTGGACCTGCTGGTGATGCTCAACGCCATGACGCCCCGGCCCGGTGAGACGGGCGGTGCGTGGTGGGACGACACCGGCCAGGCCCAGGCCATGGCGGACCAGGCGGCCCGGGAAGGACGGACGCTTCCCGCCGAGTTCGACTTGCGTGACACCTTCTTCCACGACGTCCCGTCAGAGGTGACGGACGAGGCGCTCGCGCAGGGAGAGCCGGTCCAGGCGGCCAAGCCGTTCACGGAACCGTGGCCGCTGGCGGGGTGGCCGGACACGCCGACCGTTTTCCTTCAGGGACGGGACGACCGCTTCTTCCCGCTGGAGTTCCAAAGGCGCGTCGTCTCTGACAGGCTCGGCATTCCGGTCGACGAGATGCCCGGAGGGCACTTGGTCGCGCTCAGTCGGCCGGAGGAACTCGCCGGGCGGCTTGAGGGGTACCGGACGCGGTGGGCAGTGTGATCTCAGCGTCCGGGGGTGTCGGCGCCGAGGCGGTGGGCGAGGGCGGCTGAGAGCGGGTACGGGCGTTCCGGTGGGAGGAGCGCCTTGGCCTTGCCGACCTGGCCGTCATGGACGAGCCGGTGCAGCCTGCGGACGAGGGGCGTGCGGTCCTCGATCCCGAGGATCCAGTGGTCGACGTAGCGGTCGACGATGTGGCGGCTCAGCCCGATCTGGATGCTGCGGGCCTCCAGTTTCCGGCCTCGCAGTGAGCGTTCCGGATCCCATTGGACGTGGACGACCGCGTCCGCGAAACGCTCGCGCCACTCGGCGGATCCGCGGAAGACACGCCGGTCCGGGTGCGTGGGGACGGCGAGGCCGAGCGCCTGCTCCCATCCCGCGCGGCTGATCCGGACGGCGAGCACCGACTCCTGTCCCCGTTCGCGCGCCCAGTTGCTGCGCGCCATCAGCCACAGGAAGGACGGTTTGATCCAGGTCATGCGGTTCCGGGAGAACGGCGGCACGAACGTGCCGTGCTCGGCGGCGGGGCCACCGATCTCCGGTCCGTACGCCTGGTAGACCGTGATCGTGTCGCGGTCGTGGTCCGCGCGGATCTGGCGTGTGGGCGTCTTCAAGCCGGCTCCTGGGTCGGGTGGCCCAGCGTGGCGCGCGGGTGGCCGGTGGATCAATCGGATTTCGCGCGGTGGCGGCGGCGGTGGGCCGTCTGCCGGCAGGTGGGACCGCAGTAGCGGGCGGGACGGCCGGTCCGGGCGACCGCCAGCGGTGTTCCGCAGACCGCACAGATGGTGGTTCCGTTACGTGACATCGGTTTCGTTTCGTTACGCACGTGGGGCGGGGGCGCGGCGCCACCGGGTGGGCGGAGGGCGTCGCAGGCCAGGGCGGTCATGCGGCCCGGCGGGCCCGCCGTCCGGCGCCGCCGTTCCATGATCATGCAGCCGACGAGCAGGGCACGGACATCGGCGACGTCCACGTCGTCCCGCACGCCGCCGGCCTCCTGGGCCCTCCGCAGCAGGACGGCGAGGGCGACCGTGAAGTCCTTGTCCACACAACGGTGGTCGAAGGCCGCGGCGGTGTCGACGTCCAGGGCCAGGGCCTCACACAGGGCGTGGTTGACCATCGCCCGCTCGACCACCCACGTCACGAAACCGTAGAAGGCGTCCACCGGTTCACCGCTGTCCGCGAGGGCCCTCGCCTCTTCCACGATCCGTAGGAAGCGGTCGGTGATGACGGCCGTGAAGAGGGCCTCCTTGGTCGGGAAGTTGCGGTAGACGGTCCCGGCGCCGACACCGGCCCGGCGGGCGATCTCGTCGAGCGGGACGAGCCGGCCGTCGCTGGAGAAGGCGTCGAGGGCGGCCTCCATGATCCGCGTCCGGTTCCGGAGCGCGTCGGCGCGGCGGGGGACGGGCTGTTCGGCGGTCACCGGACCTCCTTCGGCGGACGTTTGACAACCGGGCCATGCGTTCCGGTACCGTCCTAAACGGGCTACTGGTTCCGATATTACGGCGTCCGAGGGAGACATGATGGCGAGCACAGTGGTGGACGAGGCGCGACATCGGCTCGGGCGGATCGGGGCCGTGCTGATGACGCCCCTCGCCCCGGCCGACGAATGGCGGGACGCGGCGGCGCGGATCGAGAAGGCCGGGTACGGGTCGATCTGGCTGAACGAGATCGTCGGCGGCCGCGAGGTCTTCACGCAGATGAGCGTGATACTGGCCGCCACCGACCGGGTCGTCGTGGGATCGGGGATCGCGAACTGTGGGCCCGGCACCCCGCCACGATGCAGGGCGCCGCCTCCGTCCTGGCCGACGCCTATCCCGGTCGCCTCGCACTCGGGATCGGCGTCAGCATGGGCTTTCTGGTCGAGCAGAGCGGCCAGCAGTGGACCAGCCCTTTGCGCAAGATGCGCGAGTATCTGGACGGGATGGACGCGGCCGTCGAGGCGGCGCCGGTGCCGTCCGTCCCGTTCCCGAGGCTGCTCGCCGCGCTCGGGCCGAAGATGCAGGGGCTCGCGCGTGACGGCGCGGACGGCGCGCTGCCCGCGATGATGCCGCCCGAGCACACCCGGCGCGCGCGGGAGCTGCTCGGCCCGGACAAGCTGCTGATCACCGTGCAGAGCGTCATCCCCGAGCCCGACCTCGACAAGGCGCGCGCCATCGCGCGGCAGACGCCGACGCTGACGCTGCCCGGGTCCCCCTACATCCGCGCGCTCAGGAACCTGGGCTACGACGACGCGGCGCTGGCGGACGGCGCGTCCGACGCGGTCATCGACGCCTGCTTCACCCTGGGCGACGACGACGCGATCTCGGCGAGGGTCCAGGAGCATCTCGACGCGGGCGCCGACCACGTCGTCACCGCGGTGTTCGCGCCGGACCTCGCATCGACCGCCGACCGGTTCGAGCGGCTGGCATCCGCGCTCCTCTGATCCTCCCCGAGGGCCGGCCCGCCTCCGCTGGGATTGATCCCGCAGGAGCGATGCGCCCACGCTCCTCTCGTCCTGCGCAGAGCGACGCGCCCACCCTCATCTCATCCTCCGTATGAGCGGCGCATCCGGGCTTGGTGAACTGAGAAGGGCGGCACGCCCGACTCCTGTTCATCCCGCAGGAGCGGTGCGGTGGTCAGCGCGGCCGGACCAGCCCGGTCTCGTATGCGGCGATGACCAGCTGGGCGCGGTCACGGGCGTGGAGCTTGGCGAGCAGGTGGCCGATGTGGGTCTTGACCGTGGCCGGGCTGAGGTGCAGGTGCTCGGCCAGCTCGGCGTTGGACAGCCCGCGGGCGACGAGGCCGAGCACCTCCCGCTCGCGTTCGGTGACGCCGTCCAGCCCGGGGGGCGGCGGGCGGACGGGGGCGGGGCGGCGGACGAACTCGGCGATCAGGCGGCGGGTCACGGTGGGCGCGAGGAGCGAGTCGCCCGCGGCGACGACCCGGATGGCCGACAGGAGGTCGGCGGGCGGCGTGTCCTTCAGCAGGAACCCGCTGGCGCCCGCGCGCAGGGCGGAGTAGACGTAGGCGTCCAGGTCGAAGGTCGTGAGGATCAGGACGCGGACGTCCGGCAGGCCCGAGCAGATGCGGCGGGTCGCCTCGATGCCGTCCATCTCCGGCATCCGGACGTCCATGAGGACGACGTCGGGGCGCTCCCGCCCGGCCAGGTCGACGGCCGCGGCGCCCGTGCCCGCCTCGCCGACGGTGCGGAGGCCGGGCGCGGTGTCGACCAGGACGCGGAAGCTGCCGCGCAGCAGCGCCTGGTCATCGACGACGAGGACGCGGATCTCGTCCGGGGGGCTCTCCATGGTCACGCCGGATCGTAGGGGAAGGAGGCGGAGACGGCGAAGCCGCCCTCCGGCCGGGGGCCCGCGGCGAAGTCCCCGCCGTACATCATGACGCGCTCGCGCATGCCGACGAGCCCGTGCCCCTCCCCCGCCGCGCCGCCGGGCAGGACGCGGACGCCGGGACCGTCGTCGGCGACGCGGATGCGCATCCGCCCGCCCGCCGCGTCGACGAGGACGCTGCACCGGGCGGGCGTGGCGTGCTTGACGACGTTGGTGACGGCCTCCTGGACGATCCGGTACGCCGAGAGGGCGACGCCGTCGGGAAGGTCACCGGCCCGGACGTCGAGGTCGACGCTGACGCCCGCCATGGCGGCCCGCTCGGCCAGGGCGGTCAGCGCGGTCAGGCCGGGCGTGGGTGCCAGCGCGGCCTCGGGCACGGATCCGTTGCGCAGGACGCCGAGGAGGTGCCGCATCTCGGCGAGGGTGCCGCGGCTGGTGGTCTCGATGACGCGCAGGGCGTCCAGCGCCTCCTGCGGCCGGGCCTCGGCGACGTGGACGGCGACGCCGGCCTTGACGGCGATCAGGCTCATGCTGTGGGCGACGACGTCGTGGAGCTCGCGGGCGATGCGCAGCCGCTCGTCGGTGACCGCGCGGTCGGCGAGCTGGCGGGCGGAGCGTTCGGCGTGCGCGCGGCGCTCGCGGAGGGCGCGGCCGAGGGACCAGGTCACGCCGAGGACGCCGAGGCCCACGACCAGCGCGCCCGGCCGCCCGGCCTGCCAGCCACTGGGACCGACCGTCGCACCGCCGAGGATGGCCAGGGCGCCGGCGGCCCCGATCGCGGACGTCGGGACCCAGCGGCGGCGGGGCTGCCCGAGGGCGACCGGGTAGAGGGCGTACGCGGCGGCCGCGAAGAAGTCCCAGGGCAGGCCGAGGGCCAGGGAGAGCAGGGACGCGCAGAGGACGGCGGCGAACACCGGGACCGGATACTGCCGCCGGACGGCGAGGGGCAGGCCGGTCGCCGCCGTGACGGCGCACGCGAGGGGCGCGGGAACGTCGCCGCCCGCGAACGTCATGACCAGGAGGGTGTAGAGGACCGCGACCACGGTGTCGGTGAGGACCAGGCCCCGCCGGCCGAAACGGCGGAGGAGCAGGGAGCGCAGCTCGGAGTCGTCCACGTCACGAAGGTAGCCGCAGGCCGCCCGCGGCCGCGTCCGACCGGTGGACGTCAGCCCGGGGTCCGATTCCGCGGCGCGGAACCCGGACGTGGCTCCGATGCGCGGGCGGGACGCCGCCGCGAGGGTGGGGCCATGATCGAGGTGCGTGAGCTGACCAAGCGGTACGGCGGGACGGTGGCCGTGGACGGGTTGTCGTTCGAGGTGAGGCCCGGGACGGTCACGGGGTTCCTCGGCCCGAACGGCGCAGGGAAATCGACCACCATGCGGGTCCTGCTGGGGCTGGCCGCCGCGTCGTCCGGCGAGGCGCTGGTGAACGGCGGCCGGTACGCCGCGTTGCGGCGCCCCATACGGGAGGTGGGGGCGCTGCTGGACGCCGGCGCCGTGCACGGCGGCCGGAAGGCGTTCGACCATCTCGGGTGGATCGCCCGCAGCAACGGGATCGGATCGCGCCGGGTCGCCGAGGTGCTGGAGCGCGTGGGGCTCGCCGGGGTCGCCCGCAAGCGGGTCGGCGGGTTCTCCCTCGGCATGCGGCAGCGCCTCGGGATCGCGGCGGCGCTGCTCGGCGATCCGGGGGTCCTGATGTTCGACGAGCCGGTGAACGGGCTCGACCCGGACGGGGTCCGCTGGATCCGGGAGCTGATGCGCGCGCTCGCCGCGGAGGGGCGGACGGTGCTGATCTCCAGCCATCTGATGAGCGAGATGGAGCTGACCGCGGACCGGCTGGTCGTCATCGGGCGGGGCCGGCTGATCGCCGACACCACCGTGCGGGAGCTGGCGGCCCGCTTCGGCCGCGGGGTGGTCGTGCGGTCGCCGCGTCCGGACGACCTGCGTGGCGTGCTGACCGCGGCCGGAGGGACCGTGGAAGAGGCGGAGGGCACCCTCACCGTGACCGGCCTTGGCGTGGCGGACATCGGCGACCACGCCGCCGCGCACGGGATCCCGCTGTACGGGATGACGCCGCAGGCCGCGTCGCTGGAAGAGGCGTACATGGAGCTGACCGCAGGCAGCGCCGAGTTCGGGGCGGTGCCGCGGTGAGGGACGCGCTGGCGGCGGAGTGGCTCAAGCTCCGGTCCGTCCGCTCGACGATGTGGATCCTCGGGACGGTCGTGGTCTGCATGCTGCTGTGCGTGCTGTGGGCGTGGTACGCGGCCCGTTCCTCGGACGGATCGTCCGCGCAGCAACGGGAGGTCGTCTCGGCTCCGGCGGACCAGCCGCTCACCCTGGCGCTGCCCCTGTGCGCGATGGTGCTCGGCTCCCTGACCATCACGTCCGAGTACGCGACCGGGATGATCCGGGTGAGCGCGGCCGCGTCGCCGCGAAGGCTGCGGCTGCTGTCGGCGAAGGCGCTGGTGGCCGGTGCCGTGGCGCTCGCCGCGGGCCTCGTGAGCGTGTCCGTGGTGCTGCTGGCGGGGAAGGCGATCGTGGGCGACCGGCCGGTGGAGGCGTTCGAGACGCCGGTGACCGGCCATGTGCCCCATCTGCTGGCGACGGGGGCGGCGACGGCGGCGATCACGGTCGTGACCGTGGGGCTCGGCGCGGTGCTGAGGTCGGGCGCGGCGACGATCACGCTGGGCGTGATGCTGCTGTTCGTCCTGCCGACGCTGATCGTGGCGGTGCCCTCCCCCTACGGCGAGCGGATCTGGTCGGTGCTGCCGGGGACCCTGTCCGAGCAGATGGCGTCCCCGCCGGGCCTGCCCTACGACTACGGCGTCCTGTCCGCTCCGGCCGCCGCGGGGCTCCTGGCCGTGTACGTGGCGGCCGCGCTCGGGACCGGTGCGTACGTGTTTTGCAGGAGGGACGTGTGATGGGCGACGCGCTGGCGGCGGAGTGGTGGAAGCTGCGCTCGGTCCGGTCGACGTACTGGACGCTGGCGGCGGCCGCGGGGATCGTCCTGCTGGTGGTGCTGATCGCGCTTCAGGCGGCGCACGTGTGGGACGGCCTGCCGGCCGACGAGCGCGCCCGGTTCACCCTGCGCCCGCTGCAACGGCTCGGCCCGTGGGCGGCCTCGCTCTGCCTGGCCGTCCTCGGCGTGCTCACCGCCACGTCCGAGTACCGGACGGGGACGATCGGGACGAGCCTCACCGCCGTCCCGCGCCGGGGACGGCTGCTCGCGGCGAAGGCGGTGGTGGTGGGCGCCGTCTCGCTGGCCGCCGGGGAGGCCGCGGCGCTCGCGTCCTGCCTCGGGACCCGCCTCGCCGTCGGCGGCCGGCCGTTCCCCGACCAGCGGGAGCCGGTCCTGCACGACCTGCCGGGCTTCGCGGTCGAGGGCACGTCGGTGGCGATGTTCGCGCTTCTCGGGCTCTCGCTCGGGCTCCTGCTGCGGTCGGCGGCGGCGGCGATCACGACGGTCGTCCTCATCTGGCACGTCCTGCCGCTGGCCGTCTCCCACCTGCCGGGGCCGTGGAACACGCGGATCGGCTCGGTGATGCCGGGCGGCCTGGCCGCCCAGGCGAGCGGCCTGACCACGGAACACTCCATCTACGGCGACGTGCTGCCGCCCGGCGTGGCGGCGGTGATGATGCTGGCGTACTCGGCCGTCCCGCCGGCACTGGCGGCGCTCGTCTTCTCCCGGCGCGACGCCTGAGCCCGCGGCGACGGCCTCGGCTCGTCTCGGCGCGGGACTCCAGGGACGCCGGGGACGAGAGTTTCGTCACGTCGGCGCGGCAGGTCGTGAATGTTCCCCGGAAGGCAAGACATGCGTCATTCCGGCGCCATATACGAGTGCACCGGAAAACCGGTCACATTGGTCATCGACGGCACAGAAGAACACCGGGAAATTCTTCTGCCGGAGATCCTGGGCAGAACTGTGGAAATGCCCCCCGGCACGAGGGGCGCCACGCTGCCCGGTACCACGTTCCGCACTCGCGCCACCACCGACCGCACTGGTCACGGACACTCGTCACGGTCCAATCGATCATTGGCGCACGCGGGCCGTTCCGGGCATGGCGGCCGCACTTCCCGGACCGGGGTACCCTTACCGCGCGGCGATCGGAGAACGCACGTCCCCCGGCGACCCTTCTGCCATGAACGGGCAGTCGCGCCGGAGACGCGTTTTTCATACTTCCCAAAAACGTGGTTCCATCCTCTAACATAGGGCGGTGCCGTGCCGCCCGTGAGCAGACCCGTCGACTGGCTGGTGACCCCTTGCCCCAGGATTCAGCTGCACCCACCCCTCCGGCCGAAGGCGAACCGGCCGGAAGGCTGATCGACTACCCCCGGCGCGGTGGTCCCACGGTGCTGCGCATCCTCCTCGGCGCCCAGCTGCGCCGCCTCCGTGAGTCGCGCGGCATCTCCACCGAGCAGGCCGGATACGAGATCCGCGGCTCGCACTCCAAGATCAGCCGCATGGAGCTGGGCCGCGTCGGCTTCAAGGAGCGGGACGTCTCCGACCTGCTGACCCTCTACGGCGTCACCGACACCGCCGACCGCGCCACGATGCTGGAGCTGGCCAAGGAGGCCAACACGCCCGGCTGGTGGCACCGCTACGGCGACGTCCTGCCGAGCTGGTTCGAGGTCTACCTCGGGCTGGAGGAGGCGGCCTCGCTGCTGCGCACCTACGAGCTGCAGTTCGTCCCGGGGCTGCTCCAAACCGAGGCGTACGCGCGCGCGGTCGTCCGCCTCGGCTTCTCCGACGCCTCGGACGAGGAGGTCGAGCGGCGTGTCCAGGTCCGCACGACCCGGCAGGAGCGGTTCACCGCGCCCGGCGCGCCCACGCTGTGGGCCGTCCTGGACGAGGCGGTCGTGCGCCGCCCGCTCGGCGGCCGCGAGGTGATGCGGCGGCAGATCCGGCACCTCATCGAGATGTCGGAGCTGCCGAACGTCACGCTGCAGATCGTCCCCTTCGGCGCGGGCGGCCACGCGGCGGCGGGCGGCCCGTTCACCATCCTGCGGTTCGCCGAGCCCGCCCTGTCCGACGTCGTCTATCTGGAGCAGCTCACCAGCGCGCTCTACCTCGACAAGCCGACCGACGTCGACACCTACATGCGCGCGATGAACAACCTCTGCATCACCGCGGCGCGGCCCGACGACACGGCCCGGCAGCTCGACGCCATCCTGAAGGAGCTCTAGCACCCGGGCGGGCGCCACGGCGCCGCCCGCCTGGCCGGGACCGCCCGCCTAGCCGGTGCCGGTGCCGGTCTCGGTATCGCCGTCCAGGACGCGTTCGCCACGAGAGCGGCTGCCGCCGCGGAACTCCGCGATGACCTGCCCGTCCGGGACGCGGCGGACCGTCACGTCGTAGACGCCGCTGCGGCCGTAGCGGGTGCGCTCGACCGCGGTCGCCTCCAGCACGTCCCCGCTGCGCGCCGGCGCGACGAACACCACGTCGGCGGACGCGGCGACCGTCACTGCGCCATGGGTGTTGCAGGCGTAGGCGAACGCCGAGTCGGCCAGCAGGAACAGGTAGCCGCCGTGGGCGATGCCGAAGCCGTTCACCATCGCCTCGCCGACCGTCATCCGCAGCCGGGCCCGGCCCGGCCCGATGTCGGCGATCCGCATCTGCAGTTCCTGCGCCACCCGGTCCCGCGCGTACATCGTCTCGGCGCATCGGCGCGCCACCTCCGCCGCGTCGCTCACCCGCACAGCGTAATGATCGCCGGGCATTGACAGGCCCTCACCGGGGAAGGTCATCGTGACGCGGGATCACGATCAGGAGGAACCATGCTGTACGGCAAGGAGCACGTCGAGCGCTATCAGGAGACGGACGGCGAGGAGGGGCACGAATGGCAGGGCACCGTCACCCTGCTGCTCACCACCACCGGGCGCCGCAGCGGGAAACGGCGCACGACGCCGCTGATCTACCAGCGGGAGGGGGACGCCTACCTGGTCGTGGCGTCCAACGGCGGCGCCGACGAGGCGCCGGCGTGGTACCGCAACCTTGAGGCGGACCCGACGGCGCACGTCCAGGTGAAGGGCGAGAAGTTCACCGCGAGGGCACGGAACGCCACGCCCGAGGAGAAACCCGCGTACTGGGAGAAGATGACGGCCGTCTGGCCCGCCTACGACGACTACCAGCGCAAGACCGGCCGGGAGATCCCCGTGGTCGTCCTCGAACCCGCGTGAGGCGCGCGGTTCCCTTTCGCGGCGGGCGCCCGCCCGTGTAGCGTCGGTGTGGGAACATCCGTTCGACCGCCGTCCGTCCGACGCCGCCGAGGTGCTGAGGTGCCGACGTCACAGAGTGCTGACACCGAGCCGCCGCCACGGCTGCTGGGTCGCTGGGAGATCGGCGCCCCGGACGCCGTGTCCCCCGGGCCGGGAGGCCGGTGGAGGCGGATCGACACCGCCCGGGGCTCGTTCTTCCTGAAGGAGTACGCGGAGGCCGACCGGCGGCGCCTGCGGTTCCAGCACACGGTCACCGCCGCGCTCGACGCGGCGGGACTGCCGGTCCTCGCGCCCGTGCCCACCCGGAGCGGGAGAACGCTCGTCACCGCGGCCGGGCGGGTCTTCGTGCTGTACCCGTGGGTCGCGGGCCGCGTCCGCGGGGGGCTGGAGCTGACGTTCGGCCAGTGCGAGGCGCTGGGCGGGCTGCTGGGACGCCTGCACGCCGAACTGGACCGGCTGACACCGCCGGTGCAGCAGAGCCTGCTGGTGCCGACGCCGCGCGCCGCCGACGCAGCCGAGGCGGTCGGCGCGATGCTGGAGGCCGTCCCCGGCGACGGCGGGGGCACCGACTTCGACGCGCTGACCGGGCGGCGGCTGCGGGAGCGGCACGTCCTGCTCACCGAGTTCGCCGGCCACCAGCCGCCGGAGATGGAGGTCAGCACGGTCGGGCACCTGCACGGCGCGTTCGAGGCGGAGAACCTGCGCTACGGCGGTTCCGGCAACGTCACCGCGGTCCTCGGCTGGGACGGGCTGCGCACCGGGCCGGTGGCGGGCGAGGTGGTCCGGGCGGCGGCGCGGCTGTTCGCCTGCGAGGACGAGCGGGGTCTCGACCTCGACCGCGTCCAGGCGTTCGTGCGAGGGCACCGCGCGGTGTTCCCGCTGGACGCCGGGCAGATCCAGGCGGCCGTCCACCGGGAGTGGTGGGAGCGGCTGTGCGACGTCGCCGCGCTGCGGCACCGCTACCTCGGGGAGGAGGGCGCGGGCGAGCGCGGCTCGGCCGCGCTGGTCGCGTGGTGGTCGGCGCAGCTGGACCGCACCCTGGAGGTGTTCGCCGCGCCCTACACCGACGCGTTCGCGGACGCGCCCGGGGACAGCCCCGCCTTCGGCTGAACGCGACCGGCGCAATGTGACCGGCGCCGTCTGGCCGCGGTCGTCGACACCACCCTGCGAGCCCTGCCCGTTCCGGGGTAGGGGCGGGACGGGCCCGGCGTACGCCCGGAACCATCCCCGATCTGTAACGTCCAGTCGAGAAAGAGGATCCGATCATGAGCGATGTCGCGCTGCTGGGGACCGGGATCATGGGCGCGGCGATGGCGCGCAACCTGCTCCGGAACGGGCACCGGGTGAGGGTCTGGAACCGCACCCGGTCGCGGGCCGAGCCGCTCGCCGCGGACGGCGCCACGGTCGCCGGGACGCCCGCCGAGGCGATCGAGGGCGCCGAGGTCGTCATCACGATGCTGAGCGACGGCGGGACCGTCCTGTCGGTGCTGGCCGAGGCGGCGGACGCGCTGCGGCCCGGGCAGGTCTGGGCGCAGATGAGCACGGTCGGCGTCGCCGCGCTGGGGCCGCTCGCCGACCTCGCCGCCGAGCGGGGCCTGACGTTCGTCGACGCGCCCGTCCAGGGCACCAGGCAGCCCGCGGAGCAGGGCACGCTGGTGATCCTCGCCGCCGGCCCGGAGGAGGTCCGCGCCCGGCTGGAACCGGTGTTCGGCGCGGTCGGCCAGAAGACGCTGTGGCTCGGCACGGACGGCGCCGCGGGCGCCGCCACGCGGCTGAAGCTCGCCACGGTGGGCTTCGGCATCTCGATGACCTCGATCGTCGCCGAGGCCCTCGGGCTCGCCAAGGGCCTCGGGCTGGACCCCGCGCTGTTCGGCGAGGTCGTCACGGGCGGCCCGATGGACAGCCCGTACCTGCAGGCCAAGATGAAGGCGATCCTCGCCGGGGACTACACGACCAGCTTCGCCCTCCGCAACGCCGAGAAGGACACCCGGCTGATCCACGAGGCGGCCGCGTCCGCCGGGGTCCGCGTCGACATGAACGACGCCGCGGGCGACCGGTTCCGCCGCGCGCTGGAGCAGGGCCACGGCGACGAGGACATGGCCGCCACCTACCACGCCGGTTTCGACGGCTGAGCCGGGGCGTGGCGGCGCCTTCCGGTGGCGGCCGGGAGGCGAGGATGGGGCCATGGACGTCCTGAGCAGCCGCATCCTGCTCCGCCCGGCCGACCCGGCGCGCAGCCGCGCCTTCTACCGCGACGTGCTGGGGCTCGCGGTGTACCGCGAGTTCGGCCCGCCGGACACGCCCGGCGTCGTGTTCTTCCTCGGCCAGGGGTTCCTGGAGGTGTCGGGGCACGGCCCCGGTGGTGGCGGCGCCCCGGCCGTCCCCTGCCCGATGATCTGGCTGCAGGTCAGGGACGTCCGGGCCGAGCACGACCGCCTCGCGGAGGCCGGCGCGCGGATCACCCGGGGGCCGCGCGAGGAGCCGTGGGGGCTCGTCGAGATGTGGATCGAGGACCCCGACGGCGTGAAGATCGTTATCGTCGAGGTCCCGGAGGGACATCCCCTGCGGCGCGATCCGCGTCCCTGACCCCGCCAGGCGACGATGACCAAGGACCAGGCGGCCGACGAGCGGACGGGCGGCGAGTACTGGAACCACGACACGCACTACCACGGCGTCGTGCTCCGCAACGTCCGGCCGGGCGGGGGCCTGGTCGTCATGAGCCTCGCCGCCGACGCGGGCGCCCGGGATGACCTGGGGCGAGGTCCGCGCCGAGTCACTGCGGCTGCTGCCCGGCGCCTCGTTCCGGCGGCACGCTTTGTGGCGCTACTGCGTGGTGTGGCGCAAGCCGCGCTGATTCCGGATGCCTCGCCGGGTAACTGGAAAACGCTGGAACTGTCTGGAAGCTGCTGTACTGTCACGCGCATGCCCCGGTCCCCCGGCGTCCCCACCCCCGACGCGCTGGAGGCGCGCATCGCCGAGCTGCGCGCCGCCGTCCGCCGGGCGATGGCGACCGGCGACCGCCGGGGCGCCCGGGAACTGCGCGCCGACCTCCGCCTGGCCGAACGGCAGTGGGACGAGGCCGTGCTCGGTGACGCGGAGGCCCCCGCCGGAACCGCCGACCCCGACTCCGGCTCCGATGCCGACGGCGCGGGCACGGGCGCGCGGCGGGACGGGCGCGGGGAACGGCCGGAACGAGGGCTGCTGCCCGTCCGGGAGCAGGTCCACCAGGCGCTGACGCTGCTCGGTGCGCCGTCCGCGCCGAAGCTGGTCGGATCGGTGTACGCGGCGTTCTTCCCCGGCGAGATCGCGGGCGCCCGGCTGACGAGCCTGCGCCGCGACGAGGAGCGCTCCTTCCGCACCGCGCCGTACGCGCGGCCCTTCTACCTGTGCGCGGCGCTGACCGCCGACCTCCTCGCGCCCGCCCGCGGCCTGCTGACGGTGAGCACCTGGCCGCTGGAGAACCGGATCGTCGGGCCGCTGAGCCCGCGCACCGACTTCCTCACCTCCGCGATCCGCCTCGCCGAGCACGCCGGACGGGGAACGCCGTCCCCGGACGTGCAGCGGCTGCTGTGGCGGTTCGCGTCCAACATTCCCGGTACGGCCACCGGTACGGTCGGTACAGTCGACCCGGCCGATCTGGCGGAGGCCGCCCGGGCGGAGCTGGAAGTGCACCGGGATCCCGACCGGCGGCGGCGCGAGGAGGCCGCCGGACGGGCCCGGATCCGGCTCGACGACGCGGAGCGGCTGTTCGGCAGCCGGCTGCGGGCCCTGCACGCATCCGGCACGCCGGGCAGGCGGCGTGCCACACCTGGAGAACGAGACCGATGACCGAGACCGCGCCGGACCTGGACCGGCTGCGCGGCGGCGCTCCCCCGCGCAACCACGACGCCCGCACGATCGCGGCGCTGACCGCCAACCCCGGCTGCGCCCGCCGCGGGGTGATGGACGCGGCGGGTGTCGACAAGGACGCGGTGGCCCGGCACCTGGGGTTCCCCGCGCCGTTCGGCCAGTCGCAGTTCGCGATCACCCGCGGGAACGCGTTCGAGGCGCAGGTGAAGGCCGACGGATGCGCCGAGCTGCTGACGCTGCTGCGCGACCGGCTCGGCCTGGCCGTCGCGGAGGCCGCCTACGACGACCTGGAGGTCGTCGCCGGCAACGAGGGCCGGGAACTGCGGCACGCCCGCACCCGGCGGCTCCTCGCCCGCGCGCTGGAGACCGGCGAGGGCACGCTGTTCGACCATCCGCTGCTGCGGCTGGAGATCGGCGGGCGGCTCGCCTACCTGGAACCGGACGTCATCGCGTTCCAGGTCGAGGGCCGGCTGCACGTCATCGAGGTCAAGTCGTTCGCCGTCGTGGACGGGCAGGCCGAGCCGGAGCAGGTAGCGGCCGCCGCCCGGCAGTCCGCGGTGTACGTGCTGGCGCTGCGGCGGCTGGCGGCGGAGCTGGGCCACGACCCTGGGCGGGTGTCGCACGAGGTGTTCCTCGTCTGCCCGGAGAACTTCTCCAACCGGCCCACGGCGACGCCGCTGGACGTCCGGCCGCAGCTCGCCGTCCTCGAACGGCAGCTCGCGCGGCTCACCCGCGTCGACACGATCCTGGAGGCGCTCCCGGAGGACCTGTGCTTCGAGCCGGGCGACGCGCTCGCCGACTCGGTGCGCGCGGTCGAGGCCCGGTACGCGCCCGAGTGCATCGCGGGCTGCGAGATGGCGTTCTTCTGCCGGGACGAGGCGCGGGCGTGCGGGGCGACGGGGACGCTCGGCCGCGGCGTCCGCGACGACCTCGGCGGCATCGACACGGCCGGCACCGCGCTGGCGCTCGCGGACGGCTCGCTCAGCCCGTCCGACGACCTGGCCGAGACCGCCGCGCAGCTGCGCACGGCGGCCCGGCTCCGCGACGAGGCGCTGGCCGCCGCCCGGGGCGGCGCCGCGTGACCGCCGCCACCGCCCTATGAGCGCGCTGACCGCCCTGGCGCAGGTCCAGGCGATGTCCACCGGGATCGCGCAGCCGCTCGCGACGGTGCGGCACTGCCACGTGCCGGAGACGCCGCTCGTCCTCGTCCCGGTGAAGCTGGCCGGTGAGGCGGCGGCGCCGCTCGCCGTCATGCTCGGTGACACGCCCCGGGAACCGACGCTCCTGATCGTCCCGCAGCCGCGCAACCGCGACCTGCGGTTCGCGTTCGCCGCCTCGCTCGCCAAGCTCGTCCTGAACCACATCGAGACGAGCCGCGGCGCCGTCGAGGAGCTGCCGCCGGGCAAGGAGGGCGAGGAGCGAATCCGGTACGGCGACGCGCCGCAGCTGCTCGTCCCGAACCGGGGCGGCGTCGGGTTCCTGCGGCTGCTCGGGCGGTCGACACGGTTCCGCAGCACGGAAGGGCCCTACGCCGTCGACCCGGCGGTACCGGTCCTCGGCCGGTGGCTGACGTGGTTCGCCGACCGGCACGACCACCCGGGCTCGTCGCTGCTCCACGCCATGACGGAGCTGCTGCGGCTGCACTGGGCGACCGGGCAGAGCTCGGTGGAGGACGGCAACCTCGCCGCGCTGCTGGGCTGGATCGACCCGCCCGACGGCCTGGACGGCCCGGCCGCCGCCGCGCGCGCCGAGGACCCGGTCACCTGCCCGCCTGCCGGGCCAGCCACCGACCCGACGTTCGACAACGAGGTCCTCGCCCCGGCCATCGCCGCCTACGACCGGTCCGGCCGCGACCCGCGCGCCGAGGAGCGGCTGCGCGCCGCCGTCCGCTCCCAGCTCGCGCCGACCTGGGAGCTGATGTGGCGGGCCGTCGGGCTGCTGCGGGCGCTGCCCGAGGCCGCGAGCGTCGCGGGCCGCTGGGAACGCGACCGGGACGCCTTCACCTACTACCACCAGACGTTCGGTGAGGCGTATCCCCAGGCGCGCCGCGACCCGCCCGTCCGGGCGGCGCGCAGGCTGCACGACCTCGAACGCGCCCAGGACGCCTACGACGCCCAGCGGGCCTTCGACGACCCGCTGGTCATGGCCGAGTACCGGCTGTCCGGCCAGGCGTTCGGCGGCGTGGTCGCCGAATGCGAGCCTGACCGCCTGGACGAGACGGGCAGGCGGCCCAAGCTGCGCCCGCACCTGCGGGTCCGCACCGAGGACCCGGTCAGGCTGGACGCGGGGACGGCCGTGTGCAGCGCCGCGCGGCCGGCGCTCAAAGGCAGGATCGTGGAGGCGCGCGGCGGCACGGTGCTGGTGGAGCTGACCGGCGGGATGGGCCGCAAGCTCACCGCCGAGCCCGGAACCGTCCCCGCCGTGGGCGAGCGGGTGTGCTTCACCTCCCTCACGGACGGCTCGTGGGGCACGGCGAAGTTCCCCGACCGCGAGGACACGCCGTGGACGCACGGCGGGCCGCCCGCCGAGTACGTGCCGACCGACGAGGACGCCGAAGAGGACTGGTCATGACCGAACGCCACCTGGTCGCGCCGACGGGGGAGGACACCGGCCCGTCCGAGGCGGCCGGGCGGGTCGTCGACGCCGTCCTCGCCGACCTGGACGGCGCGCACCGCGGGGTGGTCGTCGACTCCCCGCCGGGCGCCGGCAAGTCGACGCTGGTCGTCCGCGCCGCCGCGCACCTGGCCGCCGCCGGCCGGCGGCTGATGATCGTCGCGCAGACGAACGAGCAGGTCGACGACCTCATCGAGCGCATCGCGGGCAAGCACCCGGACGTGTCGCTCGGCCGCCTGTCGGCCTCGGGGTACGTCCCGTCCGACCGCGTCCTCGGCCACCCGGCGGTCCGGGTCGCGCAGAAGGCGGACGAGCTCGCCGAGCACACGGTCGTCATCGCGACCGCCGCGAAGTGGGCGACGCTCACGTCCGGCTCGTGGCCGTGGGCGATCGTGGACGAGGCGTACCAGATGCGCTCGGACATGCTCCTGCGCATCGCCGGACGGTTCGAGCGGGCGCTGTTCGTCGGTGATCCCGGGCAGCTCGACCCGTTCTCCACCGTCGAGGTGGAACGCTGGGCCGGGCTGTCCTGGGACCCGATGCGCAGCGCCGTGTCCGTCCTGCTGGCCCACAACCCGGACCTGCCCGTCCACCGCCTGCCCGTGTCGTGGCGGCTGCCCGCCTCCGCCGCGCCGGTGGTGTCGGACGCCTTCTACCCCTTCACCGGATTCCGCGCCGGGACGCGGGAGGGCGAACGGCGCCTGGAGTACGGCGCCCGAGGGATGGGCACCACCTACGACCTGGCGCTGGAGGAGGCAGCCGCGAGCGGCTGGGCGCTGTACGAGCTGCCCGCCCGCCACACGCTCCGCACCGACGCCGAAGCGGTCCAGGCCACCGCGGCGCTCGCCGTCCGGCTGCTCCAGCGCGGCCCGGTCGCCCACTCGGAGCTCGGCTCCCACCCCGTCGGCGCGGACCGCGTCGCGATCGGCGCCGCCCACCGCGACCAGGTCGCCGCGATCCGCGCGGCGCTCGGCCCGCACGGCGAGGGCATCACCGTGGACACCGCCAACCGCCTCCAGGGCCGCGAGTACGACGTCACGGTCGTCCTTCACCCGCTCTCCGGCCGCCGCGACGCCACCGCGTTCCATCTGGAGTCGGGACGGCTGTGCGTCCTGACATCACGCCACCGCCACGCATGCGTCGTCGTGGCCCGCGCGGGCATCCCCGAGCTGCTCGACGCCCACCCCTCCACGGAACCCGTCCACCTCGGCGTGCCCGTCAAGTTCCCCGACGGCTGGGAGGCCAACCAGTCCGTCTTGGCCCACCTGTCCCTCCACAAAGTCCAAGCGGGCTGTGTTTGACTCAATCCCGGCCCAAGGGGCTCGCCTGGCGGCTCGCCCCTTGACCGTGCTTGGGCGAGCGCGACATCGCTCCGCGATCAGACCGCGTGAGGCTCGCCTCCGGCTTTGCCTCACCCGGGCTGGTAGCGCGCTCGCGTGACGGCTGGGGACCCCCGTCGCTCAGGCCGGTCCGGCGGTCGCGGCCCAGCGTCCGTTGTTCCGGGTGATCGTGATGGGGTGGTCGAAGCAGGCGCTGACCAGCTCGGTGGTGAGGACCTCCCCGGCCGGGCCCGACGCGAGGACCTGCCCGTCCCGCAGCAGCAGCGCGTGGCTGGTGCTGGTGGGCAGCTCCTCCAGGTGGTGGGTGACCAGCACCGTCGTCAGGTCGGGACGGTCCGCCCGCAGCTGGTCGATCGAGGCCAGCAGCCGCTCCCGCGCCGCGACGTCCAGGCCGGTGGCGGGTTCGTCGAGCAGCAGCAGCGGCGGGTCGGGCATGAGCGCCCGGGCGATCAGGGCCCGGCCCCGCTCCCCCTGCGACAGGTTCGGCCAGCGCGCATCCGTGCGGCGGGTCAGGCCCATCAGCCCGATCAGCTCGTCGGCGCGGCGAAGCTCGTCCTCCGAGGGGGTCCAGCGCGGGACCAGCTCGATGGTGCCCGTCACGCCGGTCAGCACGATCTCCCGGACCGTCCGCGCCGACTCCAGCGGATGCCGCGGGTTCACCTGGCCGATCAGCCTCCGCAGCTCCTGCACGTCCACCCTGCCGAGGCGGCGCCCGAGGATCTCCGCCATGCCGCGCGTCGGATGCGTGTAGGCCCCGAGGATGCCCAGCAGCGTGCTCTTCCCCGCGCCGTTCGGGCCGATCAGCGCCCAGTGCTCGCCGCGGAGCACGGTCATCGTCACCGCGTCGAGGAGGAGGCGCCGCTCACGGACCAGATCGATCTTGTCGGCGTTGAGCACGACGGACGCGCCGTAGCGAGACACGGGACCTCCCACCAGGGATCGAAGAAAGATCTTCAAGGTACCCGAAGGTTCGCGGCACCCGGTACGACGGAGCGCCCCGGCCGGATAATGTGAGTTCCGGTGCCTCAGCGATCAGGGGAGGGACATGGAGGACATCGGCTTCATGTGCGCCCGCTGCGGCGGCGAGGTGCACGACGTCACGCACAACCGTGAGGGTTCGCTGGACGGCGTGGGCTACCGCCACAACCGGCGGGTGGAGCCATGGGACCACGAGCTGGAGCTCGCGGTCGGCGCGCCCGCCGCCCAGGACCAGGCGTGCGACTTCTGCGCCTCGGCGGGCCCGAGCTGGCTCTACTACCCGACGCTCGACCCCGAGGACACCGACATGTTCGAGGTCGAGCTCGACACGACGCACCTGTCCGACGACGACACCGCCGTCGCCGTCCTCAACATGCTCTACCCCTGGTACGCCTGCGACACCTGCTCGGTCCTGGTCGCCGACCGCAACGTCGACCTGCTGATCGCCCGCGCGCTGGACCTCACCCCCGTCCCCGACGACGGCCCCGTGGACGAGGAGACCGTCCGCGCCCGCCTCAAGGGCTCCCTCTCCGTCTTCTTCACCACCCGCCCAGGCCGTCCCCAACCTTCCCGCGCCGTATAGAGGGTCAAAGAAGCGCACCGGGGGTCTGGCGGTCGCCCCAGGCAAACGTGCCTCGAAACCCCGACCCCGGCAGGTTGAGCCTCAACCACCGGTTCGAAGCCCGGCCACCGGTTTCGGGGAGGCACGCGGAGCGAGCGCAAGCGAGCGGAGCGGGTATCCCCGGCGCGCCGCGTCCCCGCAACGCAGCGAGTGCAGCGAGCGCAGTGGAGGAGACCCGTGCCGCGCAGCCGGGGGATATGGGGGCTCGCCTCCCCAATAAATATAGGATCGGTCCGGTTTTCGGGCGGTTTGAGCACGGGGGAACGCAGAGTGATCATTGAGAAGCGGTTCCATGGGCCGGACGGGTCGGGCAACGGCGGGTACGTCGCGGGGTTGCTGGCCGGGCGTGCGGCGTCCGACACGGTGACGGTGACGCTGCGGCGGCCTCCGCCGCTGGAGGTGGAGCTGACGGTCACGGTCGAGGACGAGCGCGGCCACGGGGTGCGGCTCTGGGACGGTGACGTGCTGGTCGCCGAGGCGCTGGCGGGGGCGATCGTGGTGCCGCCGGTCGCGGCGGTGCCGTTCGAGGTCGCGGAGGAGGCGGCGGCGGCGTTCGGGGCGGCGGCGGAGAGGCATCCGTTTCCGCGGTGCTTCGTGTGCGGGCCCGAGCGGGAGACCGGGGACGGGTTGCGGCTGGAGCCGGGGACGGTCGCGGAGGCGATCGTGGCCTCGCCTTGGGTGCCGCGGGAGGTGCCGGAGCCCGAAGTGGTCTGGGCGGCGCTGGACTGCCCCGGTGGCTGGTCGTTCGGCGTGGCGGGCCGGCCCGCGGTCCTCGGGACCATGACCGCGCAGGTCACCGGGCTGCCGCAGGCGGGTGAGCGGTGCGTGGTCATGGGGCTGGCGCGGAGCAGGGAGGACCGCAAGATGCACGCCGCCACCGCGCTGTACGGGGCGGACGGGCGGCTCCTCGGCCGTGCGGAGCAGATCTGGATCGAGGTCGATCCGGAGACGTTCGGGCGGTGATCCGGCGGGAACGTGCCAGGGGGTCACGTTCACCGGGGAATCGGTACCGCGCGGTGGTGGTCCGGTTCCGCATGGATTCTGGAAATGTGTCGTTTGACGCGGCCCGGCCGGGCCGGTCCGCTGTTCACTGTGAGCTTCCGCGAACACGGAGGCGGGACAGATGAGCGGATACGGAACCGGGTTACTGCTGCTCGGGCTGGCCGGGCTCGCGATCTACACGGGCATCCACTGGGAACGGGCACGACGTGCGGTGTTCGACGTGCGGCTCGGCCGCAAAAGGGTGAGCAGCCTGCGGCAGACGGCCGCGAAGGAGCGCACGCACACCGCGCTCCTCGTCGCGGGGTCGGCGATGGTGCTCCTCATGGTCGTCAAGTTCGGGTGAGCCGGGCCGTCAGGGGCCGGTGAAGAGGGGGTCCTCCCGGTCGGCGCCGTTCAGTGACGACTGCCCGCGGCCCGGCGGGACGGTGCCCTGGGCCGGGTGGCTCGGGGGCGGCGCGCTGAGCGGGACCGGCGCGTTCTGCGGGCGGGGGGCCGCGGACGGGCCGGGGCCGATCGGGGGCGGGCCCGGCGGGATCCCGGGGGGCGGCGGGGGTGCCGCGTTGTGCGAGAGGCCCGCGGAGGGCGCCGGGGTGCCGCCGCCCGGCATCCGGCCGCCGGGCGGGATGTTGGACGACAGCGTGTTGTGCGTGAACTGGTCCACCTGGCGGCGGGCACGGTCGGCCTCGGCGCGGGCGGCGTCGCGCTCCTCGGCGAGGGCGGTCAGCGCGGCCTGCTGCTCGGCGACCGACTGGGACAGCTGCCGGAGCTGCACCGACTGGTCGCTGATCTTGGCGTTGAGCTCCTCGCGCTCGGCGGTGGCGGCCTGGGCCATGGCCTGGGCGGCGTCACGCTCCTTGACCGCCTCCTCGGCCCGGGCGTTGGCGCGCACGAGCTCGGCCTCCGCCTCGGACTGGGCCCGCAGGGCGGTGGCGCGCTCGGCCTCGGCCTTGCTGGCGGCCTGCATCGCCCGCTGCCGCTGCGCCTCGGTGTCGCGCATGGCGTTGCGCAGGTCCTCGGCGCCCTGCTTGGCGACGGCCGCCTCGACGCGCTGGGACTCGACGGCCCCCTCGGTCTCGGAGAGTCTGGCGTGCAGGGTGACGAGTTCGGCGCGCGCCGCCTCCAGGGCGGCGAGCAGCTCGGTCTCGCGCGCGGCGATGCGGTCGCGCTCGCTCTCGGCGGCGAGCTTGGCGGTCATCGACTGCTGCGCGACCTGGTGGGCCTCCTCCCACGCCTGCTGGGCGGCGTCGCGCTTGGAGGTGGCGAGCTTGGCCTCCTCGCGGGCGTGCGCGGCCTCCTTCTCGGCGCTCTCGGCGCGGCCGCGGGCGGAGGTCGCCTCGTGCCACGCCTCCTCGGCCTTGCGCTGGGAGGAGTCGCGCTCGCTCTGCGCGATGGCGAGCTCGCGGGCGGCCTCGGCGCGCACCTCGGCGACGCGGCGCTCGACGCCGGCGACGCTCAGCTCGGAGGTCAGCGAGTCGGCGAGCAGGTCGGCGGCCTTCTCCAGGCGCTCGACCATCTCCCAGGTGGAGGCGACCTGGCCGGTCAGCCCCGGCGCGTCGCGGCCGCGGTCGCGGCGGTCGCGGGCCTCGCGGGCGCAGGCGCCGTCGTTGTCCTGGCAGTAGCGGACGGAGCGCACCGCCCCCACCGGCTGCGGGACGGGCCGTCCGCAGTTGGCGCACGGCCACACCGCGACCGGGTCGCCCACCCGCGCGACGGCCGTCTCGGCGGGACGTTCCGGCGTCGGGCCGCCGCCCCGCGGGTCCTGCGCGCCCGCGTCGTCCCCCGGGGGCGGGGGCACGCCGTCCTGCGGCTTCGCGCCTCCGGAGACCGCGGCTTCCGGAGTCGCGGCCGTCTCCTCGGGGCCGCTATTGTCGCGCTCTTCGCTCTTCGGCATGGAATGAACCATACGCACTAGTCGACATGACTGCAGTGACTTGCGAGGGACGAGTGGACATGTCCAGGTCGTCGGAGAGTGAGCGGATCGCTCCGCGACGACCGCCGCCAGGTGCGGAAACGGCGTGCGCACAGGGGTTCCCGGGCCTCGCCGTGAGAGGGCCGTCACCGGCACCGGGGTCCGAAAAGGTGGTCATCCGCGGAAGCGGTCGGTCGCCTCGATGAGGACGTGCCGCGTCCCAGGCTCGGACCCGCCGTGCCCCGCGTCCTCGACGATGGTGAACTCCGCCTCGGGCCAGGCGCGGTGCAGGTCCCATGCCTGGTCCGGCGGCGTCTTGATGTCGTAGCGCCCGTTCACGACCACGGCGGGGATGTGCCGGATGCGGTCCACGCCCGCGAGCAGTCCCTCCTCAGGAAGGAATCCCCCGTTGGCGATGTAGTGGTGCGTGATGCGGGCGAACGCGACGAGGAGGGAATCGTCCAGGTCGGGCGGCGGCACGGGCAACAGGGTGTTGGCCGACAGCTCCCATCCCATCCAGGCGCGCGAGGCGGGGACGTGCACCGCCGGGTCGGGGTCGTGGACGCGGCGGCCGTAGGCGCGCACCAGGTCGCCCTGTTCGGCGGGCGGTATCGCGTCGCGGAACGCGGCCCACTCGGCGGGGAAGAGGTGCGCCGCGCCACCCGGAGTGAACGCCCACGCCTCGTCCGCCGGACGGATGAGCCACACTCCGCGCAGCACCATCTCCGTGACGCGCCCGGGGTGGGCCTGCGCGTAGGCGAGGCCGAGCGTCGTGCCCCAGCTCCCGCCGAAGACCAGCCAGCGCTCGATGGACAGGTGCTCGCGCAGGCGCTCGATGTCGGCGACCAGATGCGGGGTCGTGTTGTGCTCCAACAAGACCCCCGGGTCGTCCGCGCCGGGCCGGCTGCGGCCGCAGTTGCGCTGGTCGAACAGCACGATCCGGTACGCGGACGGGTCGAAGTAGCGCCGGTTGTCCGGGAGCAGGCCGCCTCCGGGGCCGCCGTGCAGGAAGACCGCGGGCTTGCCCGCGGGGTTCCCGCACACCTCCCAGTAGATCTCGTTGCCGTCGCCGACGTCGAGCCACCCGGAGTCGTGCGGCTCGACGGGCGGGTAGTAGTCCCTCAGCCGGTCGTTCACAGCTGGGCGAGGACCTTGCGGATCCGCTTGTCCGACACGGGGTAGCGCGTTCCGAGCTGCTGGGCGAACAGGCTGACCCTCAGCTCCTCCAGCATCCAGCGGGCCTGCCGCGCGGGCTCGGCGTCCCGGCGGGACGGGTGGAGGCGCTGCAGCGCCCGCTCGTACTCGCCGGTCAGCTCCTCGACCTGGTGAGAGAGCATCCGGTCGCGGCCGGGGTTCTCGGGCAGCTTGTCCAGCCTCACCTGGAGAGCGCGCAGGTAGCGGGGCAGATCGGGCAGACGCTGCCAGCCGGTCGCGGTGACGAACCCGGGGGCGATCAGTGTGGCGAGGTGGCCGCGGATGCCGGTCAGCGCGGGGACGAGCGTCAGGCTCGTGGTCCCGCGCAGCCGCCGGTCGATCTCGTGGGCCTCGGCGAGGATCCGCTCGACCTGCGCGACGATCGCGGCGGTCGCGTCGTGGAGGCCGGCGCGGACGTGCTCGTCCAGGGCGCGGAAGCCGTCCTCGTCCCACGCGGGCCCGCCGGCCTCGGCGATGAGCCGGTCGGCGGCGGCGGTGACGCAGTCGTCGAAGAGGGCGGGCACGGAGCCGTGCGGGTTGTGGCTGAGCGCCAGCTTGCCCTGGTTGGTCAGCCGCCCCTGGATGAGCTTCACCGGTGAGGGGGCGTTGAGGAGGACGAGCCTGCGGGTGCCGAGCCACATGGCGCGGCGCTGCTCGGCCTCCGTCTCGTACATCCGGACGGCGACGGCGTCGCCCTCGTCGGTCAGCGCCGGGTACGCCTTGACGTCGTAGCCCGCCTGGTTGCGCTCGTAGGTGCGCGGCAGCTCCCCGATCGTCCACTCGCGGAGCCCGGAGCGTTCGATCGTGGACGCCGCCTGGGACAGCGTCCCGCGCACCTTGCCCGCGAGCCGGCGTTTCAGCTCGTCGAGGCCGGTGCCCTCGCCGAGGGTGCGGCCGCGGTCGTCGACGACGCGGAACGTGATGCGCAAATGGGCGGGGAGCCGCGACGGGTCCCACGCCTCCCGCGCGATCTGCACGCTCGTCATCGCGGTCAGCTCGCGTTCCAGCGCGTCCAGCAGCGGCTCGGTGCGCGGCGCGACGCGGTCGAGGAGCTTGCGCGCGTAGTCGGGCGCCGGGACGAAGTTCACGCGCAGCTGCTTGGGCAGCGAGCGGATCAGCTCGGTGACCAGCTCGGCGCGCAGGCCGGGCACCTGCCACTCGAACCCGTCCGGCCGCACCTGGTTGAGGATCTGCACGGGGATGTGGACGGTCACGCCGTCGGCGTCGGTGCCGGGCTCGAACTGGTAGGTCAGCCGCAGCCGCAGCGGCCCCTGCTGCCACACGTCCGGGTAGTCGGACTCGCTGACGCCGTCGGCGGTGTCGTTGATGAGCATCGACTTCTCGAACCCGAGCAGGTCGGGCTCGGACCGCCGGGTCCGCTTCCACCAGGCGTCGAAGTGCCGCCCGGAGACGACGTCCTCGGGGATCCGCTCGTCGTAGAAGTCGAACAGCGTCTCGTCGTCGACGAGGATGTCGCGGCGCCGGGCGCGGTGCTCCAGCTCCTCCACCTCGTCCAGGAGCGCGCGGTTCTCGTGGAAGAACCGGTGGTGGGTCTCCCAGTCGCCCTCGACGAGCGCGTGCCGGATGAACAGCTCGCGGGACAGCACGGGGTCGATGCGGCCGTAGTTGACGCGCCGGTCGGCGACGATCGGCACGCCGTAGAGGGTCACCTTCTCGTGCGCCATGACGGCGGCCTGCTTCTTCGACCAGTGCGGCTCGCTGTAGCTCCGCTTGACCAGGTGCCCGGCGAGCGGCTCGATCCACTCAGGCTCGATCTTGGCGTTGACCCGTCCCCACAGCCGGGACGTCTCGACGAGCTCCGCCGACATCACCCAGCGCGGCGGCTTCTTGAACAGCGCCGACCCGGGGAACACCGCGAACTTCGCGCCGCGCGCGCCGAGGTACTCCTGGCCGCGCCGCTGCTTGTCCTTCTTCTCGGTGTCGGCGAGGCCGATGTGGGAGAGCAGCCCGGCGAGGAGCGAGACGTGGACGCGGTCGGGCGCGGCGTCGGAGGTGTTGAGCGTGACGCCGAGGGACTTGGCGACCTGCTTGAGCTGGCCGTGCAGGTCCTGCCACTCGCGCACGCGCAGGAAGTGCAGGAACTCGTTCTTGCACATGCGGCGGAACGCGCTGCCCGTCAGCTCCCTCTGCTGCTCGCGCAGGTAGTTCCACAGGTTCAGGTAGGCCAGGAAGTCGGACGTGGGGTCGGCGAACCGGCGGTGCCTGTCGTCGGCGGCCTGCTGGTGCTCGGCGGGCCTCTCCCGGGGGTCCTGGATGGACAGCGCGGCGGCGATGACCAGGACCTCGCGGACGCAGCCGTTCGCGTCGGCCTCCAGGACCATCCGCGCGAGCCTCGGGTCGACGGGGAGCTGGGCCAGGCGGCGGCCGAGCGGGGTGAGGCGCTTGCGCGGGTCCTTCTCGGACGGGTCGATCGCGCCGAGCTCGTGCAGCAGGTCGACGCCCGCCTTGACGTTGCGGCGGTCGGGCGGCTCCACGAACGGGAACGCGGCGATGTCACCGAGGCCGAGCGACGTCATCTGCAGGATGACCGACGCCAGGTTGGTGCGCAGGATCTCCGGGTCGGTGAACTCCGGGCGGGACTCGAAGTCCTCCTCGGAGTACAGCCGGATGCACACGCCCTCGGACACGCGCCCGCAGCGTCCCTTGCGCTGGTTCGCCGACGCCTGGGAGACGGGCTCGATCGGGAGCCGCTGCACCTTCAGCCGGTGACTGTAGCGGGAGACGCGGGCCGTGCCGGGATCGACGACGTACTTGATGCCCGGGACGGTCAGCGACGTCTCGGCGACGTTCGTCGCGAGGACGACCCGCCGCCCGGTGTGCCGCTGGAACACCCGGTGCTGCTCGGCCGCCGACAGCCGCGCGTACAGCGGGAGGACCTCGGTGGCGTCGCGCCTGCGCTGGAAGTGCTTGGCCAGCGCGTCGGCGGTGTCGCGGATCTCGCGCTCGCCGCTGAGGAAGACCAGCACGTCGCCGGGCGCCTCGCGGCCCAGCTCGTCCACCGCGTCCAGGATCGCCTGGATCGGGTCGCGGTCGGGGTCGGCGGACGGGTCGCCGGGGTCGGCGATCGGCCGGTAGCGCACCTCCACCGGGTACGTGCGGCCCGACACCTCCACGATCGGCGCGCCGTCGAAGTGCTCGGAGAACCGTTCGGGGTCGATCGTCGCCGAAGTGATGATCACCTTGAGGTCGGGGCGCCTCGGCAGGATCTCCTTGACGTACCCGAGCAGGAAGTCGATGTTGAGGCTGCGCTCGTGCGCCTCGTCGATGATCAGGGTGTCGTACTGGCGGAGCAGCCGGTCGGCCTGGATCTCGGCGAGCAGGATCCCGTCGGTCATCAGCTTGACGAGCGTGTCGTCACCGGAGTGGTCGGTGAAGCGCACCTTGTAGCCGACGGCGTCGCCGAGCCCGGTGCCGAGCTCCTCGGCGATCCGGTCGGCGACGGTGCGGGCGGCGAGCCGGCGCGGCTGGGTGTGCCCGATCGAACCGAGCACGCCGCGGCCGAGCTCCAGGCAGATCTTCGGGATCTGCGTCGTCTTCCCCGACCCGGTCTCCCCCGCGACGATCACGACCTGGTGGTCGCGGACGGCGGCGAGGATGTCGTCCTTCTTCCGGGCCACCGGCAACTCGGCCGGGTAGGTGATCGCGGGCACGGCGGCGCGGCGCCGCGCCACGCGGCGCTCCGCCGTCTCGATCTCGGCGGCGATCTCCTCGGTGACCGCGGCGCGGCGCGCGGCGTCGCGCATCTTCTGGATGCCGTCGATCCGGCGCCGCAACCGGTGCTGGTCGCGGAGCATCAGATGCGGCAGGCGCGCGCGCAGGTCGGCGAGCGGCGATCTCACAGACGTCCTCATAATCCTCGACAAGGATAGGGTTCCAGGCCCCTCGGCCCCGCTCACCCCTCAAACCTTCGCACCGTAGCCGGAACGCCTCACACGGGGCGATTGATTTTCCCCGGCGGCACGACTGTTCAACACCGCGCGGCTGGACGGCATTCCGCGCGCACGGCCCCGGATCGGCGGCTGCCGGAGGCCGCCTGTGACCCGGCCGTCCGCCGAATGGTCCGGCGCCATCTGGCGGACTATCGTCCCCGGCCGCCCGGCTAGGCCGGGCCGCTCCAGGCACCGGCGGCCGCGGCCTCCTTGACGTACTCGGCGAACGGGCGCGGCTCACGGCCGAGCACATTCCGCACGTCGCCGGTCACGCGGTCGCCCGTGCCGTCGGCGATCCCCGCCAGCAGCCTCGCGAGGATCTCGATCAACGGGCCGGGGACCGCGTCCGCCTCCAGTCTCGCCTTGAACTCGGGCACCTCCAGCGGCGTGTAGCGGATGTCGCGGCCCGACGCGGCCGCGACCGTCCGGACGACCTCCCGGAACGACAGCGGCTCCGGGCCGGTCAGCTCATAGGTCCGCCCGTCGTGGCCGTCGCCGGTGAGCGCGGCGACCGCGATGTCGGCGATGTCCGCCACGTCGACGAACGCCTCCCGGCCCTCCCCCGCGGGCAGTGCCAGGTCTCCGCCGAGCAGCGGGGAGAGCAGGAAGTCCTCGCTGAAGTTCTGGTTGAACCACGCGGGGCGCAGGATCGTCCATTGCGCGCCGGCCTCCCGGACGGCGCGCTCGGCGGGCTCCTGCTCGGGCATGGGCCGCCCGTCCACGCCGCGCGCGGACAGCAGGACGAGCCGCCGCACTCCGGCGGCCGCGGCCTCGCCGGTGAATTCGGAGACGGCTTCCTGGCGGACGTGCTCGTTCATCGGGACGAGGTACACGGCGCCCGCGCCCTCCAGCGCCGGGCCCCAGGTGGAGCGGTCGGCCCATTCGAAGCGGGTCCCGGTCGTGCGGGACGCGGCGCGGACGGCCAGCCCGCGGTCCCGGAGGCGTGCGGTCACCCGGCGTCCGGTCTTGCCGCGGGCGCCGAGGACGAGGATCGGTGCATCGGTCATGTGACCAGCACATCAGCCGGGGCCGAGACGATCCATGGTCGCACGTCTCGATCACATGTGGGATCGTCTCAGCATGGACATCCTCGACGACCTGCTCTCGGGCGTGCGGGCCCGGGGCGCCGTGTTCTGCCGGTCGGTCGCCGAGCCGCCGTGGGCGGTGCGGTTCGACGCCCCCGCGCCGCTCGCGCTCGGCACCATGCTCAGCGGCGAGGCGTGGCTCGTGCCCGACGGTGGGCGGCCCCTCCCGGTCCGGCAGGGAGACATCGTCCTGACGCGCGGCGGGACGCCGTTCACGGCCGGGGACCATCCGGACACACCGCCGCAGATCGTGGTCCTCGACTCCGAGCGCTGCTACGCGACCGCCGACGGCCCGGCCGCCCCCCGGCGCGACTACCGGCTCGGCCCGCGCACCTACGGCTTCACCGCCGACGGATCGGACCTGTTCGTCACGGCCGAGTACCCGATGCGCGGCGACGTGTGCGAGCGGCTGCTCTCGGCGCTGCCGGAGCTGGCCGTCGTCCCGTGGCAGCGGGAGTTCGCGCCGCTGCTCGACCTGCTGGCGGCCGAGGTCGCCCGCGAGGAGCCGGGCCAGCAGATCATCCTCGACCGGCTCCTCGACATGCTGCTGGTGCGGGCGCTGCGCGCGTGGTTCGCACGCCCGGACGCGGCGCCGCCCGCCGGGTACCGGGCCCTCGGCGACCCGCGGATCGGGCTCGCGCTGCGGCTCCTGCACGAGCGGCCCGCCGGGCCGTGGACGGTGGCGTCCCTCGCCGCCGAGACGGGCATGTCCCGCGCGGTGTTCGCGCGCCGCTTCACCGAGCTGGTCGGCAGCCCGCCGCTCGCCTACCTCACCGAGTGGCGGATGACGCTGGCCGCCGACCTGCTGCGCGAGCGCGGCGCCAGCGTCGCCTCGGTCGCGCGGCGGGTCGGCTACGCCGACGGGTTCGCGTTCAGCAACGCCTTCAAGCGCGTCCGCGGCGTCGCCCCGAGCACCGTCCTGCGCGCCCGGGACGTGGACAGCCCAGCGCCCTGAGCCGGCCCGTCCCGTGGCCGCGCAACGGCGCCCGCTTCAGTAGCGTCCGCCGACGGCGGCGGGCACGGCGTCCAGCGCCGCGAGGTCGGCGCCGGTCAGTTCCAGGCCGGCGGCGCCGGCGTTGTCGCGCAGGTAGCGCTCCTTCTTGGTCCCGGGGATCGGGATGACGTGGTCGCCCTGCGCGAGCGTCCAGGCGATGGCGACCTGGGCCGGGGTGGCACCGTGGCCGTCCGCGACCGCCCTGACGACGTCGACGATCCGCAGATTGGCCTTCAGCGCCTCCTCCTGGAAGCGCGGGTTGATGCCCCGGAAGTCGGTGGCCTCGAACTCGGAGGTGGTCACGGTCCCGGTTAAAAAGCCCCGGCCCAGCGGCGAGAACGGCACGAACGCCGCGCCGTGGGCGGCGCACCAGCCGACGACGTCGCCCGCCTCGCCCGCCCCGGCGATGGAGCCCACGCCGTCGCCCGCCGCGCCCCCGCCGGGCTCGCCCATGGCGTCGCGCGTCCACAGCGACAGCTCCGACTGGACGGCTGCGACCGGGTGGACGGCGTGCGCCTCGGCGGCCTGCGCGACGCTGACCTCCGACAGGCCGAGGTGGCGGACCTTGCCCGCCGCGACCAGCTCCGCCATGGCGCCCCAGGTGTCGGCCAGCGGCACGTCCGGGTCGACGCGGTGCAGGTAGTAGAGGTCGATCACGTCGGTGCGGAGACGGCGCAGGCTGTCCTCGGCGGACGCGACGACGTGCTCGGGCGTGCCCCGCCGGACGATGCTCCTGGTCGCCATGTCCGCGACGACCAGGCCGGTCTTGGTGGCGAGGACCGCCTCGTCCCGCCGGCCGGCGAGCGCGCGGCCCACTAACTCCTCGTTGTGACCGTCGCCGTAAACCTGGGCGGTGTCCAGGAACGTCACGCCGAGGTCGAGGGCCTCGCGGATCAGCGCGGCCGACGCCTCGTCGTCGCGCTCGGACTCGGCGTACGCCCAGCTCATCCCCATGCACCCCAGGCCGACCGCGCCCACCGGCGTTCCGGCGAAGTCCCGGTTCCTCATCATCGAGCCCCTTCCTCCGGCTGTGCCGACGACGATATCCGCCAATTCCGGGCGTGATCGCGGAGCGCACTCAGTCCTCCGGCAGCCGGCGACCGATGATCATCTACTTGCCGTCGGCGGTGCCCTCGCCTCTCAGCGGCATCGGAGCGTCGGGTCGCCTCCCGGGCCGGCGTGCTGTCAGCGGCCCTCGAAACGGGGCGTCCTGCGCCCGGCGAACGCGGCGCGTCCCTCGGCGAAGTCGGCGGTTGCGAACAGGGCCGCCTGCTCCGCGCACTCGGCCTCCAGGAGCCGCTCCAGCCCGTCGTCACCGGCGAGCACGCGTTTGGCGGCGGCGACCGCCAGCGGGGCGAGGGCGGCGGCCCCGGCGGCGCGTTCCAGCGCGGCGTCCAGCGCGCCACCGGGCGGGGCGAGCGAGTCGGCCAGGCCGATCTCGTAGGCGCGGGACGCGGGCACGGGCGCGCCGAAGAGCAGCATGTCCCTGGCGGCGCCCGACCCGACCCGCCGCGGGAGCGTCCAGAGGAGCCCGCCGTCCGGGACGAGGCCGATCCTGCCGAACGCCGCGACGAACCTGGCGTCCTCGGCGGTGACCACGTGGTCGCAGACCGCGGCGAGGGAGACGCCCAGCCCGGCGGCGGTGCCCTCGACGGCCGCCACCACGGGCGTCCCGCCCGCGGCGATCAGCCGGACCACGTCGTGCAGCGGCGCGAGCCGCGCCCGCACCGTGTCCGGGGCCGCGCCCTCCATGGAACGGACGTCCCCGCCCGCGCAGAACGTGCCTCCGGCGCCGGTCAGCACGACGGCCCGCACGGCGGGATCGTCCACCGCGCGCCGGAGCTCGTCCCGGAGGGCTTCACGCGCCGGGACGTCGATCGCGTTGCGGGCCTCCGGGCGGTCGAGCGTCAGCACCCGGGTCGCCTCGTGCTCGGACACCGTGATCAACCGCATCCTCCTGGATATCGCTTATACGCTATAGGCGGCCGGTTCACCGGGCCGAGCGACGGCCACCGGCCCGCTCGTCCCAGAATCCCTGGGCCTCCAGGTGCACGACCAGCAGCGTGCCCGCGTGCCGGATGTGCGCCCGCATCGCCTGCCGCGCCGCGCCGGCGTCCCTCGCCCGCAGCGCAGCGAGGACGATGCGGTGGTCGTCGACGGACGCCTGTGTCCAGCCGTGGATGCTGGAGTAGAAGCGGCGCGGCGCGTACCGGACCACGAGCTGCAGCAGCCAGGCCGTCTTGGGCGACCCCGCGCACAGGTTGATCGACCGGTGGAACCGGTGGTTGGCGAGCTCGATCTCCTCCGCGTCCAGGGACCGGGACGCCTTCTCCAGCCGCGCCTGTGTCTCCTCCAGCGCGTCCAGCTCCGCCTCGGTGATCCGCCCGGCGGCGCGCGCCGCCAGCTCCCCGGCGAAGTACGCCTGCGCCTCGAACAGGTCCTGGACGTCCTGCCGTGTCAGCGGCGCCGGCATGAACCCGCGGCGTGGCTCCAGCGTGACGAAGCCCTCCCCGCGCAGTGACAGCAGCGCCTCCCGGACGGGCGTGACGCTGATCCCGAGATCCTCGGCGATCCGTTCCATCCGCAGGAACTCGCCGTGCCCGACCTGCCCCGACATGATGAGCTCGCGGACGTAGGCGGCCACCTCGTCGCCGAGCTGGCGGCGCCTGCCGAAGGCCGGCTCGCTGGTAGGGCCCACCGTCATCTCCCGCTGACATCGCCGGGTTCTCCTATCAAATATAGGAAAAGGGCGACCGGGCTGAGGAGCCCGGCGTCTTCGGCCCTGCATTCCCTCCCTTGCGCGCGGAAGCGGAACGGCGTGCCTGCTCCCGCCGGACGCCGCCGCACGCCCCGACGCCGGTGAGCGGCCCCCGACCGGCCTCTGTTGTCAGGCACTCCCGTACGACCTAGCGTCCAGGCCACCACGCACCACCCCCGCGTGACGAGGAGAGCAGACATGGCGGAACGAAGAACGATCCCACCCCTGGCCGGTGAACTCGCCGCGGAGTTCGCCGGCACGCTGATCCTCATCCTGTTCGGCGTCGGCGTCGTCGCGCAGGTCGCGGCCGCCGGCATCGGCGACCACGACAGCATCGCCTGGGCATGGGGCCTCGGCGTGACGCTCGGCGTGTACGTCGCGGCGCGCATCAGCGGCGCGCACCTGAACCCGGCCGTGACCGTCGCCCTCGCCGTCTTCAAGGAGTTCTCCTGGCGGAAGACGGCCCCCTACATCGCCGCCCAGACGCTCGGCGCGTTCGTCGCCGCGCTGATCGTCCGATGGAACTACAGCGAGGTGCTCGCCAAGGCCGACCCCGGCCACACCATCAAGACCCAGGGCGTCTTCTCGACCCTGCCGGGCAACGGGACGCTGCCGGTGGGGACGTGGGGCGCTCTCCGCGACCAGGTGATCGGAACCGCGATCCTGCTGTTCGTGATCAAGGCCGTCACGGACGCGCGCAACGCGCCGCCGCTGGCGAACCTGGCGCCGTTCGTCATCGGCCTTCTGGTGGTGGTGATCGGAATGGCGTGGGGGACGGACGCCGGTTACGCGATCAACCCGGCGCGCGACTTCGGGCCCCGTCTCGCCTCGTTCCTCACCGGATACGGGTCAGCATGGCGGGACCAGAACGGCGACCTGTACTTCTGGGTGCCGATCATCGGCCCGCTCCTCGGCGGCGTCCTCGGCGCGGGGCTGTACAAGGCGCTGATCGGACGGTTCCTGCCCGGCGACGCCCCACCCGACCAGAGGGCCGAGCCCGAGTACGAGGCGGCGTGAACCGCCACCGCGGCACCGGCCGCCCCCTCCCCCCGTCCGTCCCCGACATGACAGGAGACCCCGGACATGGCTGATTTCGTTGGTGCGCTGGATCAGGGGACGACCAGCACCAGGTTCATGGTGTTCGATCACTCCGGTGCGGTGGTGGCCCGGCACCAGCTGGAACACCGGCAGATCCTGCCCCGCCCCGGATGGGTCGAGCACGACCCCGCCGAAATCTGGGAGAACACCCGCACCGTCATCCAGACCGCGCTGGCCACCGCCGGGCTGTCCACCACCGACCTGCAGGCCATCGGCATCACCAACCAGCGCGAGACCACCGTGGTCTGGGACCCCCGCACCGGCCACCCCCTGCACAACGCCATCGTCTGGCAAGACACCCGCACCGACCAGATCACCACCGCCCTGCAACACGACAGCCGCGGCCAGATGATCCGCGACCGCACCGGCCTGCCCCCCGCCACCTACTTCTCCGCCGCCAAAGCCCAATGGATCCTGGACAACACCCCCGGCGCCCGCCAAGCCGCCCACCACGGCCACGCCCTCATGGGCACCATCGACACCTGGCTGCTATGGAACCTCACCGGCGGCCCCCACGGCGGCGTCCACCTCACCGACCCCACCAACGCCTCCCGCACCATGCTCATGGACCTGCACACCCTCACCTGGGACCCCGAACTGCTGGACATCTTCACCCTCCCGGCCACCATGCTCCCGGCCATCGGCCCCTCCACCCAGCCCGGCGGCTACGGCCCCACCCACCCCGACACCCCCCTCGCCCACCCCAACGGCACAACCACCGCAAGCACAGGCACCGGCGGGAGCGGCACCGGCGGGGTGCCGGTCACCGCGATCCTGGGCGACCAGCAAGCCGCCACCGTCGGACAGGTCTGCTTCGCCCCCGGCGAGGCCAAAAACACCTACGGCACCGGCAACTTCCTGCTGCTCAACACCGGCCACCAGCCCGTGACCTCCCACGCCGGGATGCTCACCACCGTGTGCTACCAGCTGGCCGGGCAACCCCCCGTCTACGCCCTGGAAGGCTCCATCGCCGTCACCGGATCGGCCGTGCAATGGCTACGCGACCAGCTCGGCCTCATCACCGACGCCGCCCACAGCGAAACCCTGGCCCGCCAGGCCGGCGACAACGGCGGCATCTACTTCGTCCCCGCCTTCTCCGGCCTGTTCGCCCCCTACTGGCGCGCCGACGCCCGCGGCGCCATCGTCGGGCTGTCGCGCCACACCACCGCCGCGCACCTGGCCCGCGCCACCCTGGAGGCCATCTGCTACCAGACCCGCGACGTGGTCGAGGCCATGCACCACGACTCCGGCGTCACCCTGGAGGTCCTCAAGGTCGACGGCGGCGTCACCACCAACCACCTGTGCATGCAACTGCAAGCCGACATCCTGGGCGTCCCGGTCTCCCGCCCCACCATCACCGAGACCACCGCCCTGGGCGCCGCCTACGCCGCCGGCCTGGCCACCGGCCTGTGGCACGACACCGACGAACTACGCACCCACTGGCACCAAGACCACCGCTGGGAACCCACCTGGACCCCCCGCCAACGCGACCACGCCTACACCGGATGGAAGAAAGCCGTCGAACGCACCTACGGATGGATCGACATCGACTGAACACGGCGGAGCGCCCCGGTGGCCCCGCCGTGGGCGGTCGTCCCCCCACAAGAGACCGGTGACAGGTCACGCGAAGGCGTCGACGCCCGTCAGCTCGGCGGACAGTGCCCAGAGCCGCGCCGCCTCGTCGGGGTCGACCGCGTAGGACCGGACGCCGCTCATCGGCCGCTCCGCCCCCGCGGGGCGGCCGATGGTCTCCGGGAGGTCCCCGGGCGCGGGCTCGGCGATGTCACAGTCCTCGCAGTAGACGCCACCGTGCCCGGCCAGCCGCGGTGACGTGGCAGCCCACACCCCGGTGGCCGCGCCCTGCCCGGGTGTCTTGAATCCCGCGCCGATCTCGTTGCCGTGCTCGTCGATCCAGCCCCGTTCCCTCTGCTCTTCCTTGGCGACATGCCGCACGAGCGGCGTGAGGATGCTGCCCGGGTGCAGGGAGAAGGCACGCACGGTGTCCCGGGCGAGCGCGTCGAGATGGACCGCGAAGAGGATGTTCGCGGTCTTGGACTGCCCGTACGCCTCCCATTTGTCGTAGCCGCGGTCGAAATGGACATCGTCCCAGCGCATGCGGGAGAAGTGGTGCGCGGCCGAGGAGACGGCGACGACCCGGGCACCCGGCCGGATCGCCGGCCACAGCCGGTTGACCAGTGCGTGGTGGCCGAGATGGTTGGTCGCGAACTGGGCCTCCCAGCCCGGGCCGACCCGGCTCTCGGGACAGGCCATGATCCCGGCGTTGGCGATGAGGAGGTCGATGCCGCGGCCGGTCGCGAGGAAGCGGCCGGCGAACGCCCGGACGTCCTCAAGGTCGGCCAGGTCCAGCTCGCCGACCTCGACGCCGCCGATCCCGGCGACGGCGTCCTCGGCGGCCCGCCGCCGCCGCGCGGGCACCACGACGCGGGCGCCCGCGGCGGCGAGCGCGCGGGTCGTCTCCAGCCCGATGCCCGAGTACCCGCCGGTGACGAGGGCGAGCCTCCCCGTCAGGTCGATCCCCTTCAGGACGTCCTCGGCGGTGCTGCCCGCGCCGAACCCCGATCCGATCTTGTGTTGAGAGCTCGTCATGGACGGAACGCTAGGTGCTGGATCGCGCTCCAGGTCAAGGGCCCGACGGCCAGCGGTACGGCTCGGCGATCCCCTCGGCGGACGGTCGTCAGGACGGGTCGCCACCGAGCGCGGGCTCGGCGCCCCGCACCGGGATACGGCCCAGGGCGCCGTCCCGGGCGCCGGGCCGCCGCGCGGGGACCGCCTCCTCGCGCTCACGCGGGGGTTCTCCGTGGAGAAGGCCGAAGAGCCGGTCCCACCGGGCGAGCACCGCGTCCGGCCGGAACCGCTGGACGGACGCGAGCGCCGCGCCGCCGAGCGCCCGCCGCAGGTCCGGGTCGTCCATCAGCCGGCCGAGCGCGGCGGCGAACGCGGCCGTGTCGCCGCGCCGGACCAGCAGCCCGCCCTCCTCGTCCCCGATCAGGGAGCGGACCCCGGGCGCGCAGTCGAACGCGACCGAGGGCAGCCCGTAGGCCATCGCCTCCATCACCGACATGGGCAGGCCCTCGTCCCGGGACGGCAGCGCGAAGACCGACGCCTCGACCAGCGCCTCCTCGACGTCGGCGATCACCCCCCGGAACTCCACCGATCCCGCCACCCCCGCGGCCTCGGCCCGTGCCCGCAACGCCTCCCGCTCCGGGCCGTCGCCGTAGACGTGCAGCCGCCAGCCCGCCCGGCCGGCGACCGCCCGCTCCCACGCCTCCAGCAGCAGGTCGACGCCCTTCTCGTACGACAGGCGCCCCACGCAGGCGACGACCGGGAGGTCGAGCGTCGGGTGGACGGCGGGCTCGACGGGCAGGGCGTTCGGGATGTGGTCGACGTTGGTCATGCCGTCGCGCGCCCAGGCGTCGGCGTCCTCGGCGGTCAGGACCAGCAGCCGGTCCGCCCCGGCGAAGTGCTCCCTGACCCGCCGGTACCGCGACGACCTGCGGGACGCCGCGTACGACTCGTGGCTCATGCCGATGACGCGCGGACCCCGGACGTCCGCCAGCCGGACCCACTCCATCGCCCACACCTGCGCGACGATCACCACCGCGCCCGGCCGCGCGGCGGCGAACAGCTCGGTCAGGCGCGCGGCGCCGCGCCGCTGGGCCGCGCGCCGCCACAGGTCGCGGCCGCGCGCCGCCACGTCCAGGCGCTGCCACAGGCCGGTGGGGCGCCACGGCAGGACGGGCGGACGCCACCGCCCGTGCAGCACCTCCACCGCGTAGGAGCCGTCCCGGTGGTGGTGGTAGGGCGTCTCCCCGCGGGTGATGCCGACGAGGGTGACGCGGTCGCCCCGCCCGGCCAGTAGCCGGGCCATGTGGTGCGCCCACCGCTGGAGGCCGCCCATGTCGTCGGCGTTGTTGCAGACGATGAAGACGTCACGAGGTCCGGCCACGGCCGCTCCCTTCGCCGAAGTAGCGTTCCACGACCGTGCGGGCGGCGGTCCCGCGGTCGTGCTCGCCGAACCGCAGCGCGAACGCCCGGCGGCGGGCCGCGTGGGCGTCGCCCGGTGAGCGCAGGCCGGCGAGCGCGGCGACGAGCTCGTCCTCGGTGCGCGTGATCGGGCCGGGGGCGTGCCGCCGCAGGTCGAAGTAGCCGGTGTCGAGGCCGTCCTCGTCCGGGAGGTGCAGGATGATCGGCCGGTCGAGCAGCGCGAAGTCGAACATGATCGAGGAGTGGTCGGTGACCAGCGCGTCCGCGAGCAGCAGCAGCGGTGTCACGTCGGGGACGGCGCCGGCGTCGCGCATCACGTCGTGCGCGGAGGGCGGGAGCGCGGCCTCGCACAGATAGTGGGGCCGGACGAGCAGTACCAGCTCGCCGCCCAGCTCGCGGGCGAACACCGCGGGGTCGACGGGGGGATCCAGCCGGCGGACCGGGCGCCCGCCGGGGCCGGTGCGGAACGTCGGCGCGTACAGCACGGCGCGGCGGCCGTCGCCGAGGCCGAGCGAGCCGCGGAGCGCGGCGATCTCGGCGGCCAGCTCCGGATCGCCGTCCACGCCGGTGACGAGCGGGTCGTTGCGCGGGTAGCCGGACGCGAGCAGCTCGGCGCGGACGCCGAGGCCCCTGGCCAGGGTGCCGGCGTCGTGCCCGGACCGCACGAGGAAGCAGTCGAACCGCTCTGCCATGCGCCGCAGCCGGGCCCGCTCGGACCTCGGGCCGCTCTTCACGCTCGGCTTGTCCGTCCCCATCGGCTTGTACGCCGAGCCGTGCCAGGTCTGGATGTAGGTGGTCTCCGGCCGTTTGCGGAGGCCGTCCGGATATCCCTGGTCGTCGACCCAGAACCGGGCCCGCGCGAGCGCCAGGTGGTAGGCCCAGGATCCCCGCCTGACCAGGGTCGCGTCCTGCGGGAACCCCTTCGCGGACGCCGCGTACGACCACACCGCCCGGACGGGCCGGCCCGAGCGGCGCAGCTCCCGGTAGATGTACTTGGGGTTGCCGGCGTACCGGGCGCCGAGGTGGCTCTCGAAGACCACGAGCCCGGCGCGGACGGGCAACCGGCTCAGCACCCGGTTGAACACGGCCGTCTTGGTCGCGCGGGACGTCAGCAGCCCGCGTGCCGACGACTTCAGCCGCCGGACCTCGCGCCAGGCCCGCCGCGCGGCGCGCGTCGTCGCGGCCCGGTGCACGGCCGCCCCGGCAAGCCGGGCCGGAGCGCCGCCCGGGTCGAGGGTGAAGGCCAGGTGGCCGCCCCCGGTGACGTACGAGCGGAGACGGCCGGCCGCGAGCCGCGTCAGCCGGGGCCGTACCGGAAGGGCGACCCCGTCGAGCGGAGGTGATCCCGCGCCGTCGCCGGGCCGGGTGACCAGCTCCTCGCCGTCCACCCGCACTCGGAGCAGGACGTCCCAGACGGGATCGACGAAGCCGACCGGGTGGACGCGGCGCGGGTCGAAGTCGGCCCGCCAGTCCAGCCGCCCTCCGCGGTGCTCGATCCGGGCCCGGGTCCGCCGACGGCGCGACGGACGGCGCCGGTCGCGGAACTCCAGCGTGGCCGCGAGGCGGGAGTCCGGACGTATCCGCTCCAACGGGTTGAGCACGTAGCCGGACATGTGCGCCTTGTCGCCGCGCATCTCCAGTCCCGTGACCGTGTTCGCCGGGCGCAGTTCCCGGAGGGGCCGCTCGTGGAAGCCGAAGTCGGTCACGTCCAGGATCCGGCGGCCCGCCGCCCTTGCCGTCCAGGCGGCCACCCCGTGCGAGGGCGCGGCGCCGTCCGGGGACGGGGCGCCGCCCCAGAGGACCCGCCCGTCCCGCTGCTCCTCCAGATGGACGCGCAGCTCAGGACGTGCGGCCCGGCCGTACTCGGCCGCCGCCAGCGCCCCGGCGTGGTCGCCCTCGCGGGTCAGGTACGCGGCGATGGCCGCCATCGGGTGGGCCGTCTCGAAGGCCCTCGGATCCAGCTCCGCGAGGTAGCGGGCGGCCGAGTCCAGGAGCCGGGCCCGGTGGCCGGGGTCGCGGCCGCGCAGCTCGCGCAGGCAGAGGACCAGGTCGTGGTTGACGAACTTGACGTCCTTCGCCCGTCTCAGATCGTGGGCGCCGCGCAGCGCGAACAGCATGTCGATGCGCCGGTGGACCTCCAGCCGGTCGGCGAAATTGGCGACCTCGGCCCGCCGGCTGGAGATCGACGGCGGGACCTCCCGCTCCTTGACCAGCCAGTGGTAGACCCGGTGGGGGATCAGCGCCGTCCGCCCCGCCGCGAGGTACGCCTCCGCCGTGAACAGCAGGTCCTCGTAGTGGAGCCGCTCGGCGAACCGCAGCCCGTTGTCCTCCAGGAAGGCCCGGCGGTACGCCTTGTTGGTCGACAGCGTGTCGTAGAGGAGGTTGGGCCGCTCGCTCAGCGACCGGTGCACCGCGCTATGCCTGTAGAGCCACGGATACCAGGGGCGGACGCGGTCCTTCCGCCCCTCGGGCACGTCCAGGAAGATCCGCTCGCACAGGCCCGAGACCAGGTCGGCGCCGGTCTCCTCCGCGGCCGAGACGAGGTTGAGGCAGGCGTGCCGGTCCAGCAGGTCGTCGCTGTCGAGGAACATCACGTAGCGGCCGCTCGACCGCTCGATCCCGGTGTTGCGGGGACGGCCGCAGCCCCCCGAGTTGGACGGCAGGTGGACGGCGCGGACCCGTCCCGGGTGCGCGGCGGCCAGCCGGTCGGCCGCCCGCGCGGTCCCGTCGGTGCTCGCGTCGTCGACGATCACCGTCTCGACGCCGCCCAGCGACTGCGCCAGCACCGAGGCGACCGCGCGGGGCAGCCGCCGCTCGTCGTTGTAGGCGATCACCACCACGCTGGCCTCCGGGCGCGCCCGCATGGCCCTCCCCTCCCCGACTCCCCCGTAACCGGGCGGATACGTCAGAGAGTGTGTTTCCCGGAACGCCGCGCAGACGTCCAAGATCAGTCAAAGGGCCTCATTGATTGGCATTACCCGACATGGAGGAAACACCTGGAGGCTCGGGGCGGACAGCCGGAAGGCGCCCGGCGGGGGACCGGGCGCCTTCCGTGGGGGACGCGGGCGCCTCGGGGGAGGGGCGCCCTGCGGCGGGAGCGGGTCAGCCCCGGTAGTCGGGGTAGCCGTAGCCGACGACCTGGGAGGTCTTGCGGACCTTCCGCTTGACGGCGTTGCCGGTGTTGCCCTCGACGGTGTCGATCGTGCCGTCGCCGTTGTCCTTGACGACGAGGCCGACGTGCTGGATGCCGCCGATCCCGCCGGAACGGCCGTCCTTCCAGTCGAAGAACACGACCGCGCCGGGCCGGGCCTTGGTGCCCCAGCGGTCCTCCTTCTTGAACCAGGTGGCGTGCTGGACGGTGTAGGCGTCCCAGCCCATGTCCTTGGCGCCGACCTGCGCGCCGACCCAGGAGACGAACATGTTGCACCACTGGGCGCCGTCGTAGTCGGCGACGGCGCCGCCGTCGCGCCGGGCGGTCTCGGCCGCGTGCGGGGTCGACATGTACCACTTGTGGTACTTGGTCCGACCGTTCTTGCCCTCGCGGATGCCGACCTGCGACTCCGCCATCTTGATCACTTCGGACGGCTTGACGCGGTGGGGGGCCACCTTGAAGCCCTCCCGGCGGGCCTCGGCGGCCGAGAGGCCGGCGGCCTTCGCGGACTTGCCCGAAACGTGCGCGGCGGCCGCGGCGCGGGCCGGGGTCTCGGCGGTCGCGCGGTCACCGGAGAGGGGGTTGAACACCGCCAGCCCGACGGCGCCGGCGAGCACGGCGCCGACGGCGACGCCGACGGCCCGGTCCTCGGGGCTGAGGCTGGTCAGGGACAGTCGATTGAAACGACCGGTCATGCGGGGAATCTCCTTGTCTTCCATGGCGCCTACCGGGTTAGCTGACGGATTCGGGCATGGAAGCAGCCCTACGGCGCGCTCTGAGAGCGCCCCGATTCACCCCTGGAACCTGGGTCCCCGGCTCCGTCCGGTCGTGACGACCGGCACGGACTCGGCCTGGCATCGCGCCGTGCGATGCCGTTGTCGGATGTATCTCTGCGACTGATCTTGACTGGCGCGCATCGTCCTGGCGCGCGTCGCGTGCGTCATCGCTCCGCGACCTGCGGCCGCGCTCGGCGCGACCGGACACAACGCATGGAACGCGTTGGTGATTGGGTAGAAGGTACCAACCATCCCAAGAAAAGCAAACCAGGCACAAAGCACTGTCTTGCCTGCTCAAGAGCCTTCCAAGAGACTCCCAACGCCGCCACCCGGCAGGGTCTTCCCGATCTTTCCGCAGGTCGGCGCGGAAGGGACGTCCGACCAGGCGAAAGCCCTTATGGCACCGGGTTTTCCCCGCACAGCGCGGGTCTCGGATTTTACCTTGACGAGGCTGCGCAACGGCCGGGTAAAGAAAGTCCGGCGCGTGGCGGGCTCCCGGCATCGGCCGGCCGCCCGTGCGTCGGCGTGTCCTGCATCACGCGGGGTCACCGGCCGGGCAGGGCTGTGACCTGCCTCACTCCACGCTGATCGCGAAGAGCGTCGTGTCGTCGGCCGCCCGGTCGTGTTCCATCCGCGCGAGCACCTCGTTCAGGACCAGGTCGGGGCCCGAGGAGCACTCCTGCAGGATCTTCGTGAGCCGCCCGATCCGCTCGTCCAGGTCGGCGTCCCTGCGCTCCACCAGGCCGTCGGTGTAGAGGAAGACCAGGTCGCCCGACTTCAGCCGGGTCTTGACCGTGGCGTACTCCCATCCCGGGACCGCGCCGAGCATCGGGTCCGGCGCCACCTCCATCGGCGCCGCCCGCCCGTCCCGCACCAGGATCGGCGGCGGATGGCCCGCGCACGTCCACTCCAGGACGCGGCGCCGGGGCTCGAAGCGGGCGACGACCGCGGTTCCCGTCGCGGGCGGCTGGATATGGCCGACCAGCTCGTTCAGCCAGCCCACCAGCTTCCCGGGCGGCTGCCCGGTGGAGGCGAGCCCGAGCAGGCCGTTGCGGGTGCGGGCCATCGCCGCGGCCGCCGGCAGCCCGTGCCCGGCGGCGTCCCCGATCGCGAACAGCGCCCGCCCGTCCAGCATCGCGCGGGTCGCGAACCAGTCCCCGCCGATGCGGGCGGTGCTCTCGGCGGCCAGGCTGCGCAGGGCGACCCGCAGGCCCGGCAGGTCCTCCAGCTCGTGCTCGTCCGGCAGGATGGCACGCCGCAGCGTCACCGCCACCCGCCGCTCCTGCGCCGTCTTCGCCCGCTGCTCCAGCATCTGACGGCGGGTCTCGGCCAGCGCCCGCTCCACCCCACGCCGCCGGGTGATGTCCTGCGAGACGATGTTGATCGACACCGGCAGCCCGGAGGCGTCCAGCACCGGCTCGGCGAACACCCACAGGTGCCGGGCCGTGCCGTCCTGGCCGGTGACGCGGTGCTCGGCCTCCACCGGCTCCCGGCGCGAGAACAGCGTCTGGACCGCCTCCTCCACCAGCGGCAGGTCGTCGTCCGCCACGACCTTCGGCAGGTCGTGCGGCATCGGCGGCACCTCGTCGGGGAGCAGCCCGTAGTTGGCGAGCATCTGCGGCGTCCAGTCCGCCTCGCCGGTCGCGAGGTCCCACTCGCCGAAGCCGAGCAGGGCGAGCCGCTCGACCCGCTCCAGCCGCCGCGCCTGCCGGTCCTCCTCCCGGTGGTAGCGCCAGGTCACGCACACGCCGGTGGGCACCGCCACGCAGCGCACGCTCATCCGGGACGTCCGCGAGAGCCCTCCCTGGGCGGTGGAGTGCGTCATCGACCCGCGCTCCAGCCGCGCCCCGGTCTCCAGCACCTCCACATAGGCGTCGAACAGGCCGCTCAGGACCGTCCCGGGGTCGGTCTGCACCAGCCGCAGCCCCGCCAGCTCCTCCGCGCCCCGGCCGAACAGGTCGCGCGCGACCTCGTTGAGCTCGGCGTACAGGAAGTCCACGACCTCCCCGTCCCGGCCGCGGACCGGGACCAGGTGCGCCGCGCCGTCCAGCGTCCCGTCCAGCACGGCCCTGGCCACCGGGTCCTCGGGCAGGCCCGCGATGATCTCCGCGTCCCCCGCGGTGTCCTCGGCCCGGACGCGGCGCAGCACGTCCTCGGCCTTCGACACCACGGCCTGCCGCGCCCCGGCGTCCTCGGCGCGGGGCGCCCCCCGGCCCGCCATGATCGCCCCGATCGGCCCGGCCCCGGCGTCCTCGTCGCGGACGCCGACCACGAGCCCCGCCGCCTCGGCCAGCTCGAGGTCGAGATCGCGCGCCAGCCAGATGAGGTGCTGCAGGGCCTCCCCCGGCGGGACGCCCAGCCGCCGCGCCAGCACGACCCGGGCCTCGGACAGGACGGCGCGGTCGTGCGCGGCCCCCCGCAGGTCCTCCAGGTCCGGCACGGCGGCGTGCGCACCCGCCGGCGCGGGCGTTCCCGCCGCCGGAGCAACCGGCGTGCCCTCGGCTTCCGCCACCCAGTCCCCCCATTCGGCATGACATGGCCCCGGGAGTGAAAAGCTACATACGCGGAGGAAGGGGTATTCGCACCCCTCACGTAAGCAGGCCCTATCTTTACCCTGGTTTTCCTTTCAGCCCGAAGACGACCGGTTCAGGTGACCATTCCCCGAAACATCCCAGCCCCACGGAGTGATCTGCGTCACACCACCGGACCACTTCCCTGGATTGGATCGCGACACGGCCCGGAACCGGTGCCTAGCGTGGGCCCATGCACGACGACCTGGACCGGCTGCCCGGCCTGCTCTCGCACCACGCCGCCGCCCTCCTGGCCGGCCTGGAGGACCGTCCAGCCGCCGTCGTGGACCGCCCGCCGCCCCCGCGCAGACCGCTCCCCGCCCCGACCGGCCTGGACGGCGCGCTCGCGGAGTTCACCGAACGCTGGGAACCGGGCCTCTCCGGCAGCGCCGGCCCCCGCTACCTCGGTTTCGTCACCGGCGGCGTCACCCCCGCGGCCCTCGCCGGGGACTGGCTGACCGGCGTCCTCGACCAGAACCCGACGTCCCGGCTCGACTCCTCGGCCCCCGCCCTCGAAGACGAGACCACTGGCTGGCTCGCCGAGATCCTCGGCCTGCCGTCCCACACCGGCATGCTCGTCTCCGGCGCGACCATGTCGAACGCCACCGGGCTCGCCATCGCCCGCGAATGGCTGGGCGAACGCGCGGGGATCTCCGTGGCGGACGACGGCGTCGGCGCCCTCGGCGAGATCACCGTGTTCTCCGCGGCGCCGCACGCCAGCGTCCACAAGGCCCTCTCCCTCCTGGGCATCGGCCGGAAGAGGCTCAGGACCGTCCCGGCCCTGCCGGGACGCGAGGCCGCCGACGTCACCGCCCTCGACGAGGCCCTCACCGCGCTGGACGGCCGTCCCGCCATCGTCGTCGCCAACGCCGGAACCGTGAACACCGTCGACTTCGACGACCTCGGCGCGATCTCGGCCCTGCGCGACCGCCACCCCTTCTGGCTCCACGTGGACGCCGCGTTCGGCGCGTTCGCCGCCCTCTCCCCCGCCCACGCCGGCCTCGTCGCCGCCCTCGACCAGGCCGACTCCGTCTGCGTGGACCTCCACAAATGGCTGAACGTCCCCTACGACTCCGCCGTCCAGTTCACCCGCCGCCGCGACCTCCAGCTCCGCGTCTTCCGGAACGACGCGCCCTACCTCGGCGCGCCGGGTGACGTCCCCGCCGACCTGACACCCGAGAACTCCCGCCGTTTCCGCGCCCTCCCCGCCTGGTTCACCCTCCGCGCCTACGGACGCGACGGCCACCGCGCCGTCGTCGAACGCAACATCGCCCAGGCGCACCGCCTCGGCGCCCTTCTGGAGACCACTCCCGGCTGGCGCCTGCTGGCCCCCGTCCGCCTCAACGTGGTCTGCTTCGCCCACGAGACCCGCTCCCCCGACGAGATCATCAGGAGGGCCTCCCCCGAGGTGTTCGTCACCCCCACCACCCTCTGGGGCTCCCCCGGCCTCCGCGCCGCGTTCAGCAACTGGCGCACGTCGGACGACGATGTGGAACGCGCCCACCGCGCGCTCCTACAGTGAGCCCCATGCGCGAAACGATCACGTACCTGGAGATGACCAGCCCGGACGACCTGGTCCCCGCGCGCCCCGCGCCCGTCACCATGGAACCGGCGGGACCGTCCCTCGTCCGCGACCTCAGCCTCCGCGTCGGCACCCCGCACCAGTGGCCCAGCAGCACCTGGACCGACGAGCAGTGGGCCGAGCACCTCTCCCGCCCCCACCACTCCTGGGCCCTCACCACCACCGAGCCCGCCGGCCTGGCCCGCTACGCGGTCGAGGGCGACGACGTCGAGATCACCTCGTTCGGCCTGCTCCCCGAATGGATCGGCCGCGGGATCGGCGGCCACGCCCTCACCCTCACGATCCGCAAGGCGTGGACCCTGACCCCCGGCGCCCGCAGGGTCTGGCTGCACACCTCGACCCTCGACCACCCCCACGCCCTGCCGAACTACCAGAAGCGCGGCCTGCGCCCCTACCGCACCGAAGCCCGGTAGACCTGCCGCGTCAGCGACGTCACCCGCGCCGACGCCGCCTGGAACGACGAACCCGCCGGCTGCAGCGTCAGCACGACCACGATCCTGTCCCCCACGATCCCGGTCGTGTGCAGCACCGGCCTCCCGATCCCCAGCCCCGGCGCCGATGCGGGCCGCATGTTCCCGTTGCACGGCACCGCCGGGACGTCCCCGAACCCCGACCACCCCTGCTTCACGGCCCACGGCCGCTCCACCGCCCTCGGGATCCCGAACGTCTGGTCGAACCCGTCCTTCCCGCACGGCGTGGACCTCCGCAGCTGCGCGACCACGAACTCCCGGTGCTCCTTGGGCGCCTTCTCCAGCAGATACCGGTACGTCCGCACGACGTCCTCCGCGCTGAGCGCGGTGTACCCCCAGAACCCGGGCTTGTCCCGCGGCGGCGGCGCCGTCTCCGTCAGCCCCAGCCGCGGCGCCATCCGCCCGATGACCTCCGCCTGCCCTCCCCGCCGCCAGAACTCGGTCGCCGCCTTGTCATCACTGGACCGCAGCATCGACCCCAGCAGGACCCGATCGGCCGCCGACACCTCATGCTCCCGCATGTAATCCAGCGCCAGCAGGACCTTCACCACCGAAGCCGACCGGAACGTCCACCGCGCCCCACGCTGCAGGACGACCCGCCCCGCCTTCCGGTCGTACACCATGTAGGCGGCACGCACCCCCACGGGCACCCGCACCCGAGGCACCGGCGCCCGGCTCGTCACCCGCGGACTCCCACCGGCAGCGGAAGGCGTCGCCACCGGACTACTGGCCCCGGACGGCTCGTCCGCCCCGCACCCGCACACCAGAGCCCCGAGCACCAGAGCCGCCCCGGCCCGCGCCACCAAAGTCACCACGAGGCATGCCTACCAGACCGCCCTCAACCCGGTACGCACTCGCACGCAGACTGCGCTACAGTAATCACGCCTGCTCCGGCGGGCACCGGGACGTAGCGCAGTTTGGCAGCGCACTTGACTGGGGGTCAAGGGGTCGTGGGTTCAAATCCCGCCGTCCCGACAGCACGAAAAGCCCTGCCGATCACGGCGTTTGCCGAGGTCGCAGGGCTTTCGCATTGACACGCACCTTTCGCCTGACCGGGCGGTGCGGATCTTTGCCGGGGACCACTTGGGGACCACGATCATTTAGCGAGATGCACGCTCAGCGCCGCACCGGCCCCGACAATCGCATCCAAGTCCGGGTGCAGGTACCGCTGCGTCGTCGTCAGCGAGCCGTGCCCCGCGATCAGCCGCAGCACATGCACCGGGACGCCCGCGTCTGCCATCCAGGTCAGACCGGTGTGCCGCAGGTCATGGCGCCGCAGGCTCTCAAAGCCGAGTGTGGTCACCACCTCATCCCAATGCGTGGCATCCCGCAGAACCGCAGTGGTCAGACGACCGCCGCGCGGCCCCGTGAACAGCCGGGCATCAGGTCGGCCTTGAAGCTTGTCCAGCCGCCGGGCCACCAGCGGACGCACCTCTTCGATCAGCGGCACCCGACGAGCGCACCGCCCCTTGGTGGCCTTGTCCACCAGGCCGCCGGGACTCGGCGTGGTCTGACGGCAGACCGTCCACACCCAGGCGCCCGGGTCGATGTCGCGGACCCGCACACCCGACACCTCACCGATCCGCGCGGCCGTGCACGCGGCGAAGACGACCGCCTCACCCCAGCCCGCAAATCGGCCGGCGGAACGAGCCACGAGCGCATCGGCGAGCTTGACCAGCGCTGCCCAGTCCGGCAACGCCAGCGCGCGCGGATCGTCCAGCTCATCGAACGCCTGCCGGTACTGACGCTGCCAGCCAGTGATCCGGGCCGGGTTACGGCCGATCAGCCCATCACGGACGGCCTGTTCCATCACCCGCACCAGCGCAGCCAGACTGTTCTTCACCGTTGACCGGCCGTGCCCCTCATCAATCCAGCCGAACACGGTCCGATCCACGACACCGTTGGTGATCCGCCGCACAGGCAGATGACCCAGCGAGGGGACCACCCGCAGCCGCCATCCGGCAAGGTAGGGATCCAGGGTCTTGGCCTCCAGTCCCCGCATGGCCAGCGGCATCACGCACCCGCCGTACTCGGCGAGCGACATCGTGAAGGTCGCCGGATCCACGCCCGCCGCCGCAGCCGCCATCACCTCATCGATCCACTTCTGCGCCGCGTCCTCATCAGGGGCAGCTTCGGAGATCGAGCGGCGCCGCTTGTCCACCGGATCAACCCAGCGGACCCGTGCCCGGTAGGGCTTGAGACGATCGTTGCGGTACTCGACATCAGCCGACAACGACAGGCCCACCGGAAGACGCTCAGGTGTCACAGGGCGCCCTCGTCCGGGTCGATCCGATGGCGCAGCATCCAGCGGCGGACGTCGGCCGCGTTGTAGCGCGTGACGGCCCCGCTCAGCCGGACGAACGGAGGCCCCTGCAACGGTCGCCCAGTCCGCCACCGGCGCAGAGTCGAGGGATCCACGGCCAAGAGCACCGCGAGCTGCTCCGTGGTGTACCAGACCTCCGACAACACCGGCCCGCCATCGAGCACCTCGTCTGATGGCAGGAGATTGGGGTGAGCGTTCATGGCGAAGGTCTCCGCTCGCCCTGGCCGGGCGATGGCCCTGTCACCGTCTCGACGAGCTGCCGTTCAGCAGCGGTATATCCCTGCCCGAGGTAGCGCCAGTGCGCCACTACGAGGATCGTTTCGTCGGTCGGATCAGGGCGGCCCAGACGACGACGGGTGTACTCCGCGCGGACGCCGCGAAGCGTGCCGAGCGTGGTGGAGTAGCCGCGCGACTTGGTGGTGAAATGACCGCGAAAGCCCAGCATGTGCGCCCACTTGCGGAGCTTGGCATCGGCAAGTTCGGGATGGGCGGCAATGTCGCCCAGATGCCAGCACGTACGAATGAGCCGGGCCGCGTGCCGCGTAACGCCACGTTCAGCGAGCCCGGCAAGGTCGTCTCCGTTGACGCGCCGGTCCAGTGTGCCCGTGCTCTCGGCAGCTTTGGTGGCGTACTTGGCGACGTACCCGGCAACGGCCTGATCACTGATCTCACAGCCGTCCCCGAACGCCGCGATGGACTGGACATCGACCTGTTCACCGAAGCCGAGCCGGAAGGCACGGCCCAGGCTCGGTACCTCGACGTCCAGGCGTACAGCAGCCGCAGCCGAGCCGATGGCCGCATCGAGGAGGCCGGGCGTCGCCCAGCACGGCGGAGCGGGCCAGGCGTCCGGGCCATCGGCGCGCCCGTCCAACCGGATGACAGCGTGGAAATGGACAAGGCCGCGCGCCTGATATTCGGCGACTTTGGCGAAGGAGACCTTGACTGACTGATTGAAGGCCCGCTGTGTCATGCCAGCCGCAGCAGCCAAGTGCCGCCGCAGGTAGGTAGTGAAGCGTCGCCACAGCTCCCCGGCATGCGCGTTCCATACCACGTGGCCCGCGTAGTCGTAGGCGTCGGGTTGGAGAGGCTGTCCGATCAGCTCGTCGTCGGAGCCGTGACGTCGCCAGCATGCGGGACCGTTGCGGCGTGGGTGACAGACCCGGACCCTCCCGGCCTTGTCCGGGCCGCGATGCACGGCCCCGAAGGTTGGCGCGGTCAGGGTCGCGAGCACACGGGGATGTGATCCCACTGAGACGGGAACCCCTTTGTCCCCGCCGCACAACCCGGCTTTGATCAGGTGATAGGTGTCGGCGCGGTACTCCTCCGCGCACGATGGGCAGCGGGACGCGCGCCGGTTCTTGCAGCGCACCATGAGTTGTCCGTGTGGTTCACCTTGCGTGGTGTAGGACGAGAGCACTTCGCCCGTGGTCGCGTTCAGGGTCATCGACTCACCAGACAGGCGAACGGGTTCGGCGCAGCCGCGAAGTGCGTTGACCTGATCGATCCAACGTTGCAGATCGGTCCCGGACCGGCGCGTCAGGTCTCGCAGTACCGGCCCGATGATGTCGGACAACGGGATAGGTGGGGTGGACATAGGTATGGGACCTCCCAGCGGTTGCGGGTGAGTGCAGGAGAGCGGGCGGGACGGCCAGTGCTGGCAGGCGTCGGGCCGTCCCGCCCGGAGGGTCGTCGGTCGTGGTCAGGGATTGGGGTCGATGCCGGTCCCGCCGCAGCGGAGGCAGGCACGGCCGCTATCGACGCGCGCTCCGGCGCAGCCGTAACAGATGGTGATCACCTTCCCCATCGGTCACCGCTTGCGAGCGGACTTGTTCTTGGCGTCGCGGCGGGCATAGACCGCCTCGTTCCAGCGGCGGATGAACTCGGCCGCTTCGGCGTCGTCGTGGGTGGCCATGGTCAGCCGGTCTGGCCGGTGCCGTTACAGACCGGGCACTGAACGGTGCCGGTACGGGTGCAGGCCTGACCGAAGCCGTCGCAGTCGGAGCAGGGACGGTCGGCCATGTCAGACCTCCCCCACGCCGTCGCAGACGGTGCACGTCGCAGTGGTGCCCCCACAGCTCATGCGACCGATTCCCCAGCACTGCACACAGGGTTGCTTGCTCATGGACTGGTGTTCCTTCCTGTTCGGGTGAGTGAAGTTGGGGGCGAGTGCTGGCAGGCATGTCGGCCCCCGTGGTGGATCAGTGGTCGGGGTAGGGGTGGATCAGTCCGAGGCCGTTGCAGGTCCGGCAGATCAGGCCAGCGGCGTCCAATCCGCCGGCGCCGCAGTCGAAGCACGCGCCGGACAGGTGAGATCCGGGGGCGTTGAAGGTCACCGGTGATGAATCCTTTCTGTGCTGAGACTTAGCCGTTGCCGCAGCAAGTCCCGTCACATTCGGCGGCGTGCTGGCATTCGGTCGAGCAGAACCCCTGGTAGGCGCGACATGGTGCGCCACAGTTGCCGCATTCCATGATTTGGTGTTCCTCTCTGGTCAGATGCGTGGTGGCGGGTCCTTTCCGTGCCTTGGGTCAGGCGTTGGCGTCGCCGGAGCAGGTCATGCACAACGCTTCCTGCTTGACGGCCTCGCCGGTTCGCCGGTTGGTTCGGGTCGTGGTGATCTGGCCGGTTCCATCGCAGGCGAGGCACGGAACCGGAGTGCGCTTGCGGCCCATGGCGGTTACCTCCCTTCGACGCCGTTGCAGGTGCAGGGGACGGGCGGGCGGCGGCAGCCCGCGCACAACGGGCAACGGCCGGGCCGGGGACGGTTCACGGTCACGGTGCGGCCCCCACACAGCAGCCCAGCGCTGCTACCAGGAGCCAGCCGACGTGCCAGGACTGATCCAGTGCGTAGGCGCCGGTCCCCGCGGGCGCGACTAGGCCGTCACCGAGCCGGGCAAAGTTGCCTTTGCCGAGGCGTTCCGCCAACGCGGCGAGCGTGCGACGCCGGTCGGCCCAGTAGTGCGAGACAGCGTCCACGGCCAAGGACATGATTACGGCGCAGGGCTTGAGGGGCAGGGCCAGCACCACGGCGACCAAACCCACCATGCTCGCCTTGACCAAAGCGAGCACGACGACGTGCCCAGCACAGGCCAACCGTCCAGCCCAGTCCGGCCGCCCCTTGGTGATCGCCTGATAGTCAGTCTGGATCCAATGGTCACCGACCTCATGCACGGCATACAGCACGGCGAAGGCCGCAGCGAATGCGGTTGCGTCAGCGTGGAACATGGCGTCGTCAGTGCCGCCGGGACAGCGTCCGGCGCCGGGTCTGGACCCGGCAGGAGCCGCACAGCACCCCATCACCCGGCCGCTTCCGGGCGCCGCAGGTCGGGCAGGTCAGGTCGTGAGTGGTCATGACAGCGAGTTCCTTTCAACAGAGGGAGTGAGCGATCAGGATTGATTAAGCAGGTTCGGTGCGGACCTCTCGCAGCAGGGTGGAAGCCAGGTCGGTGCCGATTTTGAGCCGGGTACGAAGCTGGTCGCGAGTGATCGGTTTGCCATGCTGGGCGCGGTGAGCTTCGGCGATCTGGCGCGCGTAGTTCACCAGCGCCGGAGACGGACCCGGCGTACCGCCGCTACCGGATGTACCGGAACCGGCAGCGGCCGGAGCCGAGGACGCACCAGTAGGCGTGTGAGCAGGGATTTCAGGTCGCTGCAAGTCGGAGGCAGGACCGACCGGGGCCGGGGAGGCAGCAGGCTGATCCCCCGCCGAGAGGTGTTCGGCGACGGCGGACGAGGGCTCGGCCCCCAGGCCATCGGCAGTGTGCCGTTCCTGCGGTTCCACTAGGACAGACGATCCGTGAGCGGCACGGCGCTCCAGCATGGAGACCGCGACCAGGAACGCCGCAGCGGGAGTCGCAGCCATTACCCAGCCCCACACGACCGGTTCGGCTTGCGCCAGGTTCGCTGCAAGCGACAACAGAACCCCGCCGATCAGTACGCACGTCGGCCACGACAGCCGGGGCGTGATCCGGCCGACGCGCTTGTCTCGCTGACGTTCCCGAGCCGCCATGACGCAAGTCAGGTCGATGCACACCGCCACGGCCCAGGCCATCCATCCGTGCTGGCCGTGTTCATTCGCGGTGTCGCGGATATGGGTGAACGAGCCAGCCGCCGCGATAACGGCCAACACCAGCACCGGGCTGGAATCGATGAGCAGGCCGGGCAGGCGACGCACCCGAGACATGGAGCACCTCCCTTTTCAGATCGGCGTCGTGGCGTCGGAGAACTCGGATTCGAACGCGTCTAACTCGGGCAGCTCGCCCGCCGTGTCGATTTCGGCGAGCAAGGTCTTCCACTCCGGCGCCAACGGCGCGTAGAAGGCGGCGGCATCCTCCGCCTGTTCCTCGGTGCGGTAGGCCGACCGGGCACGGTGCCATAGGCCATCGGAACCGATCACCACCGCCACGCCCGGCATGTTCGCCGGGATCTGCCGGGCAGCAGCCAACGCGGCCCTGTCCATGTCGCCAAGGGTCATCTCAGCAGTGGCTTCATCATTGACGCGATGACAGATCCGTCCCGATAGCTGCGAACGCAACGCGGTCACTCCCGAGCCGAGGTCGGAGCCGACACGCTGGCCGCACACCACCAGGTAGACACCGAAAGCGCGGGAGATCTGCGCGAGCCGCAGCAGCGCGGTAGCCGCGCGGGTGACCTCTTCCTTCTGTGACTTGTCGGCCATCAGGAACAGTTCGGCTATCTCATCGATCAGCACCACGATCGGAGTCGGACGCACGTCGGCCGAGATACGCGGATGCCAGATGTTGCGGGCACGATGCCGACGGCACAACGCCATCCGGGCACGGACGATGTCAATCAACTGATCCAGGAGCGCCAGGCAGTCGGCCCGCTCCGTCGCCAGTGCCGACATGCGCGCCTCATAGGGGGTGAACTCCACCCCGCCCTTAAGGTCAAAGCCCACGAGCGCGACGCCCTGACCCTCGTATTCGGCAGGTTCACCGGTCAGCGCCTCCCCGGACGCCAGCTGTGTCGTCAACCCCATGATCAGAGCGTTGATCAGGGTTGACTTGCCCGAATTGGTCGCGCCCGTGATCAGCCAATGCGGAACCGCGCGGAAGTCCATCACGAACGGCTCGCCGGTTTCCAGAACCGCCGGAACGACCGTCAGCAGGCCCGCCGATAGATCGGCCAAGTCCACATCCACCAGCGGGTCAGCGCCCGTGACCAGCAACGTGACCCGACCCGGCTTCCATGAATGCAGCCGCACCGCATGGACTCGCCAGGCGTGCGCGAGCCGATCCAGCGCCGCCCGCACATCATCGGGAGTCTGACCGTCATGCAGCCGCATCGGCACCCGGAGCCCGCGCGCGGTCGGCCGGATCACCCCCAGTCGAGGAGCCTTGTCGATCTGAACACGGCCCAGCCTTCGACGATGACGGAAGACCGGCGCCATGCCGGGGAACGCCTCAGCGCTCCACCGCAGCGCACGCCGCCGCCGGGTCAGGCCGCAGCCGGACGCCACGTGGTGCCACGTGCCGTACACCTGGGCGGCTTTCAGCGGGTAGCCGACGCCGTACCAGAACGAATGCGGCGCGTACCGCTGCCACGCCACCCCACCGGCCGCCGCCGCGAACGGTGTAGCCGCGATGACATACTCCACCGGAGCGAAATCCGGCATACTAAAGACACCTCCTCGTGAGGTTGCTTGCAGGAACCTTTCTGCAGGTGAGTGACCCGGGGCGGGTGATGCTGGCAGGCATATCTACGGCCCGCCCCGGGGACTCCTCGTGCTATCAGGCCGCCGCGTCACCCGAGTCACCGGCCGATTCGGCGGCGAGCGCGTACAGCCGCTCCACTTCAGCCGCGAACTGGGTGACGACCTTCAACAGCTGCCGGGCGTTCTCCACGTCGCCCGCCTCCACTCCCCCGGCCCGGCCGGACAGCATCAGCCAGCCCCCGGGAAGGTCGATCGTCAGAATCGGCCCCGACTCCGGGTTGTCGGGATAGGTCTCACAGACGAACCGCGCCCCCTCACCCAGGGCAATCGACGACGTCACGTAGCCGTGCTTCATGGCGCTACACCCCCGCCTCGTCGAGAACCGGCGCGATCGCGGTCACCGAGAACGACACGCCCGCACGGCCCGAGGTCTCCCAGAAGAAGCCCGTCAGCCCCTCCAAGGCCACGACCTGACCCGCCCGCACGTCCGGCGGGGCGTTCGTCGGCAGCGACACCGCCATCAACTCGGTACGCCGCCCCTCGCCCTTGACCGTCATCAGCACCTCGTACACCGGCACACCGGCCGCGTTCACCTTCATCTCGCCCGTCTCGCGGTTCTTCAGCTTCGGCGCGATGTCCTCCACCGCCCGGAACTCCAGCCCCGCCACATCCACCGGGATCCTCTTCACGTGTCTGACTCCTCCTCTTGGTTCGCCGTCGAGTCCGGCCTGTCCGCGTACTAGCTTGCGCTGAGTCTACGTGTACTAGTACGCGAAGGCAAGCCCTCTGGAGAGGAGACTTGTCTGCGCACTAGTAGGCATGTGATGCTTACTAGTAAGCAGAGAGAGGAGAAGAAGTGTCACCCCAGGTAGAGCGCACACCGCCGCCGTACGTACAGATCGCTGATCACTTCAGGCGGGAGATCAAAGACGGTCGACTCACAGAAGGCGACCGGCTTCCGTCCATCGCCGAGATCTCTCAGGGATGGTCCGTCGCCACCGCTACAGCAGCCAAAGCACTTACTCAGCTTCGCAATGAGGGCTTCGTGCAAGCCTCATCGCAGGGAACGTATGTTTCCATCACCCATCGCCAGACAACCGGCCCGGACCGGCTTCAGATGCTCCGCGCCACCGGCAACGGCTATCGCCCAGGCGAGCACGCAGAGATCCTAGAAGCGGAGCTGACCACAGCTTCGAGCGAGGTAGCGGCCGCTCTGAGGATCGAGGAGAACGGCCAAGTCATACGGCGACGCCGGGTCTACCGAGATGGCCACGGAGTCGTAACAGTCTCGACTTCCTGGCTCTCGGGAGAACTCGCCGAAGCAGCGCCGGAGCTCCTAAGCACCGAACCGCTCCCACAAATGACCTTTGGCTTGATCGAAGAGCGAACCGGGCGCCGGGTGGTTCGCCGACGTGACATCGTCACAATCAAGGCTGTACCCGAGGACATAGCATCGATCCTGGAGACAGAGGTCGGTACGCCAGCTCTGACCATGACCAATCACTATTGGGATCAAGAGGGCGAGCCAACGGAGTACGCCATCGACTTCCTGGGATCCGGACGCGAGCTATCCGCAGAGTACAGTTTCGACTAGACAGCAACGCGTGATCGTTCACGACCTCAGTCGGCCAGGGTCGCCCGGCCAGCCCGCCGCCGGAGGAGCAGACTAGGAGCATGGCCTACCCTTGCTGACCAGAGAGGAACGGGATCATGGCTGACGAGAAAGGTAAGCACCGCAGGCCCGTATCGTGCGCCATGTGCAACGGGACAGGGAAAACCCTGGTCAGCAAGAACGGCTCCAGCGAGCAGAAAGAACGAGCATGCTCACGCTGTAACGGGACAGGGAAGACAGCATGACTGATCGCCTAAGCTGCCCCGAATGCAACGGCGCAGGAGAGCACCAGCTAGGAGGAATCACCCTCCAATGCGAGTTCTGTCTAGGCGTCGGCTATGTAGGCGACGACAACGAGCCCGCCGAGGAGCATCCCGGATCGGACAGGCCGACCGCTGTGTGGGATCAGGTCGGAGCTAGCGACCTACCCGGCTGCCCTACCTGTCTGGGGAGGGGAAGAGTGGTCCACCTCGGCAAGGCCAGACCCGCGCGAACCCTCATCCAGGTCCCTTGCCCCACCTGTGCAAGCGGCCCCCTGTGACAAGTTTCTGTACGTCATCAAGCCGACGCGCGTTGCGCGTCGGGGGGCGGCAGCGAGCTGGCGGAGTTGCAGCGCGGATGCTCGGACGGTTCGCGGCAGGCGGGATGGTCCGGGGGCCGGTGCCCGCGTCCGGCGGGCTGCGGCCTCTTCGGGCCGGTCCCGCCTGCCGCAGCACCGCCCCGCGCCTACCGGCGCCAGCAACACACCAGCCAGCGGGCAAGCCGCCGACCGACGCACCCAAGCGCGAAGCGGCAAGCAGGCGCACAGTCTCCCCACCGGCACAAGCAGCCTCCGGCGGGGGCACTCTGACTCTGGGATGAGCCGGGGCAGGTCGGGAGACCGCGGGTGGTTGAAGGCTGAGATAGAAGCCTGCTCATCCCGCCTGCCGCCGTCCCGATCGGAGATCACCAGACCAGAACCAGGCGTCAAGGTCGTTCGTCCGGCAGGGCGCTCCACCTTGACGCCTGGCCCTGGCCCGGTAGCGCGGAGCGCGGGACGACGGCAGACGGGATGAGCAGGCAGGAAGGGCGTGCGCGCAAGCGCGCACGAGACAGGACGAGGGTGCGCGGCCCAGAGCCACGCGGCACGACACGGGTTCCCGCAGAGCGCGGGACGGCGCCCTCGACACGGGCCGCTCTGGGGACCACTTGGGGACCACACGCCATGCACGCCCCTGCACAGAGCCCGTTCCGCCGCACGCGCTGATAGCGCCCGGATGCGCGGTGACCTGGGAAGACCCGTTCCCCCGCAGTCCTGGGGGTCAAGGGGTCGTGGGTTCAAATCCCGCCGTCCCGACGCAGGCCAGGACCGCTTTCGGGGTCTGGCCCTGAAGGCAGGAACACCCCTCTGTGGGAGATCTGTGGGACGATCTTGGGATCGTCCCCTTTCCCGTGCCTGTGACCAGGCACGCAGTAGCTCATCGAGCACCGGCACCGGCGACGCCGGGCACAGCGCCAGCCGCGCGGCCAGCGCCGCCTCCCACCGCACGGTCAACTCTCCCACCAGACGCCGGCGCATCGGCGCGGTGACATGGGTGTAGCGGCGCTGCACCGAACCGTCCTCGTGCCCCATCCGCTCGTCGATCAGCACCGGCGGAATCCCGTCCTCCTCCAGCATCGTCCGATGTGAGTGCCGCAGGCCGTGCGGCGTCAGCCCGGCCGACAGCGGCGTCCAGCACGCCTCCGCCCGCCCGTGTGCGTTGCGGCCCCGCAGCGGCCTGCCCGGCCACGGGTCGGCCAGCAGCGGCACCGGCCGCGGCGGCTGCGGCGCCTTGCGGGGATACCAGCCCGACGCCGCCGGGCCGAACACCCACGTCGCGAACCCTGACCGGCGCCAGTGCGGCGCCCCCGCCCAGCCCTCGGGCGCGGTCGCCGGAGCGGGGCGGTCAAGGCCCAGCGCGCCGATCGCCGCCTGCACCCTGTCCCGGGTGGCGGGCGCGACGCGGTCGGGGTGGTTGAGGACGTTGGAGACCGTGCCGACGCTGACCTGCGCCCGCCTGGCCACCTCGGCGGTGTTCACCGGCCCGCTGCGCCGCCGCGCAGAGTCCGCCCCGCGGAAGACGTACCGTTTGCCGTGGCAGGGGCAGGGCTCGGGTGCGGTGCGGTGGATGTGTGCTGACAGCAGCGCCGACAGCCACGGGGGCAGGTCGACATCGCGGTAGGAGTCGTCTTTGGGCGGGATGGCGTGGAAGACACCGTCGTCGTCCTCCCACAGCTGCCGCTCGACCCGCAGGCTGCCGGGCCGGGCGTATCGCACCTCCAGGCCGACCAGTTCGGCCCAGCGCAGCCCGGTGTAGGAGCCCAGCAGGACCATCACCAGCTCGTCGTCGCGGCCGGTCAGCAGGCTCGCCCGCTCGGCGATCAGCAGGGCGCGCAGATCATCGGTGATCACCTTTTCGGGGCCGCGGCCGGCCTTGCGGCCCGCGCGTTTGCCCCGGCCGGGTCGCCGGGTCGCCGGGTTGCCCGGGATCAGGCCTTCCTCGACGGCGTCGCCGAGGAAGACGTGCAGGGTGCGGCGCCAGCTGCTGACGCTGTTGGGCTTGTACCCGGCGGCGTTCTTGGACCGCTGCCACTCCTCGATGCGCTCGGGCTCCCGGTAGAGCTGGTGCAAGGTGAGGTGCTCGAAGGAGGGGAGCAGGTGGTTCTCCAGGTGGCGCCGGTAGTTCTGCATCGTGGACAGGGCCAGGTCCAGCTCGGCGTACCGGCGGCTGGTGAACGCACCGAAGGTCTCCTGCGCTGCGCTGGGGTCGTACCACCGGCCCTTGCGCACCTCGGCCTCGGCGTCCTCGCCGGCCTTCTGCGCATCCAGCTTCTTCTTGAACCGCAGGGTCTCCCCGTCGGCGTTCTTCACTGTGGGCCAGTTGCCGCAGCCGTCGCTGAAGCGAGCGATGTAGTAGGCGTTGGCTCCTCTACCGCGTTTCTCCGAGTAGGCCATCCCTTTCCTTCCTGTAGGCGGTGGTTGACTTGGTCGCTTGTTGAAGTTTCATTTTTGCGCTGGCGCTGCAGCGGCCCATGATTCCATGCACCCGGCACCGGACGCTTCGTTTCCGCATATCGCACATTCAGCTGACCATCCCGCTGACATACGTGGGGATAACCTGTCTCGCAGGGGGGCCGCCGGCCTCGCCGCGCATGGCAGTGGTTACTGCGCGCACTGGCCGCCGATACTGTGCGTGAATATGCTAGGGGGTTCGATGCTTCACCGAAATGGGCTGCCGAGCGGGGCGCTCTGTGTCACGGCAGGGCTGCCATCAAGGCGGGCCGACACGGTCACGTCGTCGCGGCTTGCGCCCGGGAGTCGGAGCGATGCGGCTGGGGCGGTGGCCGGTATCCAAGTTCGGGCCCCACACCCTGAACCGACGTGCCGCTTTGCTGGTGGTGTTAAGGCGGACTGTTGGATATGGCTTCATTTGCTGTCGGCAGGCAGCCAGGGCTGGGCGGGTTGATATGGTCCAGCATCGAGTGCCCTGCTCTGATCGGGCTCCGTTTCATTTGCATTCGGTCTCTGAGGCAGCCTCCCTCCTGTCCGAGGGGATAACCGAGAGCTGGCTTCGAGAGAAGGCGCGCCTGCGGAAGATTCCGCACTGCATGATCTCGGGGAAGTACATGTTCTCCGACGGGCATCTTCAAGAGATCGTCGTGTTGTTCGAGCGCCGGCCCGCCACGCCTGTATTGCCTCGGCAGGTCCGGCGGCCGACGGCCCCGGCGTCAGGTATCACACCTTTGACCGCTCGGGCTCCGCGACGGAAGCCAGCGCGATAGAACCATGTGCCGACGCCCGGCCCTGCTTCTGCGAGCCCGCTGCCGGTGTCCGGTGTGACGGCGAGATGCCCGCAAGAATCGAAGTCGCAGGATGTTCGCCCCTACTCGGCACGGCCGCCCGAGTGGCCGCTGCAGTGTCAGCCGTTCCGGTCGCTGTGCGTCTCTTCGTAGCGCCGCGTCGCGGCCATGAGCCGTCGGTGATGCAGGCCCGTGCCGGGGCGCTTGCCCCGTCCCTTGCCCATCAGGCATGGCCCTTGATCGACGCCGCAGTCCGGGCATGGGAGGGTCCGGGCGATGGTGTGGATGTCCTTCTTGCGGGCTTGCCATGCCGCATCGGCGGCGTCGATGACCTCTTGCGGCGGCCGCTCGGGGAGTTCGGCGCCGGGCCGCCGCAGCCAGTGGGCGAGGAGCCTTTCGATGATGTTGTTGCGGTTGTCGCCCATCTGCTCGGCCAGGTGCCTGGCCGGTTCGAAGTCGTCGTCCCAGAAGTTCACTGCTCGTGGGCGGCGTCCGGAGCTGGGCTGACTGGGCACACGCGGAATTTTCGCAGGCGCGCGAACATGGTTCAACGCGGGCTCCCCTCTATCGCGGGGGTTGAGCTGGATCGTCCTCAAAGTTACGGTGTAGCTATACCCAATAGCAACCCTGGTTTGCTGCCGCAGAGCCGACGAAAAGGGTGTCAGCATGATCGATCTCGCGAACGCCCCAGCTCCCTGGATGCTCGTTGCCGCCGCCCTCCTGCTGGAATTGGTTCTCGCGCTCGCCGGTGGCCTCGTGCTCTACCGGGCTGGGCGGCACAGCGAACGCCGCCGCGGCCTTGCCCGGGCGCCCGCCGCAGGCAGCCGTCGCAGGGCAGAGAACTGGTTGACGTTCGCGGCTGCGGCTCTGGCAACGGCCGTGCAGGCCCAGGGCATGTGGCGCGTGTTCGAGCACCGTCTGCACATGCCCCTCGAGCTGCGCGTGCTGACCTCGGCGTTCCTGGAGATCGCCGTGGTGACCTGTGCGGTCCGGGCGCGCAGCAACGTGCAGGATCCGCGGATCGGCACGGCGGGGCAGGACGGCGTCGCGGTGTGGGCACTGACCGGCGCATCGGCGTTCGCGGCGGCCTGCGATTCACAGAGCTGGATCGAGGGCGTCGTGCGCTTGATCGCGCCGCTGACGGCGGCGTGGCTGTGGGAGCGCGGCCTGCACGTCCAGCGACGACACCACGCATCACAACGTCTGGCCTGGCTGAGGACGATCAATTGGCGCATCACGCCAGAGCGGGTCCTCGTGCGGCTGCGGGTGGCTGAGCCCGCCGATCGGACCGCCGGGCAGGTCGACGCGCACCGCCGCCTGGCACATCTGGCCCGCGCCGCCCGCCGGCTCCGCATCCTGCGGCACGCCGACGCCGCCCGATGGCGCCAGCACCGCGCGCAGCGCCACCTGAACAAGGCCCTCGACCGGGCGATCGAATACACCGGACTCATCAACGATCCGGCGTCGAAGAACGTGCTGACGACCATGCTCGCCACGATGTACCACGCCGGGGACCTCGCCGATCTGGCAGTGCCTGGCCCCTGGCTCCCCGGACCCGGCGGCGGCCGGTCGACTTCACCGCGCACCGAGCCCGGCAGCGCAGACCGGGACGCGCCGTTCTTGATGGCCGTCCCCGGGCACGGCGCCCTGGCTTGGTCGACGACCAGCCCTTGCGTGCGCTGGTCCCAGCGCCGTGCGCCCCACCGGACGCAGACAAGTCCTGGCGCCACCCATCCCGCAGACACCGGACTTCCCGCCCCGGGTCTGCGTTTCGGCGCAAGGATGGCACCGGTGCCCGATAGGGAGGCAGCGATCCAGGTGGCCAGGAACAAGGCCGCCGGTCCACCACCCGCCCCCCTGCAGCCCCTGCGTGCCGCTGCTCCCCGCGGGGGCGCCAGCCCGGCCGCCAGCGGCCAGGCCAACGCCGACACCGATCCAGGGGGCGGCCTGCCGCCGGCTCCCTCCGCCTCTGACCGCCACGACACCGGTAATCCGCGTGCGGCCGCCAGGACGCGTCGGCCGATGCCGCGCTGGGTCCAGCTGGCGGGGCCGATCTTCCACCGGGGGCTGCACGAGCGCGGGCGCCAGCCCACCGGAGCCGAGTTCGCAGCCGCCATCGCCGACGCCGGGCTCGGCGCGGTTTCGATCTCCACCGCCAAGAACATCCGCGCCGCCATCCGCAAGGCCTCATCGCCCCACAGCCCTCCTGCGCATGACGTGCCGACGGCATCACCACACTTGAGCAGCTCAACGCAGGTACCGGCATTCTCGGCGACAGCGATCCAGCAAGCCTCTGACGAGGCAACGCCCATCGACACCACTGGCGGACGCGCAGGCCTGACCGCTATCGCAAGGAAGAGTCCCGTGAGCGGGAGTGATGGGCCGGCGTAGCTTGCGAAGGTCGTCTCGATGCTGATCACCCCGCGATGCGCGGACCGGCAGCACCCGGCTTCGGGGCGCACGGACCTGGGCACGAACTCCAGGGCAAGGGGCGCCGTCGTCGCGCTCAGCTCAGCACGATCGGCGAGGCCGACCAGGGCGCCTTCGGCGTCGCAAGCGATGGCCCTGCGGGCCACCCTGGCCGGCCACCGCCGATCGTGCCGGGTGAGACGCACGACGGCGCCCCTCACCCTGGAGGTATTCGCGGTGAACACATCGAGCACCATCCGCAGACTCATTCACCTTCTGGACGACCGGCAGGCGGGCTCACCGCGGCTAGCCGATAACCGACGAGCGCGGGGGCCCAGCCTGGCCGGCGCAGGCCAGCGCAGGAGAACGGAGCGTCTCACGTGAGACCTCGCCTGGTCCTGCACATGTGTGAGCGCGGCCACTGCCACGCCATGCACCCGCTCGCCGTCCAGGTGGCCCGGGAGCGCCGGTGGAGCTGGGCGTGCCAGGTGCCAGGGTGCACCGGTCACCTGTCGCCGGTCGAGCCGCTCGCGAAGATCCCACCAGATCACCGTGATGACCACTGCCGCCAGGAGCAACTGGCGCTACTGGCCGCCGCTGCGGTGGTGGTCGTGTGGGCCTGGCGCAAGCGGCGATGAGCCCTATCGGCATCCAGCGCCGCCACACCGCGGACCGACGCATGCCGAGGACACGCGCCCAGTCACGCAGAAGTCACGCCGGAGATCACAGGCTGTGAGACCGGGTGATGACCGCGCACGCCAGGCCGACTCCACCCACCGCACACTCCACCGCCCTGGCCCGGGACAGGGAGCTCTGCTTCCGGGGGCACCGCCCCAGTCTTTCCATATGCGCTGTGCCCTCGGCACAAGTCCGCGGCCTGTACCCCGGCACGTCGTGGTGATCTTCGGGCGCGGACACCGCACCCGAGCGTCATCCACAGCTGACCGATCCGCAGGGTGCCCGGTTCCGGCCTGTCAGGATGAGCCGTCTGTGCCTAGGGGCAACCGCTTCGCTGGGTTGCCCCTAGGCACAGGACGACTCAAAACCCCGACACCGGAACCGAGCATCCTGCGCTCCGGGCCGCCGCAACGGCGGCCCTGACCCTTCCAGCAGGAGAGTTTAATGACCTCGATCTCGCCGCTGCCAGCTGCGATCACCCGCGAACTGCCCGCCCTGGTGGAGGAGGCGTTGAACGCCTGCGCCAACGCGATCATCGACAGGCTGCTGGAGGAGTTGGAGGGCCACGGGCTGCATCGTGACGAGGTCTGCCAGGACCGGATCTACGACACGCTGAGTTCAGCGTCCACCCCTGGCGAGGATGCCCACGGCCTGGCACTGGAACTCAATGACGTCCTCGTGCACATCCAGGTGGCCGTGGCAGGGTCCGAGGCCGCTTCGGCCGCAGCTCCCTGGCCGGACACGCCGCATTGACACCCGCATCTGCGGCTGCCGCGATCACCAGATCCTTTGATGCCGCCTTCCTGGCGGCCGCGCCCTCACCGAGGGCTCGGATTCCCAGGCGACTTCTGTGGCCCGGCAGCCCGGCAGTCCCTGGACTTGGCCCAAATCCGGGGCGCCCCGGAAAGGAACATCGATGTCCAGCAGCGACCTGACAAGCATGACAGTGATCCCGGTGTATGGGCGCATCACCACCGCGCCCATACCCGAAGACACGACGTGGCTGTTCACGCGCGCAAACCGGCTGGAGGCAACTCTCCCGCTGACGCACGACCCCGTCCACGGGATCGAGGTGGTGGTGCGGCACGGCACTGCACCCAACCGCCACCGCAACTGCGTCGCCGAGCAGCTGATCACCTTCTACACCGGTACCGATCAGCCGGTGACCGGGCTGGCGGTGCTCACCGCCGCTGATGCCCGCGGGCCGGTCACCGTCCCCTCATCGGTCACCGACCGGGCCCGCGTGCTGGCCGAATCCCCCGGCCCCGGGTCTCCGACCATGGCAGCGATCAGCCCCGCCGACGCCAGGGCGCAGCGGATGCTGGCCGTGCTGCCCCCTCACACACGCGGCATCGGCATTCATTCTGATCTGGTGACCGACATCGCTGCGGCGATCGGCGATCTGCTCAGCTACGCCGCCGTGCTGGCGGGGCCGCGCAACCACGCCACCGCCGGCGTCATCATCGGCAAGGTGATCGCCGCGGTCGCCGACCAGGCACGCGAGGACATGGCCGCCATCTTGCTGCCGGGCCTGCGCGCGCATGCCGCTCCGGGATTCCAGCAGGAGGCGGCATGGGCGATCGGCGAGCTGATCACCCAAGCGCAGCGGCGCCGGCCCGGCGACCCGCACACCAGCGGGTTCACCCTGCTGCGCGAGGCGGTCATCGCCCACATGCTCAACGCACCGTTCACCGACCTGAACCTGCGGCCCGAACGCGACACCATCACCGGACTCGGCGACCGGCTGGCGGAGCTGATCGACCGGGCCGAAGCCGAACTCGGCCCCGACGGCCCGCTGGCCCTGCTGTGCCACGCCCTCAACCGCCCCGCCGCCCCAAGCCGAACAGACCAGGAATGAGAACCGGGCGGCCATCGCAGCCGACGGGCGCAGCCGCCCTGACGCACCGACGCCCGCCAGCTCTGAAGGCCGAGCTGATCACCGCCGTCCAGCGGCTGTTCCCCGGCTGTGCGGAGGGACTGGTGCTGTGTGTCCATTTCCGCCGGCGCCGGTTCCGCCGCGAGGCGGTCACGGTCTCCAGCGTCTGGGCGCCTGGTAACGGCGATGGCGGACGCTGCATCTGGAGCAGGTCCCAGCAGCCACGCCGTCCGGGCACGGGCCGCTGGAGCATCCCGAGGCCGATCCTGTGGCGCCTGGCGCGGACCGTGGCGCGGCTGGAATCGGGAGGCGCGTTCTGCTGCGGGGATGACAGCGGATGGGTCGATGGCGACGGCTGGTGGCACTGGATTGACCCAGAGCCGGACGCCTACCCCGGCCTGGACCGGCTGGTCATCACCGTCATCCCGCGCCGATAGCGACCCTGGCCACGCTGGCGCGCCCACACCGGCCACCGGCCGGGCGCACCGCTGGGCAGCACTGGCACACCGATGCCCTACCCGGCCCGCGAGGCCCCCGGGTGCCACCGGTCCAGCCCGTGCTGCAGCCCCTCGCACCTCGTGCTTGCGGCCACTCCCCGATTGGTTCTGTCTCACTTCATGGATGCTGTTGGTGATGTTGGGCGTTGTTAGTCGGCCGGTGGCGTGTGGAATCGTTGGCAGAGCTGCTGGAATGGACTGGTCGGACGTGAGAGCCGGTCGGGGATGGTGCCGGGCGGGTAGCACTCGGCGAGCCGGATGATGTTGGTGCCGGCGGCGGTGAGAACGTGCTGGACGTGGGTCTTGGCCAGGCCGCGGTAGCGGCAGCGGCGCAGGCCATGGGCATGGACGGTCTCTGACACGGTGGCCTCACAGCCGGCGCGCTGTGCGTAGCGGGCCTGCCATTGGAGCGTCTGCTGCTCGGCTCTTGCGCGGGTTTGGATCTTCTGCAGGGGCTCGGGCAGCAGGGTGATGTGGCGTCCCTTGCCGTCGGCGTTGCCGGTGCAGGCCAGGCGGTCCTCGCAGACCCGGCAGGCCTTGCGGGGGAACAGCACCGACAGGTATGCGCGACCGTCGCCGGTGGCCGGTTTCCAGGGCGGGCTGGTCACTCCGCGTGGGCAGGTCAGGGTGTGCGCCTGCCAGTCGATGTGGAAGTCGGCCTTGGTGAAGCCCGGCCGCTGTGCGCCTCGCGGGTCGGCCCGGACGGGGCCGAGCAGCGTGATGCCCCATCGCGTGGCGGCGTGGTGCATGGCGTCGGGAGTGACATAGCCGCCGTCGACCAGGTGCTCGCAAGGCGCCAGGTCGCGGGCGGCCAGTCCCTGATGGATGGCCTCCAGGGCATCGATGTCCTGCTCGGGTGCCAGCCGGGTCACCACGTGCACGATGACATTCGGGCCCTCACCGTCGCAGGTCTCGCTCTGATGGTCGCGGTAGCCGATCCACTCGGCCTTGCCCGCAGATGTGGCCGTCGCTGCGCCCTTCCGGCAGTAGCGGGCCTGGGGATCGTGCGGGGTGAGGACCTCCAGCCCGGCCCACGGAACCCGGGCCGAGTCCGGGTCCGGCCGTCCGCGTACCGCTGCAGCCGCAGAGCGGCGGCGTGGGGTATCGCGACGGCTTTGCCGGTCCCGGGTGGTCTTGGGCCCGCGCCAGGCCAGGGAGCCGTCTTCTTCCCTCCAGTACTGCTGTACCCACATCTGGCGCAGTACCTGCACTTTGGGCAGCTCACGCAGCCGCCGCGGAGCGCCGGCGGCATACACCGCCTCCAGGATCTGCATCCCGTCGGCACCGACCCGCAGCACCCATGCGGCCAGTTCGTCCTTGCCGCGGGGCAGCCGTTCAAAGCGGATCGGGCGGTGGTAGCGCCGCGCCCATTCCGCCGTGACCAGTCCGGCCAGCCATTCCCCGCCGACGGCGGCCAGTTCCTCAAGCGCGGCGCGCAGCGTCTCACCGACCAGCTCGGCCCGGTTCAGCCGCCGCACCGCCGCCAGCACATGCGTGGAATCGGTCCGCACCCGCCGCGCCGCTTGACCAGTCCGGCTGCCACCAGCCGATCCACCATCACCGCCAGCAGCCCATCAGCCCGGTCCCCCCAGGCCATCCGGTCCCGGAACTCACACAGCACCGAATGATCGAACCCCGGATCGGTCAGCTCCAGCCCCAACGCGTACTTCCAGTCGATCCGGCACCGCACCGCCGGCGACAACCCCCGCCGCCCATCAGCCGGATACCAGCCGGCGAAGTCGTCATCGGTGCACAGACCCGCCAGCCGATCCCGGATCCACATCGCGGGTGTCCCACCCGGATTACTCGCCCACGCCGCCCGCACTGTATCCGCCGGGATCACCCGCCCGGCGGCACGCCCCATCGACACCCTGCCACCTCACTCACGGCGCGGACCGGAAGCGCGGCATACCCCACCAGAGAAACACCACTACCGCGAGATCGCCACAACCCGAAGATCACCAACAGCATCCTTCACGGGATGTGATTACGAAGAGTGAGTGGCGGTTCTATTGGAGCTCTGGTCGGAAGCGGTGTTCGAACGGGTCATTGGCTGCTGTTCTCCCGCCTGGCCGCCTCCAGGTTCCCGCGCACCACTCGGGTCGTTGGGTGCTCGGCGCCCAGTACCCGCTCGGTGTCGGTGAGGGTCTGCTCGTACAGCGGGATCGCCCGGCCCAGATCACCCACCGACTCATAGGCGTAGGCAAGGTTGTTGCGGGATCGCAGGGTGTCGGGGTGCTGCTCGCCCAGCACCCGCTGCCGGTCGGTGAGGGTCTGCTCGTACAGCGGGATCGCCCGGCCCAGATCACCCACCGACTCATAGGCGTAGGCAAGGTTGTTGCGGGATCGCAGGGTGTCGGGGTGCTGCTCGCCCAGCACCCGCTCGGTGTCGGTAAGGGTCTGCTCGAACAGCGCGATCGCCCGGCCCAGATCACCCACCGACTCATAGGCGCCAGCGAGGTTGTTGCGGGATCGCAGGGTGTCGGGGTGCTGCTCGCCCAGCACCCGCTGCCGGTCGGTGAGGGTCTGCTCGTACAGCGGGATCGCCCGGCCCAGATCACCCGCCGACTCATAGGCGTAGGCGAGGTTGTTGCGGGAGGTCAGGGTGTCGGGGTGCTGCTCGCCCAGCACCCGCTCGGTGTCGGTGAGGGTCTGCTCGAACAGCGGGATCGCCCGGCCCAGATCACCCGCCGACACATAGGCGTAGGCAAGGTTGTTGCGGGATCGCAGGGTGTCGGGGTGCTGCTCGCCCAGCACCCGCTGCCGGTCGGTGAGGGTCTGCTCGTACAGCGGGATCGCCCGGCCCAGATCACCCGCCGCCCGGTAGGCGTAGGCGAGGTTGTTGCGGGAGGTCAGGGTGTCGGGGTGCTGCTCGCCCAGCACCCGCTCGGTGTCGGTGAGGGTCTGCTCGAACAGCGGGATCGCCCGGCCCAGATCACCCACCGACTCATAGGCGTAGGCGAGGTTATTACGAGAGGTCAGAGTGTAGGGGTGCTGCTCGCCCAGCACCCGCTCGGTGTCGGTGAGGGTCTGCTCGAACAGCGGGATCGCCCGGCCCAGATCACCCACCGACTCATAGGCGCCGGCAAGGTTATTACGAGAGGTCAGAGTGTAGGGGTGCTGCTCGCCCAGCACCCGCTGCCGGCCCACGAGGGCGCGGTGAAAGTAGTAGATGGCGCGGGCCTCGGACCCCTGGTTGTGCAGGAAGGCGGCGGTGCGGTTCAGCAGGAGGCTGGTGGTGGCGGTGTCGGTGCCGGGGGGTGCGTGCTCGGCCAGGGCGTCGATGTGCGGCAGCAGCAGCCGCCAGGCCGGCCATCCCGCCGGATCCAGGGCGTCGGCGGGGCGGGCCTGGTCGAGCAGGGCGGTGGCGGTGGCGCGGGCGTGGTCGATGTCGGCGGCCTGCCGGTGCGGGTCGGCCGGGTCGGGGGTGCGGGCCAGGGCCTGCACCAGCCGGTGCACGGTGATCGTCTCACCATCCAGGGTGATCATGTTAAAGGCGGCCAGAGCGCCCAGCGCCCGCTGCAGGTCCGCAGGATCGGCCAGGGGCACGGCCGGTAACCGCCGTGACCGTCGTCGCGGCCACCGCAGCCCTCGCCCTCGCCACCCAGGCCTCCACACAGGCCTTTGCCTGGGTGCTGCCGGCGGGGCGGTGGCGGCGGGGATGGCCTCCAGCAGGGTGCGAGGGACGTCCTGGGGTGCGTACCAGGCCAGTATCCGCAAGATCGGTCCCGCCAGCGGGGCGTCCCGGGCGAGGGCGCCCAGGGTGATCTGCCAGATCCGCGCGATCGTCCGCCCGCTCTGCCCGCCCGCCGCGGCCTGGTCGTACACCCGGGCGGGTGAGGTGGCGAGCAGGTCCAGATACGCGCGCGCCGACATCTGGTTCTGGTGCAGGAACGCCGCCGCCTGCTCGACGGCCAGCGGCAGGCACCCCAACTCCCCCACCAGCTCCCTGGCACCCTCCAGCCCCGCCCTCACGCCGGTGTCCACGCCTGTGGCGATGCGGGTGAGCAGGTCCACCGCCTGGTCCTCGGTCAGCACCTCCAGCCGCACCACCTGGGCGCCGAAACGGTGCCAACCCTGGCCCAGGCGGCTGGTGACCAGGACCCGGCCGCCCGCGGCACGGTCCATCACCGCGGCGATGTCGGCGGGGTCGGTGACGTTGTCCAGCACCAGCAGCCATCCGCTGTGGCAGCCCAGCCACTCCAGCGCCCACCCGGCCATCTCCTCCAGCGCCAGCACAGTGCCCAGCGCCGGCTGCAGCGCGGTGGCCAGGGCGGCCAGACCCGCCTGTACCGCCTGGGGGGCGTCGGCGGTGATCCACCACACCGGGTTCCACCGGCCCCCGCGGCCGGCGGCGTAGCGAGCGGCCAGGGTGGATTTTCCGATCCCGCCCAGGCCGTGCACCGCGGCCACCACCACCCCGCCGGGAGCCAGCAACGCCGCCTCCAGCTCGTCCAGCTCGTCGCGGCGGCCGACGAACAGGTGCTGCGCGGGCACGTTCACCAGACCAGGCGGTGCCTGGACACGTGCCGCCGGGCCCAGCGAATCGGGCGGCAATACCGTCTGCGTGATCTTGGCGTTGTCACCGGTCGAGGCGATCCCCGAGATCCGCCCCGCGCCGATCGCCCGCCGCCCCGCCGCCGAAGGTGGCGGTGGCGGTGGCGGTTCCTCACTGCCCGGCATGGCCGCCATCATCGACCCGTCCGCCCCGCCGCCGCAGGCCATCGGTCATACCCGCCCGCATCCGGACACCCGCCCGCCCCACTATCGCTCACTCTTCGTGACCGATCCCGTGGAGTGAGACAGAGCCACTTGGAGCTGGCTGCTGTCGGCCTCGGGCGGGCTTTCCACAGCGAGGTGCCCCGGGCTCATCGGAGCACCTCCGAGACGCATCCGCAGCGCCCCGGCGGCACATGAGCGCCCGCCCCTGCTGACCGGGGTACTGCGGACGCACCAGGAGTAGCCGCCGACGGGCCCCGCCCGCGACTGCGCTCGCATCACAGATGCGCTGATCCCACGGGAAGGAGACGGCGATGGCGGAGCCGGACGGCGGGTCTTGGATCCTGGTGCTGTGCGGTGCGGCGGGTGCCGGGGTGGTGGCGGTGCTGGCCGTCGCGTTCTGGGCCAGCGGTCGGCGCGTGCGTCGTCGGGCGCTGCGCCAGGGGGTACCGCCGGAGCCGAAACCACCGGTGCGGGCGGGAGGTACCAGCGGGGGTGATCTGGCCGCGGCGGCGATCGCGACCGCGGTCAGCGCGGAGGGGATGTGGGAGACGTTCTCTGCGCTGGCGATGCCGGTTTGGCTGCGGGCGGGCACGTTCGCGTTCATCGAGCTGATGACGATCCAGTGTGTGCGCCGTGCCCGCCAGTCGATGCACGCCGGGTTCGGCCCCGGTGGGGACGGGGTCGCGATGTGGGTGCTGACCGCTGTGTCGGCGGTGTTGTCGGTCTCGCACGAAGTCACCTCCGCCCACCCCAACACCGCCGTCATCTTGGTGCGGTTGACGGCTCCGCCGGTGGCCGCCTGGGGCTGGGAACGCAACATGCGCTTGCAGCGGCGGCGCCGGTCTGGCCGGCGGATTCACTGGCGGGTCACGGCCGAACGAATCGCCGTCGGGCTGGGGCTGGCCTCAGGCGCCGGCAGCGCCGCCGGGCAGGATGAGGCGCACCGGCACCGGACCCGAGTGGTGCGTGCGGGGTTGCGGCTGCGCAACCTCCAGCAGACCGGCGCGTGGGGGTGGAGGGCCCGGCGGGCCCGGACCCGGCTGGAGAAGGCCGTGGCCCGCGCGACCGAACGCACCCCGCTGGCGCATGACCCCCGGATGCTGCGGCAGCTGATGGCCGAGCTCGGCGCGGTGTACCACGCCGCGGGCCTGGCCGAGCTGGCGATCAGCGCGCCGTGGTCGCCGGACCCTGTGCCCGCACCCGCGGGCCGGGCGGGCACTGGCGCGCACACCAAGGTGTGCACACCGCGCCCGCCTGCGAGGGTGCGGGCAGTGCCTGCAGCACCGCTCCGCTCTCCCCCGGGCGCCGACGGCGTCACGGCCGTGCGCTACCACCGCGCGCTCGTGCTCGGACACGGCGGCCGGTCTTCCGCCAGCACACCCCGCCCAGCCGGTGAGGTTCGTCGGCGACACCACCGGCCGCGGCCCGGCGCCACAACGGGCTCGGCTTCTGGCGCCAGCAATACCGGCGGTGTGACCGCCACCAGCCCGGCGGCCACCGCCGCCAGCACCGCCGGTGATGCTGCCAGCAACGGTCGGCAGAACCCGCCGGCTGGCGGCAATACCGTGGCCGCCGCCAGCTCCGGCGCCGACAACGGCAGCGATCCTGGCGGCCAAGGCCGCCACCGCCAGCACCGCCGTGCCAGCGCCGACACCGGCTCACCTCAGCGTCGCCACAGGCCCCGGGCCGGTAGTCCGGCAGGGAGAACAAGGCCACGCCGGCCGATCGAAGAGTGGGTCGAACTGGCGGGTCCGGTGTTTGAGGCCGAGATGGCGCGTCTGCGGCGCCAGCCGACGGGCGCTGAGTTCGCGGGCGCGATCGCCGCCGCCGGTCTGGGCGAGGTGTCGGCGTCCACCGCCAAGACCATCCGCGCCAGGATCCGCGCCACCGCCGAGCTGACGCGCTAACCCCAGGCCGCCGGTGCCGGCGTCAACAGCATGCCGTGATGCGAAGCGACCAGCCGATGCCCCGCAGCGGCCACGGCGCCGCAGGGAGGGCACCGATGGAGTCGTCTGAAGAGCGTGAGCCGCCCGCTGTAGATCTGGTTAAGCACGCGACCGAGTTGCTGCGATGCAGCGACGATGAAATCCAGATCGCTGAGCCTGAAGACCTCGACGTGCTGGAGGGCCGGGTGGTCGATGCGCCCCTCGGGCCGGTGGCCGCGGTCCGTGGGATGCTCGCCGAGGCCGCCGGGCACCGCTACACCCAGACTGCCGTCCGCCAGGTCCTCTATGTGGCGGGCGGCGTTCTGGTGTTGATCAGGCGGGTGTGGGACAGCCGCACCACCGCCCGGTATGAGCGGATGCTGCGCGCCGCCGAGGCGGGCGGTGACCAACAGGCCACGCTGGAATGGGAGGCACGCGCCGCGGCGTTTCGCCGGGATCGTCATGATCGGCGGATGGATCTGCTGAATGTACCGCTGCAGATCGTCTCAGCGCTGCCGAAGCTGGCGGCCGGTGCGGCCGTGCTGCTGATCGGGCCGGGGATCTTGGTGGCGGTCGCCAACGACGATCCTCGCCAGATCACCGCTCCGGTGCAGGGCCTGGCCCACCTGGTCCAGTTCCTCATCGTGGTCGCCGGTGCGATCTGGGTGCCGGTCCTGCTGGCCACACCGTGCGCCATGGCGGCGGCGCTGTGGTCGCTGGGCCGCACGCGGGCTCACACGCCTGGTTGGCTGGTCAGCGCCGCCGACGCCGATGTGGATCTGACGATCGATGAGACCACAATCGCACGGGCGCTGGAGGCGTTGCGGATACCGCAGATCACCGCCCACTTCAAGCAGGGCCTGCCGTTGCAGTACCTCACTCCGGCACGGCGGGACGGCCGCGGCACTCACGCGATCGTGCGGCTGCCGCCCGGCGTGACCGCCGAGCGCATCGCGCGGCGTCGTGCCGACCTGGCCACCGGCCTGCACCGGCTGGCCAAGGAGGTGTGGCCGACCACCGGCAGCGAGGCCGGGATCGTGGATCTGTGGATCGCCGACAAAGGCGTGCTGACCGAGGGCGCCGGCCCCTATCCCCCGCTGGAGGAGGGGGCCACCGACCTGTTCAAGGGCGTCCCGTTCGGCCGGACCCTGCGCGGTGACCCGATCACGGCGCCCATCATGGACAGCAACACCATCACCGGAGGCATGCCCGGTCAGGGCAAGTCCAGCGCCACTCGCGCGATCATGGCCGGCGTCGCGCTGGACCCGGCCGCCGAACTACGCATCTGGGTGCCCGATACCAACTACGACTTCGATGCCTTCCAACCCCGCTGCTCACGCTTCGTGCGAGGTGACGACGCCGCCCACATCGCCCAGATCCGCGATGATTTGCTCGAACTCAGCGAAGACGTGCAGCGGCGCGGTGACCTGCTGGTGCAGTACGAGGTCACCGCGGTCACCCGGGCGCTGGCCGACGCCGGTATCGGGCTACATCCGCTGGTGTGCCTGCTGGAGGAGGCGCACGTCGCTTTCCAGCATCCCCGCTACGGCGAGGAGATCTCGGGGCTGTACATCGACATCGTCAAGCTCGGCCGCAAGCGCGGCATTCATATGATCACCTCCACCCAGGCCCCCACCAAGGACTCGATGCCGCGCGCCATCACCCGCAACTGCTCGGTCGGCATCGCGTTCGCAGTCGGCGACCACTACGCCAACGACGCGCTGCTCGGGCAGGGCGCCTACGCCAGCGGGCACCGCGCTACCGAGCTGATCCCCGGCATCGACCGCGGTACCGCGGTCGTCAAAGGCTTCACCGGGCAGCGTTCGCAGATCGTGCAGGTGTACTTCCTCAGCGCCGACAAGAGCAACGACCAGGTCACCCCCATCATCGAGCGGTCCCTGGCCGAGATCGAGCGCGGTGGCCGCGCGGTGCCGGGCACCGACCGGTTCCGGCCCGGCCGGCACGCCCAGGACCTGCTGGCCGATCTCGACCGAGTCCTGGGCGCCGAACGCATCCGGCTCGCCGACGTCACCGTGCTGCTGCGCGAGCTGGCGCCCGCGTACGGCCCCTACCTCACCCTGACCGGCGTGCAGTTGCGTGACTGGCTGACCCAGCTGGGGGTCCGGGTCACCAACACCGGCAACGTCCTTCGGCTGGACCCGGCCGAAGTCCGTCACGCCCTCGCCAAGCGCGACATCCCCGCACCCGGCCACGACCAGTGAGTGAGTGAGTGAGGCCCCATCTCCCTCGAATCGGGCCTGGCAGGGCCCTGAACGGGGTCTGCGCCCCACTGGCCTAACTCACTCACTCACCTAACTTCCGCAGGTCAGCGGCCGGTTAGCAGCGCCTATGGCGCAAGTTAATGAATTAACTCAGTTAGCTGCCACCAGCTAACTGCAGTTATCGGAAAGGATCACCCCGTGCCGCCGCATAAGCCCGTGCAGAACAAGCCCGATCCCGCTCCCAGGGCCACCCCCAAGAACAAGGTGACGCCTGGCAGGAATGCTCCGGCGGCCAAGCGGAGGCTGGCGGGCGCGGGGTCGGTCAAGGCCCACGACCGTCACACCAGACACGGAACCGTCCACGTCCGCTCTCACGACCGCAGGGGTACCGGCGGTGGCTCGGCTGCACACCCTCACGGCACACGCCACCGGCATCGCCCGAACAGTGCCCAGTGGAGGAGGGCCGGTACCGCATGGGTCGGCGCCGGTGCCAGCGGGATCCTGGCCATCGGGCTGGTGCTGCAGCTCAGCTTCACTCTCGTCGCCGCCCTCGCCCTCCTCGCGGCAATCCTGATCAAGGTTGTGGTCTACCTGCTGACCAGCGAGGACCTCGGCCTGCCCCGCCAGAGCCGGTCCAGGCGCCGTCGACGCACCCGGCGCAACTCCGTCCGCCGCGGCACTTCCCGCAACCGCCGCCGCAGGTGAACACGCCGCCTGCGCGCCATCTCGTGTCCTGCCCTGATAGCCCGCTGGCGTCGACCATGCAGAACTCTCACATGCTTCATCAACCGGAGCCTTCACCCGATCAGCATCCTGCCGCAGGGAGTCGATGTGAGCGCATTGTCCGCGCAGGTGGTGGCATGGAACGACGAGGGCATCCCCCCTCAGATCAAGATCATGGAACGGGGTCGGCGCGTACGAAGCCCTCAGGTGGTCGGTCAGGCGTTCCTGACCGACCACCACGACGGATACGTCGATGAGTACGCCGTCGTCCTCAGGGGGCGGCAGATCGGCACCGTCGAGATCGGCAACCACTCCTCCCACGGAGGTATCTGGCCCGACTACCCCCAGATCACCGAGGAACGGCTCGCGTGCGAGGTCGCGCACGGCGCCGCCAGACGAGTGCGGGCGGACTGAGGGCGTGGACGCCTCCAACCCAGTCGGCCGCACGGCCGACACCGCGGCGGCACCCCCGCCGCCCCGCGCCCCATCGCTTGCCGTGGACGCACGGGAATGGCAATTCCCAGAACACGATCATGACGGCGCCGAACTGATCCTCACCGCCGCGGCCGCTCCCCCGCCCGCGCACAACCCGTACCTGGTGTACCTGGCCACCGTCGCCGGCGGCGAGAGCCGCCGCGCCATGGCCGGATGCCTGGACCGCATCGCCGGGCTGTGGGCCGTCCGCCTCGACCTCGAACCACCCGCCCCCGCCGGACAGCACTTCGCCTGGAGCGCCCTGCGCTACCAGCACACCGCCGTCATCCGCACCCTGCTCCACACCCAGACCAGACCTGGCGGGGCGCCTTGGGCGCCGTCCTACCGCAACAAGCACCTCACCGCCCTGCGGATGACGCTCAAGCAGGCGTTCCTGCTCGGCCAGATGACCGCCGAGGACTACCTGCGCGCCCGCGAGGTCAAAGCCGTCAAGGGCGTCCGCGTCACCACCGGCCGGCTCCTCGCCGCCCACGAACAGCAGCGGCTCGTCGACACCGCCCTGGGCGAGGGGACGCTGCTGGGCCTGCGTGACGCCGCGCTGTTGGAGACCCTGGATGCCACCGGCTGCCGCCGCCAGGAACTCGCTCTCGCCGTCCGCGACGACTACTCCCCCGGCACCCGCACCCTCCTGGTCACCGGCAAGGGCGACAAGCAACGCGAGGTCTACCTCACCCAGACCGCCGCCGCGCAGCTCGGCGCCTGGCTGACGGCGGCCCGCCCCGCTGGGCCGCTGTTCCCGGCCTTCGACCGCTGGGGCAACATCACCGCGCAGCCGATGACCTCCAACGGAATCGGCCGGATCGTCACCCGCCGCGCGGTGCAGGCCGGTGTGCCCGACCTCAGCGCCCACGACTTCCGCCGCACCTTCATCAGCCGCCTGCTGGACCTCGGTGTCGACCTGGCGACCGTGCAGCAGCTGGTGGGACACGCCTCGGCCACCACCACCGCCGCCTACGACCGCCGCCCCGCCGCCACCCGCCGCGCCGCAGTCGACCGCACCAACCGAACCTGACAACACAGGAACAGCGCAGCGCAGGGACGTCCGGTCACCCTGGCAGTCACAGCACTCCAGGACACCTAATGACGCCGAAGAGCGCCGCAGCGAGCTGTGGATCAGACAGGGCGCAGCGACGACTGGGAGAGCGAGCCCCGGTCTGTGAGGACGCTGTGGTAGCCGAACCTGCAAGAGGTGCACAGAATCAGCTTGTGATCTTGTGGAGAAGGGTGAGAACGCCCACCCCGACGAGGATCGGAGGGGCCAAAACAGGATGTATGGCTGCGACTCCTCCAGCGGTAACTGCGACGGCCGTAAGCAGCAGTGCTCGTAACGTAAGTAGCGGCTCAGAGTTTGGTGATCTCTCCTGACGGGGTTTAGCGCTTGGCAAGCGACGGCGTAGCCTCATTGCAGGTGCTCCTGTTCTCATCCATGGCTGGTTGGGACTCGGACTCCTACTGGCGGCTCTCCTGTTCCCGCAGGAGAGCCGCCGCCTTGTTCTCAGGGGCAGCCGGAGCGGTGGCGGTCTCCGCCCATCAAGGCCCCTTCCCTCATCGTGGAAGACTTTGGACCCAAGTCCAGGGCAATACCGGCCAGTCCGGAGGCGTCTCTCTGGCCGACGGCCCTGAACTTCCATTCGCCACTGTGGCGGTAGAGCTCGCCGAACACCATGGCCGTCTCGGTGGAGGCGTCCTCGGTGAGGTCGAAGCGGGCGAGCTCGTTGCCGTCGGCGCGGTTGACGATGCGGATGAACGCGTTGCGGACCTGGCCGAAGTTCTGGTGCCGGTTGTCGGCGTCATAGATCGACACCGGGAACACGATCCGCTCGCACTCGGCCGGGACGCCGGTGAGGTCCACGTTGATCGACTCGTCGTCGCCCTCGCCCGCGCCGGTGGTGTTGTCGCCGGTGTGCTCGACCCCGCCGTCCGGCGTGCGCAGATTGTTGAAGAACACGAAATGCTGGTCGGTGAGGATCTTCCCGGAGGCGTCCAGCACCAGCGCGGAGGCGTCCAGGTCGAAGTCCGTCCCCGTCGTGGTCCGCACGTCCCAGCCAAGCCCGACGGTGACCGCGGTCAGCCCCGGTGCCTGCTTGGTGAGCGAGACATTGCCGCCCTTGCTGAGACTGACACCCACAGTACGCCTCCAAGATCGCATGCCGTATCCGACGCCGACATATCAGGAGGCTATCCGTTCCATGGCTGCGACCCGTTAGGCACCGAAGTCCACTACGACGCAAACACCCCAGTTCTCAGGCGCACGCCAACCGACCGGATTCCCATTCGCCAATAATTCGGTTGTGGTGGCCTGGCGCTAGGCTCTCGTGGCGGAACCCTTTGACGGTGGTCGCCGCATCCGGACCGTCGCCTCGGTTGAGCACCAGCGACGACACAAACGCTGCGATGATCAGGGCGCCGCCGTGCTCTAGGTAGATGTACTCGTGCAGGGTGCCCTTACGGACCAGGAACACCGGTGCCGCCGCAACAGCGCTCGGGACGTAAGCCGGGCGCAGTGGCTGGCCTTCCTGGCCGACACTAGGTGTTTGCGCGTGGCGGAGTGGCCTTGCGAGTTGACTGCGCTGGACCGGTTGGCTTCTCTCGTCCGGCGGCCTACGCACGTGGGCGCCCACCGGCCCAGCCGGACCCGCCGCCCCCTTTGCCGGTCCGGGCGACGAACCCCCTGTACAAGTTCGTCGCGCACAATCGCCTGGGCCTTCGAATCGCGGCCGCGATCAGGGAACGGCTGGCACAGTTGCCCGACGATGCCGATCAAATCGCCCGCCGCCTGCGAGAACACAGCTTGCACCGGCCGGTTGAACAGCGCTGAGCGGTGCCAGCTGGCCCGCTATCTCAGCGACGGCCTGGTGGCTGGCGTGTTTGTCCGCGTCAACGGAGAGGACAAGCGCGTCAGCGTGCACCGCGGCGGCCTGGCCGGGCCGCTGCCGTAGGCCGAGCCACTGCCGCCCGCCGTCATCACCTTCATCCGCAGCTTCGACGAGGGCCGGTATTCCAGCCTGATGGGCCTGTGCAGCTAACCGGCCCGACTCCGGCGGCAAGCAAGGTCGCACAGCTGCACCCGGGTCTCAAGGGCTCTCTACACCTTCTGGAGGACAAGCATGGCCGGCTCCGCCTGCCTGCAGGCTGTATCCCTCATCGGCGTCGACACCTTCACCGTGCAGGTCCAGGCATGCCTGACCCCCGGCGTGCCAGGACTGCAGGTGCACGGCCTGCCCGCCGACGCCGCGGCCGGTGTCGAGGAACGGGTCCGCGATGCCATCGCCAGTAGCGGGCTGGACTGGCCGCAGCGGCACGTCACGGTGTCGTTGCTGCCGGCCGCCGTGGCCAAGCCGGGTACCGGGCTGGACCTGCCGGTCGCGGTCGCGGTCCTGACCGCCAACGGCGTCCTGCCCAGGCAGGCATGCGCGGACATGCTGCTGTTCGGTGAACTCGGCGCAGGTGGCGCGATCTGCGCGGTACCCGGGGCGGTGGCCGCGGCCCGGCACGCTGCCGCCACCGGGATCGGCACGATCGTGGTGCCGGCGGCCAACGCCGCCGAGGCCCGGCTGGTGGCCGGTGTGCGGGTGGTGACCGCGCGGACGTTGCGCGGGCTGGTCGCGCTGCTGCGCGGTGACCCTCCCGGTGGCGGACCCGACGCCCCGCCCGCCCCGCCGGTCCTGCCGCCGCCCGGCGGCCCCGGCGGGCTGACCGGTGCCCGCCAGGCCGACCTCGCCGACACCCAACTCCCCGACTCCGCCGTGCTGGCGCTGGCCGCCAGCGCCGCCGGCGGCCACCACCTGATGGTGTACGGCGCCCCCGGCAGCGGCGCCCGCATCCTGGCCGACCGGCTCGCCGATGTGCTGCCGCCACTGGATCCCCAGGCCGAGCTGGAGGTGGCGGTGATCCGCTCGGTGGCCGGCCTGCGCGGCCCCGGCCGAACCGCTGCCATTCGGCCTCCGGTCGCCTACCTGACCCCCGGCACGGGGCCGGCGGGGCTGCGTGGGCACCAGCCCGGCCCCGATGATCTGCACCGGCCGGGGGTGGTGTCGCTGGCCCACCACGGGGTGCTGCGCGCCGACGATCTGCAGCGGCTGCCGGCCGCGGTACTGGCGGCCTTGCCCGGCGTCCTGGTTCAGGGCGCGGTCGACACGCTGGGCCCGCATGGGCACTGCCGGTTCCCCGCCCGGTTCGTGCTGGCGGCAACCCTCACCCCGTGTCCCTGCCGAGCCGATCGGCCCGCGCACTGCCGCTGCACCCCCGGGCAGCTGCGCGGCCATCACGCGCGCATCCCCGGCCGCCTGCTTGCACGCCTGGACCTGCACGTGCACCTTTCCGCCCTGCCTGCCGCCAGGTCTGCGGACACCCTCTCACCACCGTCGGCAGGCGACCAGAACCCCACCCCGGCCAGCACGGCACACCCCGGAGCGGGCGCCACCAGTACGGCACCGGCCAGCACGGCACCGGCCACCGCGGCGCTGGCCGACCAGGTTGGTGAAGCCCGCGACCGCGCCCGTAAACGGCTGGACGAGACCGGATGGTCGTGCAATGCCCAGGTCTCGCGGCGTGCGCTGCACGCCGACTTTCGCCCCAGCGAGTACGGCGCCCGCTGCCTGCGGCGCGCGCAGGAGCGCGGTGAGCTCAGCAGCACCGGCGCCGCCCAGGTGCTGCGGCTGGCATGGACCTTGGCGGACCTGGACCACCAGGCACGCCCCGGCGCCGATCACATCCTGCGGGCACTGCAATACCGCCGGCCCTTCGACATCGCCGCCTGGGCCGCCGCACGATCACCGCGCGGCGCCAGTGCGGCATCGGCACATCCTGCCTTGTGACCCGCCAGCGGCAGCGCGCCGAAACAGCGTGAGCGGGCACGACCGGCCCGCGGAAAAACCGGTCACCGCATCCGCCACGCCCCGCACCCCGATCCCACCCCAGGGGACGGGGCGAGCTTCGCTCGGCGGTCCCGGCACGCGGCCGCCCGGCCGCCGCCCGGACCGCCATGGGCCGGCCTTCCCGGCATTCACCATCCGCTGCACCAGGCAACCCATGTCCGTGCCGAATCCGGCCGATCGACAGGAGAACCCATGTCCCGTGAGACGTCCGCCTGGCTCAACACCAACACACTGATCGGCTTCACCGACGAACGCGGAACCGCCTGGCACTACCGCGCCGACGACCAGGGCACCGAGCCCAACCACTACCCAGGCCCGATCCCGATCGAAGACGTGCAACGGCGCCTGTTCGGCTGGGAGGCCGTCGAGAGCATCAAGATCGCGGTCACCTACCGCACCCCCGGCGGCATGCTGCGGACCAAGGTCGACCACGACCGCAAGGCCATCATCCGCGCCGACAGCACCAGCCCCGGCACCGACAGCATCTTCGAGTACTTCAAGCACGGATACCAGATCCACCAGTACCGCCAGTGGCTGCTGAAGAACTTCGGGCTACTGCTGGACAGCGACCTGCGGATCGGCTCGGCGGGACTGCTGGACGGCGGCGCACGCGCCTGGGTCCAGGTGGAGATGCCCGGCAGCTGCGACACCCCCGAGGGCGTGAGGTTCCGGCCGTTCCTGTCCGGCGCCACCAGCCTGGACGGGACGCTGTCGACGACCTACGTCCGCGGCGCCCAGCTGGTGGTGTGCGACAACACCCTGTCGGCGGCACTGACCGAGCCCGGCACCGGCCGCATCAAGATCAGGCATTCGCGGAACTCGCTCGGCAGCATCACCCAGGTCCGGCAGGCGCTTGACATCGTCCACCAGGTCGAGCAGGACTTCGCCCGCCAGATCACCGCCCTGTGCCAGATCCCGGTCAGCGACCGCCAGTGGGACCGGTTCCTGGCCGTCGAAGCCGCCCCCGGCCGCGACACCAAGCACAGCCGCGCCCGGGCCGACCGCAAGCGCGCCGACCTGGAGGGCCTGTGGAGGCACGACGAGCGGGTCGCGCCCTGGGCCGGCACCGCCTACGGCGTGGTCGCGGCGATCAACACCTACACCCACCATCTAAAAACCGTCCGGGGCTCCAGCCGCGCCGACCGCAACGCCGAACGCGCCATCACCGGCGGCGTGGACAAGCTGGATTCCAAGACCGTCCAGGTGCTCAACCAGATCCTCGACAACGCCCTGGCCCACGCCACCTGACCGGCCCGGCCCCCGTTCCGCCTTCGCGCCGGCGGCCACCGGAGGTGGCCGGTCATCCCGGCCGCGGCCAAGGCGCGCCGCCACCCTCCGCTACCCGCACCGGCATGCGCATGCCGGGCACGGGAACCTGCTCTGGTCCCGCCTGGCCGAAGCGCCCGCCAGGCACCCGCACAACCCTCTCCCCGGCAGGGGCGCAATGCCCTTCGGCCCTCACCGCCTTCCACCCTGGCACGCCGGGCACAGCCTGCCGCGTGCACCACGCGAGGCCGATACAGATGTTCACCAGATCCGCCGCCCCGATCTTCCAGCCGACCGACACCCAGGTGATCGACTGGACCGACCAGTACTACCGCTCCCTGCGCCCCCCCGGCCCAGGGCGGCGCCTACTGCGCCGTGGCGACCGGCACCGACCTGGAAGTGGTCGTCGTGAACGCCGCCGACCAGGTCGCTGAACAGCACGTCCCTGGGCGAGGGGACGCCGGGCATCTGATCACCGGCGTGAATGTGTGGCCGCTGGCCGATCCCGACTACGACGAGGTGCTCATCACCGTCACCCTCGCACAGGCGCCGTGGACGCGACTGGCCTCCGAACCCATCGACATCACCACCTTCATCGCCCCGGCCAACGGCGCTGCGCCCGGCGGCCGGGAGGTCATCTCGCACGCCCTGACCGAAGTGCTCACCACCGCCCGGCACCTGCTCGCCGACCACCAGAACCTGCGCCAGCCAGCCGGGGCCGCCGCCAGGGCCTGGCAGCGCCTGCGGCGACCGCTGCGCAGGGTTTGACCGCCGCAACAGCGGCACACCCCGCTGCCCGGCCCACAGACCGCGCCGCGGGCGCGAGCGGATCCGCACCTTCACCCAGGCGCACTCGTGCGTGCGTTCTCGCCACTGACAGCACCGCGGGAGACCCCTGTGGCCGCATTGACCAGACGCCAGGCGACACGGCATCTGCAGGCGTGCGAACTGGTCGCGCTGGAACGAGACCTGACCGATGAGGAGAAGTGGTTCGTCCTGGAGCGCTGGCAGGAATCGGCCACGGCGGCCAGCCCCGTGGACGGCGCCTTCTTCACACCGCTGGGCCTGGCACGGGATCTGTCGCTGCACGTGCACGGGGAGCGGATCATCGATCTCGGCGCCGGCATCGGACGGCTGTGCTGGCAGTGCCGGGACGTGACCCCAAACTCCAACGGCGATTCCGCACGCCAGTTGGTGTGCATTGAACGCAACCCCGCCTATGCCGCCGTCGGCCGCAAGATCCTGCCGCAGGCCCGGTGGATCGTCGCCGACATCTTCGAGGTGCCCGCCCTGGGTCTGGGCCGGTTCGACTGCGCGATCGCCAATCCGCCGTTCGGGCGGCTGCCCCGTTCGGGCCGCAGAGGACCCCGGTATCGGGGCAGCCGGCTGGAACTGCACGTCATCGACATCGCCGCCGACCTCGCCCGCCAAGGCGTGTTCCTGGTCCCGCAGGACTCGGCGCCCTTCAGCTACAGCGGCAAGCAGCGCTACCTGGACGAACCCGGGCCGCACTATCGGCGGTTCACCACCGAAACCGGGATTCGGCTGGAGCCCAGCATCGGGATCGACACCTCCGGCTACGACAGGCAGTGGCACAGCACCCCGCCCCCGACCGAGGTGGTGATCGCTGACTTCACCGAACGCGCCGGCCCGGGACACCTTTCCCGGCCGGGGTCACCGGCACACCACCGCCCGAGCCGGGTGCAGCGGGCGCCGACGGGCCGAGCGTGAGGCCCGCGCCCCTTGAGCGCGCGCGGCTGGCGCCTGGAGATGCCGTGACCGTGCCCGCACAGCGACCTGCCAGCACGGGCCGGGGCCTCAGGCGGAAGGCCCATGCCGGCGACGTCATCGACGAGGAGATCATGGGAATCGAGTCGACCCATCTGCTGGCCGGCGGCGGCGGGGACATGGCGGGCTTTGTCGAAGCCGGCACCCGCCCGGTCATCGCGGTGAACCACATGCGGGCCTGCATCGACACCGTACGGGCGAACTGGCCGTGGGTGCGGGGGCTGGTGGAGGACGTCGCCCGGCTCGACATGCACGCCATGCCCCGCTCCCCGGTCCTGGTCGCCTCGCCGATCTGCACCGAGGGGTCGCCGTCGGGCCGCCGCAGCACCGCCAGCCAGCGCACCGACCCCTGGACCAAGACCAGGATGACCGCGTGGTGCCTGGTGCGGTACGCCGAGGTACACCGTCCCGAGGTGGTGTGCGGCGAGAACGTCCTGGACTTCGCCACCCGCTGGGAGCTGTTCGCCGGGTGGCTGCATGTGTTCGAGCTCATGGGCTACACCGCCCAGATCGTCTCGGTGAACGCCGCCCATCTGTCCGGCCCCGGCAATCCGGCCGCCCCGCAGCTGCGTGACCGGCTGCTGTTCGTGCTGACCCGCCGAGGGATCGACATCGATCTGGAGGTGCGCCCCGATGTGCTGTGCCCGGCCTGCGGGCCGGTCCAGGGGCGGCGGCTGTGGAAGCGGTCCGCCCGGCGCTACGCCGGTCACCTGGTCGGCGCCTACGGACGTGCCCGCGGCGCCTACTACTACGTGTGCCCGAAGATTGGGTGCGGGCTGGCGTGCGAGCCGGTGACCCGCCCGATCAGGCCGGGAATCGACTGGTCGCGGCCGCTGACCCTGGTCGGTGACGGACGCCCCCACCGCAAGACCCGCACCCCGTATGCCGACCGCACCCGGGCCGGTATCCAGGCCGGGCTCGGCACCCTGCAGGGCGCGCCGTTCCTGGCCATCACCCGCAAGCACGGCGGCGTGGTCGGGCTGGACGGGCCGATCCCTGCGGTCACCGGGCAGGGCAACCATCACATGCTGGTCGTCCCGGGAGCCGACGGCACCGTGGACGGCTGCGGAGTGCGGATGCTGGGGACCGCCGAGAAGGCCTACGCCCAGCGGTTCACGCCCGCGCACCGGTGGGTGCTCACCCGCACCAGCGCCGACACCAGGATCCGCGACATCGGCGGGCTGCTGACCGGCAACGCGGTCTCGGTGAACGTCGCGCACTGGCTGGCCGAGCGGATCGGCCACGCCCTGGCCGCCTGACCAGGCCCCTGCACCTGCCCGACGCCCCTTCACCCCCGCACGGGCACGGACCCGCTGCCGCCTCTCCCGCCGACCGCTCGGCGGCAAATCCGCACACCATGCCCCGCGATCCACGCCGGGTGAGCCAGCAGCCCAGGCGGCACCTGCGGCGTGCCGGACGGCCCCTGCACAGCCACAAGACAAGGAGTCCCATGCCCTCACCGGTCCCCCCGTTCCGGATCCTGAACGTCCGTCCGGGTGACGTCATCCGCCCCGCGCCCGGCCACGACGCCGTCCGCGTCACCCACGCACGCCACCCGGTGCCCGATCTGTTCACGCCACCGGTGTCGTTCATCACCTGGCGGCGCCCGGGCGCCGGTGGCGCCTGGGCGGCCCCGCAGTCCCGCGAGTGCGAACTGCTCCACCGGCCACCGGCCTGCATCACCGCGGCTGCGCACCGCCGCCGCGAGCACCGGCACAGCGCGGGACGGCACAGCGCAGGACCGCACGGCTTGCCCGTGCGGGGACGGTCGTGAGGCACCCGGTGAGCAACGGGCCGCTGCCCGCCGACGTGCGGGCCGTCACCCAACAGCTGACCGGGGCGATGACCGCGCAGGCCGCCGCGCACCTGGTGCACTCGGCCGCGTTGATCCAGCACGCCGCCGCCGCAGGCCTGCTCAGCCTCTCCGGTGATCTGCGTGGTGATCTGGACCGGCTCGCCGGGGCGCATCCGGCGCTGGCGCCGTTGACCGACCCGGCGGTCAACCTCTCCTACGGCACCGCCGCACCCGCCGAGGTCACCGGATTGTGGGCGCGGCACCCGGTCACCGCCGGCGACCGCCCCCAGCAGGGCGGCTACCTGCTGGGAGAGCTGTACCAGCAGCTCAGCGTGCAGGCACGCCGTGAGCGGGCGCTGTGCCAGACACCCCGGTTCGTCAGCGAGCTGCTGCTGGACATCGCCTTTGACCGGGCGTACACCGCGCGCGGCCCCCGCATCCAGATGATCGACCCGGCCTGCGGCACCGGCCACATCCTCATCGCGACGCTGATACGTGCGCATACCCGCCAGCATCTGGGGCCGTACCGCAGCAGCCGCGACACCGGCCCGAAGCTGCCGGCGTCCACCCCGGCGCTGGAGCGGGTGCATGCCGCGCTGGACACCGTGCACGGTGTCGACCTGGACGGCTACGCCGCGGCAGTTGCCGCCTACCGGCTGCTGGTCCTGGCGCGTGCCATCTTGCGCAGCTGGGGGCATGAGCCGGCCGCGGCCGAGCTGGCGGCGCTGCCGCTGCACGTCGCGGCCGCCGACGCGCTGCTGGACCAGGACGAGCCGCTGCTGGCCCGCGGCCGCTACGACGTGGTGATCGCCAACCCGCCCTACATCAGCTGCAACGATCCCCGGACCCGCGAGGCGGTCCGGGCGCGGTACCGGCAGGTGTGCACCGGCCGGTTCAGCCTGGCGCTGCCCTTCCATGTGCTGATGAACGGGCTGCTGTCGCCTGGCGGCTGGTGTGCCCAGCTCACCAGCAACGCCTTCATGAAACGCGAGTTCGGCCGCCGCTACGTCGAGGAGTTCCTGGCCTGCCTCGATCTGTACTGGGTGATCGACACCTCCGGCGCCTACATTCCCGGGCACGGCACCCCCACGGTCATCCTGGCCCACCGCAACCGGCCACCATCCGGTACCACCGTGCCGACGGTGATGGGCATCCGCGGTGAGCCCGGCACACCCGCCGACCCGGCCGGCGGCCTGGTGTGGACGGCGATCGCCAGCGCCGTGCGGACCCGCGAGGCCTACGACCGCCTCGCCGCCGCCCTCGAAACCCACCGGCGCTCCCCCGGACGCGGCCGCCCCGCCCGCGCCGTCACCTCACCACCCTAACTGCCGCACCGGCCTCCACGCCGCCGGTTCCGCGCCGTGAGCAGCCGCCGCCGGGACCGGGGGCCGGTGCCCGCTTCTGTCCGGCGGTGACCGCGGGGCGGGTGCGGCGACGGCGTCATCTGCGTGAACCGACGCCTGGCGCGGCGGCGGGCCACCGGCCCGCACGTGAAAGCCCCCGGCACTGCTCTTCTTCGTCGTCGTCTTTCCAGCGTGCGGCAGCCTGCCTCACCGCGCGGCCGCGTCCACGCGGGCTCGCTGCGCTCACCGGTGGACGCGCCCGCTTGCGGTAAGGCTGCCCTGCTGCCCGCCCGGAAAGACGACACACCCATTCGACTCAAAGACGATCACTCCAGAAAGGCGGACAGCACATGGCGAGTCCAGCGACTCTGCAGGGCGGCGCAAGCGAGGTGACCGCACAGGTGACCGCTGCTGCCGACCATGACACCAGCCCCGGCGCCGACGACACCGGCACCGCTACTGGCACCGGCTTGAGCCGGCGGGAGGCCGCCGAGGCGTCCGGCGAGGTGCTGCTGGAGCAGCCGATGCTGCCGTTGTCGCGGTTCAAGCCCGACCCCGACAACGTCCGCGACGGCCTGGACCTCAACACCACGTTCGTCGAGGACATCGCGGCGTTCGGGATCGAGGTGCCGCTGACGGTGCGCCTTGATCCCGCCGACCCCACCGCGGTGATCATCGTCGAGGGGCACCGGCGGTACTACGCGGCGCTGCAGGCCGGACTGGCCGAGGCGCCCTACAGCCTGCAGCCTGCAGACCAGGCCAGCAAGGCAGGCCAGAAGTTCCTGACCATGTACCGCCTCAACCACCCGGACCTGCGCAAGAACCACCGGCTGTGGGAGCAGGTCGCCGCCATCCAGGGCGCCGCCGCCAGCAGCCTGTCCCGCCGCGAGATCGGCAAGCGGACCGGGCTGAGCGGCGACGACGTCGATCGTGCGCTGGCGGCCGGCCGGCTGAGCGCCGACACCGTGGCGCAGGCCAAGGCCGCCCCGCAGGACTGCGGGCTGCGCGGGATCGAGCTGCTCGCCCAGTTCACCGGCGATGACGATAACGACCGGCGGGCCACCCAGAGGCTGCTGGCGACGATGGCCCGGGGCAGTGACCTGGAGCATGCCGCGGAGATCTTGCTGCAAGAACGCCGTGACCGCGTCCTGCGCGCCCAGGCCATCGCCGGCCTGCACGAGGCCGGGGTCCAGGTGATCGAGGAAATCCCGGACGGGGCGGTGGACCTGGCGGAGCTGCGGGACGGTGAGGGCACCGAGCTCACGCCGCAGGCGCACGCCGACTGCGCCGGGCACCGGGCCTTCTGCGGCCCCTACAGCACCGAGCCCGGCTATCTGTGCCTGGACCCGGTGGCGTTCGGGCACGACTTCGCCCGGCCGGGGGTGGCCGCGCTGCTGCGGCGGCGCGCCGAGCTGATCGCCGACGGCATCACCGTGACCCTGTCGTACACCGAGCTCCCGCCCGGCTCCTGCCGCCTGTCGGCGCTCGAACACGACGGTGAGAGGCTGACCCCGCAGACGCACCGGTCCTGCCCCGGCGACATCGCGGTCCTGTCACCCTATGGCGCCAGCGAGGGCGTCCACTACTGCACGGCCCCCGATGACCACGGGCACGCCCAGCTGCAGGTGCCCCAAGCCCCGGCACGACGGCCCCCCGAAGGGCCCTCGGCGGGCACGGTCGCCCGCTACAACCGCGAGTGGATCGCTGCGGGCAAGGTCCGCCGCCGGTGGCTCGCCGAGCAGCTGCTGGGCCGCAAGAAGGCCCCCAAGCAGGTGACGGTGTTCATCACGCAGATGATGATGAGCCGCCCGGAACCGGTCGCCGAGTGCCTGGGGTCGGCCAAGACCGAACCGCTGTTCGCCGACCTGACGCGCAAGCCACGTCCCCGGGTGCTGGAGGGGCTGGCCAAGCTGCCGACCGACCGGCTGGCGCTGATGCAGCTGGCCGAGATCGCCGCGGCGTTCGAACACCAGATCGTCCAGGACACCGGTGAACGCCGCAACACCTGGCGCACCGACCGCGGCAATCCGCACTGCCCCCGCTCTACCGCCGCGCAGTACCTGTCGTTCCTGGTCGCGCTGGGATACCAGCCCAGCCCGATCGAGAAGGCGATCATCGCCGGAGTCGCCTACACCGGAGCCGACCCCAGCGACACGCTCGGCCAAGACGACGGCGACGGCATCGCCGGTGACGGCGGGCAGACCGGCCAGGCAGAGGCCTCCGCTGACCCGCCCCACATCTCTGAGAGCGGGCGCGGCGCGGCACCGGACGCTGAGGCGTCGTGAGCTGCTGCACAGCAACGCCCGGCACAGCACCGCCCGGCACACCCCCGGCGGCCCGCCAGCCGGCCGGGGCCTGCCGCGCGCGAGACTGGCGGCGCCGATGACCGAGCCGAGGTACGCGCGCGCCACCCGCAACGGCCGCTACTACCAGGATCCGCTGGATGGGGTGCTGGTGCCCTCATGCACCAACGTGCTCGCCGAATGGGCCAAGCCCGCGCTGGCCCCGGCGGCGGCCAAGGTCACCGCGCGCTATGTGATGGACCACCTGCCGCAGGCCATCCGCGCGGCGCGCACCCCGGCGACGCTGGCGCAGTTCATCTCCGGCGCCACGCGGGAGTTCCGGCGGGTGTGGGACGAGCGGATGCAGCTGGGCAGCGCGGTCCACCATGCCGCCGAGGGCATGGTGCTGGGCCGCCCCGGCACCCCGCCGCCGCAGGTCCTGCCGTTCCTGGCCAGCTACCGCCGGTGGATGCGCGACTTCGGGGTGGTGGTGCCCCAGGATGTGTTCGCCACCGAGATCACCGTGTTCGGCCGCGGCCCGGTGCGCTATGGCGCAACCGCCGACCTGATGGTGCACCTGGAGTTCACCAGCGACTGGTCCGACCCCGACCCCCGGTTCCGGGGCCGCACCCCGGACAAGATCCACACTCCCAGCGGGTTGTGGCTGCTGGACCTGAAGACCTCCCTCACCAAGCCCGCCAGCGCCCGGTACCGCGACAACGTCCTGCAGCTGGCCGCGATCCGGTACGGGCACGCGATGCGGCTGCCCGACGACACCGAGATCGAGGTGCCCGAGTTCGCCGGCACCGCGGTGCTGAACCTGCGCCGGGACCGGTACGGGTTCATCCCGCTGCCGGCCGGGCCGCAGGCGTTCGCGGCGTTCACCTCCCTGGTGCCGGTCGCGCGGTACGCCCACCGGCTCACCCTCACCCCCTGCAGGCCCGTCGCGGCCACCGCCGCCGCCCGCCGCCCCGGCCACCACACCGGTCCACGCGCCGACAGCGGGGCCGACCACCGCGCCGACAGCGGAGCCGTGCCCGGCACGCCGGACACGGCGGGGACCGGCCACGCCGATCCGGATGCCAAGGGAGCCGTGTGATGCCCATCCAGCCGTTCCTCAGCCAGCAGCGGTTCACGCCGGTCGGCCAGATCCGGCTCGGGGTGTTCGTAGCGGGTAAAGGGACCAGGCCGCACCCGGAGAAACTGGACCGGTTCCGGTTCACCTCGGCCGCCCGCCCGCTGCTGGTTCAGGTCGCCGACCGGTACGGCGGCCAGGTCGTGCGGTGGCAGCCCCAGGGCGGCGGCCCGCCCGCCTGGCAGGTCGTCTCTCGGGTGGACCGGGTGCCGGTCATAGTCCCGCCGCGGGCGCTCAGCCAGTACATGGAGACCTGGTCGCGGGGCGGCCTGCAGCGCCGCTGCGACGGGGTGACCGAGCAGCTGTCGGGACGGCCGTGCCCGTGCCGCCGCGACCGCGACCGCACCTGCACCCCCAACACCCGCCTGTCGGTGCTGCTGACCGAGATCGAGGGACTGGGCACCTGGCGGCTGTGGACCCGTGGCTGGGACGCGGCCGCCGAACTGCCCCCCAGCGTGGAGGCGATGGCGCGGCTGCGCGCCTACTTCGAGGCGACGCTGTACCTGAGACGGCGGTCCAAGACCGTCCGCGGCCAGACCCGCCACTGGATGGTCCCCGCGCTGGAGATCCGCGGTGTCACACCGGCGATCCTCACCACCGCGGCCCCCTCCGCACCCGCCTCCTCCGCCCCCGCCTCCTTTGCCGCGGAACCGTCCGCGGCGGCCGCGCCGCCGCCTTCTCGCGCGCCGACCACGGCCCCTCAGCAGCCGGGGACTGTTGATCGGCCCCGCGCACGTTCTGCAACGCCCGGCGATGCGGACACCGCAGGACCCGCGGCGGGCACCGGCCTGCTGCAGGCGATCCAGGACGCCTCGACACCCGAGGCGGCCCGGCTGCTGATGGCGCACGCCACCGCCACAGACCACCCCAAACTCGACCAGCTCTCCGCCGCTGCCGAGCACCGGATACAGATGCTCGACCAGCAGGCCGCCCAGCTGTGGGAACAGATCTGCCGCGCATGGCCCGGCGACGACCTCACCCGCCTGCAAGCGGCCTTCGCCGCCGGCAACGACGGCATCCACCCCGGATCGGCGTCCATCCAGCAACTCACCGGATTCCTGCAAACCATCCGCGACGGCGACCACGCCACCACGGGCACCTCCTGAGCCCGCCCCTCACCTCACCCGCGGCGGTGGGTCCTGCTGCGGGCCTGCCGCCCGGCACCAGCCGCGCACGCCCAGGGCCGCGCCTGGGCCCAGCCACCATCCTCCACGCCCGCCGGTCGTCGACCACCGGCCGGCCGCACGGCCCCTCACCCTCCGCCCCACGCCCCCGGTCTTGCCCATCCACATCACGCCACCGAGGACGGCACTGATGACCTCTCCCCCGCCATCCGGCCCGCACCGTGTCCGGCCTGGCAAACCCCGCCCGCCGCGCCGCCGCCGGCCCGCCGCCCCGCCGGACCTGGAACAGGCCATCAACCAGGTGAAACAGCGCATCACACAGCTGCCCGGCACCGCCGACGCAATCGCCGACCATCTGCACCACCACAACATCACCGGCACCCGGGGCAGCGCACGCGACTGCCCGCTGAGCCGCTACTTCGCCGACGGCGCACCACCCGGATCGGTGATCTGCGTCGACACCGACCCGGCAGAAGTACAGATCAAGGAAGGCGAGCGCAACGGCATGAAGATCGACACGCTGCCGCTGCCACCGCCGGTGGCCGAATTCATTCACCGCTTCGACCACGGCCAGTACGGCTGGCTCAAAGACCCCGGCACCGGCCACCGCCCCCAGGAACCAGGCGACGCCGTCGCTCTGCTCATCGGTACGAACGACACCAGCACAGAAGACGCCCCTGAGGCAGGCACGCGGGAAGACATCGAGGACGACGTCGAGTGCGACGGCTGACGACCAGGATGGCGTCGGCTGAAAGGATCAGACGACCTGAGGTCCTGCAACCGGCGCCGGTCCTGGCGGGCAGGTAGCCGGAGGGACACCGATCTGGCAGGACGGCCTGGCCGCGGCTGGGCGGTGCAGCAGCCGGACCCAGCCGCGGCGGCCGCCCGCAGTCGGCGGGTGCGGCGGCCAGTCCTGCGGCCGTGCCCCCACACCACCACGGCCCAGGTGCGCTCTGCCTGCGGCATCGGCCGTGCCCGGGCCGGTGACCGGCCACCGGGTAGCCGAAGGCACCGACAACAACCACGCGAAGGAGCCCACCGTGCGGTTCATCGCCTCCCGTGACGAGCTCGCCGACCAGGCCCGCTGGGTCAGCGCGCAGCTCCCCGCCCAGCCAGCCCTCCCGATCCTGGCCGGGATACTCATCGAGGTCGCCGACAGCACCGCCATCGCGACCCTGACGGTGTCCGACCTCGAGACGACGGCGCAGGCACACCTGCCGGTAGCACAGGCCGACACCGCTGGGCGGGCCGTCGTCCCGGCCAAACCTCTGGCAAGGCTGCTGGCCAAGATGCCCCGGGGAACCGACCGGCTGCAGGTCATCGCCGAGGGTGAGACGTTCACCGTGCGGACACTCGACAGCGCTGTCTCCATGACGGTCAAAACCATGCCGCCCGAGGACTACCCGGCGCCATTGCCCGCAGTGTCCCCGCCGACGGGCTCGATCTCGGCCGCCGATTTCGCGGAGGCGGTCACCCGGCTGGCGGCGGCGGCAGGCACCGACGCCACCCTGCCGGTGCTCACCGGCGCGCTGGTCAGCATCCATGGCTCGACCCTGCGCGCGGTGACCACCGACCGGTACCGCGCCGCCAGCGTCGGCACCGCGATCCAGCTCGCCGATACCGCCCCTATCCCCCCGGTGGTGCTGGTGCCGATGAAGCCCCTCAAGGCAGCCGCCACAACGTTCAAGCGAGCCGGCCGGATCACCATCGGCATCGAAGCCGTCCCCGCACCGGGCGGCACCGGACAGAACGTGAGCAGGTGCACCCTCACCGGCGCGTCCCGGTCGCTGACCACGCGGCTTATGGACGAGACCTTCCCTGACCTGGACGCCCACTTCACCCTCGAGCCCGCCGCATGCGCCGACGTGCCGGTCACCGAACTCACCCAGGCATTGCAACTGGTCATCGCCGCGGTCGACGACAATCACGCCCCCGTCCAGCTGGTGTTCGAACCCGCCCAGCTGCACCTGCGGGCCTTCAGCGACGATGGTGAAGTACACATGAAGGTGCCAGCGGCGCTGGGCAACACCGGCACCTTCACCATCGCCTTCAACCCGAGGTTCCTGCTGACGGCGCTGCGGAACTTTCACACCACGGTGCGGTTCGGCCTCCGCGCGCCCACCAGCCCGTGCCTGCTCACCGAGATCGCCGACGACGGTTCAGCCGACGATGCCGACAGTCAGGCGCAAGCCCCAGCCGACACCGGCCACCTGCATCTGCTGATGCCGATACGGATGTCACAAGGCGATGACGCCGATAGGCAGCCCCCCAGGCCACACACGAAGGCCGCCCTGCAGGACCGGCCGGAGCCGTGACGGTCACAGGCACGGCGGCGTCCTCTCCTTCTCCGATCGCCGCGCGGCTCGCAGAAGAGAGGAACCGAACGCGATGAGTTCCACAGCCGTTCGCGGGGACCAGTTCCGTGATCAGCAAGGTCCCGACGATACGGCCGCGTTCACGCGCAGTGTGTGACCCGACTGCGATCCGGCCCTCGAATCGTCCGCGAAGCACGACTCCGTGGCCGCTCCACCGGGCACGAGCCAGATCCGGTGGAGCTGAACAGAAATAGCAGCCCTGGCACCGGCACTTGCGGGCCGCACCCCGGCCCCGGCAGGCCAGGCCCGCGACAACCAAGCGACACGATGCCCAAAGAGAAATCAGAAAGAGACACCCGCGCAAAGCGGAATGGATCATCACTGGTTCTCTTCGGGTCGGCCACCGCATACGACAAAGCCGATCTGAAGCGGCGTGAGCGTACTGCCAAGGAAGCCGACGTCCCGCTCACGATCCGGCCAGCCTGACATCCCCTGGCCTGGGGAGGAGAACCCCTTCCCGCGCCAAGGTGACGCGTCCCCGAAGTGCTCCTGTATCACGCGACCCCCCGCCATGGCGACCACCATTTTGAGGGTGTGATCGAAGCCGCGATAATCAGTCCGGCGACCAGCGGCTCCTGGTATCCCGCGACGACACCGTGACCCCCGATCCTGCTCCCTCCACGGCGTCACCGCTTCGGCGGGCGAGCATGCCGGGCCGTGGTGGTCCCGCACGCTCCGGGCTAGCGTGGCAGCACACCGGGCTGAGCTCGGGGGAGCACATGCCCAACCAGCACACGTTCGAAGCCGCGGGCAACGTCACGGTGGTGATCGCCGTGATCACCGAGGAACACGCCGACCACGGCGATACCGACGTCTCCTACCCTCGGATCTACGTCAACGAGGCGGTGGTGCACGAACACCGGCGACCAGTGCGTGCCATCGTCGCCCACAGGGATGAACCAGTCGTGAGACCCTGACAGAATCGAGGCCTCCGTAATCCCCACCTCGGTGATGGAGGCGTGCCAGTGTCCCCTCTCCAGCCCGGTGATCCGCACTCGGTCGGCAAGTACAGGTTGCTGGGCCGACTGGGCGAGGGAGGAATGGGCCAGGTGTTCCTCGGTCGTTCTCCCGGCGGCCGTCCTGTGGCGGTGAAACTCATCCGTCCCGATTATGTCGGCGAACCGGACTATCGCGCCCGATTTCGTCGGGAGGTGCAGGCAGCACGCCGAGTCGGGGGCTTCTACACCGCCCAAGTCGTGGACGCCGATCCCGACGCGGACCGGCCGTGGCTGGTTACCGCCTACATCCCCGGGCCTTCGCTCCAGCAGGCCGTCTCCGCCCGGGGGCCTCTGGATGCCGACATGGTGAGCGTTCTGGGTGCGGGGCTGGCCGAGGGACTGGGCGCCATCCACTCATGCCACCTGGTGCATCGTGACCTCAAACCCGCCAACGTGATATTGGCTGCGGACGGTCCCCGCATTCTTGACTTCGGCATCGCTCGGCCCTTGGATGTCGGCACCATGACCCAGACCGGAGCGATGGTGGGCACTCTTTCCTATATGGCCCCAGAGCAGCTCCGCGGGCAGAAGGCCGAACGTGTCAGCGACGTGTTCTCTCTCGGATGCGTACTGGCGTTCGCGCTCACTGGCCGCAGCCCTTTCGCCGGCGACAGCATGCAAGCGATCGTCCATCACATCACCAGCGAGCATCCCGACCTGCGGGATCTGCCTTCCGAACATGGCCTGCGCGACTTAATCGACGCGTGCCTGGCGAAGAACCCCGCGGACCGGCCCTCCATCTCCGACATCCTCGCCCAGTTGGACCACGCTGACTTCGATCGGGTCTGGCCTTCCGCAGGCGGCGGCGCGGACGAGCAGCACATCCCAGCGGACGAGCTCGCCGAGGAGGAAACTGACGAACGATTCGACGACTCCGCGTTCCTGCCGCCCTGGGAAAACTTTCCCGAGGAAGACGAAGGCATCACTTTCCAGAAAAGGCGAGACAATGATCTACGATTGACCTTCTTCGGCGGCGCCCTATTTTTAGGCATTGGCAGTTTATACCTGCTGGCGACTCTAGGCAAGATAGGCAAGTCCCCCGAGGATGTGCCTTTCGGCCTACTCATGACTTTCCCGTATCTTACCGTCGGAGTTCTCTGCGCCATCGGTGCCGCCAAAATCAGAAAAAGGCCGCAGCAGTTACGGATCAGCCATGCAGGCGTAGAGGCGCGGCACGACGGGCGGGTCTGCAGATACGACTGGTCCGACGCGATCAAGGTTGCAGCCACGGACCGAGGAAACAACTACTACGTGTCGGTGCTTCCCAGGCCGAAGTTTCCACCAGCCTCACGCGGGGCCAAGCTCCGACTCCCCTCGCTTGGCAAGAAGCACTACCCGCTCGCCGAAAGGGCCACCGGCTGGATCATCGTCTGTCCCGTGGGCGGGTTCGGCGCACCAGACGATGCGGTCCTCGAAGCCCTCAGCGAGTACTCCGGCCCGCTCTGGCGCGGCATCCGGTACCCCGGGCAAACGGGTGATCTGCCGACAATGCACTCAGGATCGTGAGCGGGCGGGCCGCCAGCAGCAGCGGGTTCGGAGTTCTCCTCGCCGCTCCGGCAAGGAGTTCTCCTCGCCGCTCCGGCAACACCCTGACACGGCACATCGGGCGCGGCGAACCCGAGGCCGCTGCCCCGGATCCGGGTTGGCGGCGTCTGCTGCTGTGCAGTGACGGACTGACCAGGCACCTCAGCGATCCCGACCTGCGTGACCTGCTCACCACCCACCTCGACGTACAGGCAACCGCCGACGCGCTCGTTCAGGCGGCCCTGCAGGGCGGCTCGGACAACATCGCCGTCGCCGTCATCGGCAATCAGGCGTCGGCCGACGGCTGACACACACCTGGACCCCGGCGCCCCGGCCCTGCGCGGTAGCGGGGCGATGCCGGAGTCTGGCCTGGGCGCCGATTGTCACCGCGCGCACGGTCTCTGCTGCCCGCACGGCCGTCCCCTGGCCGTGCGGGCGGCCCATATCGCCGCGTCCAGCTCAGGAGCCGCCGTGGCCCAGCCCCAGGACCGCTTCCCGGCCCGCCAGGATGGTGAAGCCCTCGACCAGCACGATGAACTGCGGGAAGGGCGAGCCCTCATTCCTTTCACCCAGCTGCCCGACTGGGTGGCGCTCAGCGGCATCAAACCCGTCGCCCAGGCGCTGTACTGGCAGCTGTCAATGCACCTCAACCGTGCCCGCGGGGACCGGACGGTGTTCCCCTCCCGCGCCCAGCTGGCCGCCCGGCTGGGTTTCGCCCATGCACGCTCGGTCGATGCGCATTTGGGGCAGCTGGTGCGGATCGGCGCCATCGACAAGCACACCCGCCGATCCGCTGGTGGCCTGCGAGCCCGCAACCTCTATGTCTTGCATCTGGAGCCGCCGCCGGGCTACCGCGGTCCGCGTTCCCTGGCCGACCTGGACATCTTCGCTGACGAACCCGCTGCCGGCCACGATGGCGACGGCGCGCACCGCTCCGGTTGCGGCGCACCCTGGTGCGCGTGGCCGCGCTACCGTAGGGCGCCGCAGCGCACCCCGGTAGTGCGCGCAGACGCACTCCCGCAGTGCGCCGCAGCGCACCGTGACCACATAAAGAAGAACCAGAGCACCACCAACCACCACCCGCCCGGCGCTGGCCGAACATCCGGTGCCGTCCCCCACCCGCACCGGCCAGACCCCGGCGCTGGCAGCGGCGAGGAGGCAGGGCGAGATCACGGGAACGGGCCTGAACCAGGTGGCGGTGGTGGGGATCAGGATGCCGACGCCGCCGAGTTGCTGCGCCACCTGCCGGCGGGCTGGCGTCCCAGCCGCGCCGTGATGCCCCGCCTGAACCGGCTTGTCCAGCAGGCGCTGGAGCGCGGCTGGAGCCGCAGCGACCTGGTCGGTGAGGTCACCGGCGGCCTGCAGGGTGCCCGGAACCCGGCCGGTGTGGTGATCAGCAGACTCGCCGGCCTGGCCGACAACGACCCGCCTGCCCGCGTCGCTGAGCCGGCCGCGCCTGTGGCCTGCCCACGCCACCCGGGGATGGGGCGCCGCAGCGACACCGGTGAATGCGGCGGCTGCTGGGCCGACCGGCACGGCTGACCCGCCAGCCATCACCCCCTGCACGACCCCACCCAGGCGTGACTCCGGCGACCTTCAGCGTCCCTCACGCTCCCTCAACCCGAGTACCTCGCCTCCATCAACCATGGACGTTTGCCATGCCCAAGGAGATGACCTTTTGTTCCGGCGGCCAGGCCGTTTCGCCGACCTCATCCAGGTGGCACAGCGTCCCCGAAGGAACGAATCCACGAGACGAGGGCAAGGACAGCGAAGAAGAATGCAGGAACGCTGACAACGCAAGAGATATCGCCCCTCCTGCGAACCGGCCCGTCTCAGGGCCAGCGATGCCGCGTCCGCCGGAAAAGAATCCCAGGTGACCGCGCTACCGGAGCAGAAACCGGCCCGCATGGTGTCGCTATCGCACCAGCATCGCGACACCGACCGGCAATAAAGCGTATTCGGCCGGCTGCTCGCCGGCCACCTGCGGCAGCGATGCCGCGGGATCGACGATGTGGCCCTGGCCATCGTGACGTTCGAGCTGGCCACCTGGCTGGCGGGGCTACGCGGCGAGCTCATGCTCCGCTTCTTCGGGGGACTGGCCAGGAACAGCAACTTCTCGGCAGCCTCAACCTGAGGTCGACCTACGTGGTCTTTTGATCTGGTCGACATCGAGCCGATCGAGGATTGTGGGCCGGAGTGAACCGCCGGACCACCCTGTCTCGATAGCCCGGTATCACGGCGCGATCAGCAGGACGCGGTCACAACGACCAGGCCATGTCGCCGCTTTCCCATCCCTGTGCCCGCACGGCCTGCCCTTACCCGGCACACCGCCGATGGCCGAACGGACCGCCAGGCAGCCGTCCCTCCCCATGCACGCCAGATCGGCCTGCCCACAAGGAGATGCCTTCTGTCTTTCACCGAGGCCCTTGCAGAGCTTCTCCCCGAAATCGGCTCCATCACCGCCACGCTGCATCTTCTCGAAGTGGCGGAAGAGGAGATACGCGCAACGCAGATCCGGCACAGCGAGCCCCTGCCCGTCCGCGACCCATCCGGCAAGGTCATCGGAACCCCCGGCCCGCTGTGGCGCTCATTTCGGCTTCTGCCCCCGCAGCATGCTCTGATCCACCAGAACGAAACGCTCTACCGCGTGCACTGCCAGGAGATCCTCCACCGGGTTGCCGCCCGGCAAGACACTCGTCCGGGCACCGACGTCGAGATCCTGGCCGTTTTGCATGACGTGAGCCTGAGGACCCCGATCCGCGGTCATGCCGTCGGCCTGTACTTCCGTATCTTGCAGCGCCGGTTCCCTGCATGGGCACGCCAGATCTTCGAGAACCTCCCCCTCGAAATCGACGACTACGAGCGCATGTACGGGACGCGGATGGACGAGGACGAAACCCTGATCCGCGCGAGACTCCGGCAGGACTGGCGGCGTCTCCCCCCGCCCTGGCCCTCTGCCTTGGACGAGTGAGGCGGCCGGCGGTCAGCAGGCGGACCTCGTCGGCCTCAGCAACGGCACTCCCTCCCGCCCCTCAACCACGGATCGTCAACTGTCACTACGGCGACATCGCCGCCGGGCCTGTCCGTACGCAAGCAGCCGCAGGCATCCAACACGCCGCTAGGCCGCCGTCCGAACACCCGGACCCGGCCCCCGTCGGCGCGTGGGGCCACCGGGCGGACACCCAGGCCGACGCCCGTCCGACGCCCGGACCGACACCGTCCGGAGGGGGCGTCCTCGTCGGGCGCACATCGCAACGCGGCGGGGCTGGTGGTGTCAATCGAGAACGCGCTGATTGACACCACCAGCCCCACCGCATGGGCCGCGGGCTCCCGACGAACCGCACCCTGCGGAGGCAGCCATGACCGCCGTCCCACCCGGTGACCTCACCGCTCACCAGCGCCCTTGCAGTCCCGATAATGCGGCCGGATACAACCGGCCACCCCGCCACTGCGCGGACGCGGCTTGCAGGCGGCACAGCACGCTGGCCCACGCCCGGCCAGCCGCCCGGCACCACAAGAAGAGCGCTCTCGCGACACCCCCGGCCCGGCTGGGCAGAGTCGAGCACCCGAGTCGGTGCGCCGGTCCCGCCGGGGGAGTGCAAGCGCCGTGCCACGCGAGCTGAAGGAGCACGGCACCCCGGCGGCCTACGAACGGCACCGCCGCAACCATGAGCGCCCCTGCGAGCAGTGTCGGCTGGCCCACAACGCTGCGGTCGCCGACTACCAGCGCAGGACCGGCCGCGGACGCGCCCGCCAGCGCGCCATGACCACCCTCGCCCGTCACCACCCCCAGCTGTTCGCGTCGCTGCATGCCCAGGCGTGGCTCGCAGAACCCGGAACCGATCGCAAGGCGCGTGTGCGCGCCCGCCAGGCCGCCCTGCGCGCCCTGGCCAAGCACGAGTCGGTGTGTGATGAGTTCGAGCCGTTGCTCGCCGCCGAACTGCACACAGAAGACCAGGCCGCACGCGGCAAACAGGCGCCACAGGACTGACCGCACGGCGCCGCCGGGCCGGCGCCTGGCTCGTCTCGTGCCAGGCGCCTGCTCCGGCAAGGACGTGCCTCAAGCAGGCCGGGCCCGGCGGAGGCGACCAGCGCAGCGCGGGTCCCCGCAGGGACCGCTCCGTGGTTCCTTCCTTCCCGGCCCCTGGCCCTCCAGCCGGTCGGCTACAGGGCCGCCGCCAGCCGTGACCGGTCTCACCTATGAAGGAGCGGATGTGGTCGCACGCTGGGAGTTCTACAACGGGTCCCGGCTGCAGGTACAGCTCGTCATGGCCGGAGACCGGTTCGACCACCTCTGCGATCCTGAACCGCTCGATGTCCATGCCGTGCTGATGCACGACGAGGAGGTGGCCGTCCTCACCGGCACCAAGGCCGACCTGCGGCGTCTTCTCCGCCGACTCTGGGCCGCCGTCGACGCCCTTCCCGATGACCAGCCCGACGGCTCGGCGACGCCGTCGCCGTACCACCGAGACCGGAAGGACACCAGCATGACCGGCCAGGAGCACCGGACGCCCCGCTACGGCCACTTCGGTGATCCGCCCTGCGAGGACTGCGGCGCCCCCGGCGGGTTCGGCTGCCGCCCGCACTACCCTTCTGAGGGCGACCCCTTCACCGGCCCCAGCCCGGCCAGCCCGTGGCCGCCCGACACGCTGGGACAGCAGGACCCGGCGAAGCGGTGATCATTTGGTCCCGGCGCCGTGGCCCGATCTTCCCTGGGGACCTGCGCGGGCCCAAAAGCGGTGCCGGAAAGGCGGCCCGCAACCCACGCCCCACGCTGGCAGCCTCGCCGGTGCTGTCTCCGGCTCGGGCGAAGGTGCCAGCACGCTGTGCTTCGCCAGCGGTGCATCCCCTGCCAGCGCAGCACCCGACCGTTCACAGAGCCGTGACCGGGGGCGACGGGGCGCTTCCCTTCATCCTCCAGCGCCACCTCGGGTGGCGCACAGCCCCTCGCACAGCGGCTCAGCGGCTCGCGTCCCGGTTCTCACCTGCGACGGGGGCGTGCGGTCGTGCGCCCCCTGGTGCGATATCTGCGGGGCCTGGTGCCGTCCACCTGGCACAGGCGCGGCGCCCTCGCTCAGCTGCGCTGGCCGACCAGCGCGACTGTCTGCCGGCCCCACTGAACCGGCCCGAATGCCCGCGCGGCGATGGATGAAATTACCCGGGCCGCTGCCCGAGATCACCGGCGATCCCCCGCCATCGCCACCGGTCAGAGCCGAGGCGGCACCGCAGCCCCAGCGCCACCGGCAGGCCACCGCACAAACGCGCCCGGCTCCGCACTCACCCGCCTGGCGGCACAGCACTACACCCCTGCAGAACCCGCCCGGCGCGAGGACACCGCACCTGGCGATCCCGCCCGGCGTGCGGCCGGTGACGCGCCACGTCCACCCGCCCCGCCGGCCTGAACAGCCCAACCCCGACCACCCCGGCCCCGGCCGATGGCCCTCTTCTGCGCGGCCACGGCTCCCGGTGCCGCCGCAAAAGTGGCCTGCCACACCTCACGTGGGTCACCCGGCGGCCGGATCCCTGCCAAGCCTCCAACCCGGAATGGGGTGCACAGATGACCGACCACGTGCGCGACAACATCCGCACAGCGCTGCAGGCGCTGATCCCCCAGGCCATCGCCGAGCTGCAGGAGGTGTCCTTCGAACAGCGGCGGGCCCGCGCTGCCGCGGCGTCACAGATCATCGCCGAGCGAGCGGACCGGCTGATGTTCGCCGCCCGCAGCAGGCCGGGCGTGCTGGGCCCGCTCGCCGAAGGGCTGGCGGTGCTGGCCTTCCAGCCCGGGGGCGTCACGGCGCTGGGCCTGCATGCCTGCACCGCCCCCCATATCGGGTGCCCGTCGGCCGCTGCCGGTCCTCATCCCCGCACCGGGCGGGTGGTCGACGTCGAGCACGGCCACACCGGCCGCCCTGCGGCCGGCGGGCACGGCCTCTGAAGCCCGTGCGCGGCGGCGTTCACAGGCCCCTGTGCCGCAGCCCGCGCCCGGGTGCCGCAGCCGGGCGCCGACGGGAGTGGTAATGGCGTCCATCTCACCGGTCCCCGCTGCGGGGCTGACCTTCTATCTCGGCGCCCCGGAACCGTCATGGCTGTCCAGGCCGCAGACCGCCGGGGTGGCGTTGTTGGTGTCGCATCCGCGGCTGTCGCGGCTGCGCACACTCCAGCCCCGCCCGGCGCACTGGGCGCCTTACGCCATCGACTCCGGCGGCTACAACAAGATCACCCGCTATGGGCGGTGGCCCTTCACCGCCCGCCAGTACGCAGCCGACATCCGGCGGGCCATCGACCACATCGGTGCCCGGCCCGCGTTCGTCGCCCCGATGGACTGGATGTGCGAGGACGCCGCGCTGAGCAGCACCGGCCTCACCGTGGCCGAGCATCAGCGGCTGACCCTGGAGAACTACCTGGAGCTGCGCATGCTGGAGCCCGGCATCCCGTGGGCGCCGGTGCTGCAGGGATGGACGGGCGGCCAGTACGAGCGGCACATCGACGCCTACCAGGCCGCCGGGATCGCGCTGGACCGGCTGGAGCGGGTCGGCGTGGGCTCGGTGTGCCGCCGCCAGAACATGATCGGCGCGTCGCTGCTCATCGACCGGATCGCCCGGCACGGCATCCGCATACACGCCTTCGGCTACAAGGTGACCGGGCTGGTGTCCAGCGCTGCGCAGCTGGCGTCGGCGGACTCGATGGCGTGGGTGACCCGTGCCCACCACGAGCCACCACTGCCCGGATGCACGCACGCCCGCTGCACCTACTGCCTGCGCTATGCGCTGGCGTGGTGGCAGGAGGTGCGTGACACCGTCACCGCCGCCCACCCCGGGCTGCTGCTCGACCTCGGCCAGCGACACCCGGCCGCCTGACCAGCCCCTCCGCCGCCGGGCACTCGAGCACCCACCCGGTGGCCTCAACGGCCGCCCCCCGGCCCCGCTTACCGGGGTAGCAGCCTCACCCGCCCCCGGGGATCGATACCGCGCGGACAGCAGCGCTGCAGCCCGGCGCCGCCCTGGCCCCCGCCCGGTTGGTGCGCACAACGCAGCAGACCGCGCAGGCGGGGTCAAGGGAGAACACCAGCCCTTGACCCCGCCTGCCCGGCCCGCTGGACCCGGCCCACCACCCAGCGGTCCCCGAGCAAGGAGTCCACCGTGCCGATCAGCGTCGCCCGCCGCCAGGCCACCGCCGCCCTCGCCCGCGAATTCCCCGACGCTCGGATCATCGACGTCACCTCCCGGGCGGAGCATCCGTGGGAGCGGCTGAGCCCGTGCTACCCGCACGGCGGCATCCCCGTCCCCTTCTCCCCCAGCCAGTCCGTCGAGGGGATCTGGCAGGCCCTGAAGGTGTTCCAGACCGCCGGGGCCGACCCCGCCAAGCTCACCATCACCACCATGAGAGGGCTCAAGCGCACCAGCCTGCGCCACGGCCCGCCGCTGGGCCACCGCCCGGGGCTCGCTGAAGGACCCGACGAGGGGCCCGGCGGCGTGCAGCTGCTGGATGAGGAAAGCGCCCGGCGCCGGATCTTCCTGCCGGCCTACCGGTGGATGCTGCGGCACCGGACGGCACCGCTGATCCGCCTGCTGAGCGTGCTGGCCGCCCGCGACCACGTCGTCCTGCTGGATCTCAGCACCAACGGCGACGTCAGCGACCTGTCCGCGCCGCTGTCGCACGCGGCCCTCATCACCCTGCTCATACAGGGGACGTGGCCGGAGGAGCAGTGAGGCCGCGACGCGGCGGACCGGATCGGGCGCGGTGAGCGGCGGCCGGGCGGGGTCGCTGCCCGGGCGCCGGGTCCGCGTCCATTTCAACCTCATCAACCACTGCTTCGCGGTGGTGTCGGTCGCCGGACCCGACCGTGGCCGGGTGATCCGCTACGCCACCGATGTGACCTGCACCAGCGTGCGGTTCCACGTGTCGCCGTCTGGGCGAGCGAAGGTGCAGCGAACCGGCCGGCGCAACGTCCACGCCTGGTGCACCGGCGTCGTCGAGGCCATCGACACCGGCCCCGACCTGACGGCGCTGCGGCGGGTCACCTACAACCCCCACCGCGGCGCGACCTTCTACCTGTGCCAGGAGCTGACCGCAGTGCTCTACGCCGACCGGGTCGTGTTCGCCAAGACAGCACCGTCGGCCCAGCACGGATACGCCTGGGTGAGCCCCCAGGAAAGCGCCCGGCCCGCACACCCCGCCCCCGCGCCGGTGCCCGGCACCGGCCAACAGGCCCGCCTGTGGTGACCACCGGCTCACCCCACCCGCCTTCCGCACCGAAAGCCAGCGAGGATGTCGCGGAGCACCCCCATTCACGGCCGTGTCCTCAACGACCCGTATCCGATCGAAGTGGTTCTCTCCTACGGCCTGGGCAAGGATTCCACCGCGATTTTGCTGCGATGGATCCAAGAGCCGCGGACCCGGCCGTGCCGGCTGGAGAACCTCCTGGTCGTCACCACGATGACCGGCGATGAATGGCCGGTGACCGGAGCCCTGGTGCAGCTGCACGTGCTGCCGTTGCTGCGGCGACACCGCATCCGGTTCGCGCAGGTGGCACGCGACGGCCCCTCCCAGCGCGACGGCATCGCCGTCCTCGACGATTCGCGGGACCCCCGGACCCTGTACCTGGAGGGCGCCTACCGGCTGCACGAGGAGATGCGCGCCGCCGGGACCCTTCCCCAGCTCGGCGGCGCGCGCCTGTGCTCGGCGAAATCCAAAGGCGTTCCGCTGGATGTCTTCGTCGCCCACGTGACCCGTCAGAAGCCCTATCTTCATGCCGTCGGATATGAGATCGGCGAAACCTCACGGGCTGTCCGGGACGCCACCTTCGACACCGTCCTGCGCACCGGCTACTACCCGCTGCGTGAATGGGGCTGGGACCGCGCCGCATGCGACCGCTACATCCGCGGGACGCTAGGGGTGACGTGGCCTAAGAGCGCCTGCGTGTACTGTCCCTTCACCTTCCAGAACAAAGCCAGCAGGATCCAGACGCTCGAACGCTTCGTTGCCGACCCGCAGGCCGGGCTGCTGGCGCTGGAGATGGAGTACCTGGCGGTCGCGCTCAACCCGCGCCAGGGGCTGCTGGGGCGGGGCACACTCAGCGATCTGCTCGCGCAGGAGGGCCGGCAGGACACGCTGCGACTGTTCCACCAGCACCTGGACCGCATCCCCTGGGCCTGCTATGAGGTGCGGCGGGCGCTGCTGCCCCGCGCCGGTGACCCCGCCAAGACCGGTACGGCAGCGCGCGAGGTGCGCGTGCGCGGCACCGGATCCCGGCAGCGGGTGCAGGCGGAGCTGGCCGCGTTCGCCCGCCGGGCCGGTGTCCCGGTGGACACCGGCGGCGCCATCGCGCGGGCATGGCTGCTGCGCCGGGGACCACAACGGCCCACCGCGGAATGGTTCGCCGTCGCGGCCCCGCAGGGAGCACTGCCCAAACAAGGCCCGGCCTTCGAGTCCGCCTGGACGGCGGCCACCGGGCGCCGCGCAGACCACCCGGCTGAACCCAACGCCACCTGACCGGCCGAGCCCGCAGCGCCCCTCCCCGCACGCCCCCGCGCCCCCCGGCGTCGGCCAGTACTGCCCCCAGGCCCCGGTCGGGGCATCCCCGGGGCCGCCGCCGCGCCGCCGGAGCAGGCGCGAACACCGAGACTCTTGGAGGCCGCCATCACCGCCGTGCCGCTCTCGCTGGGAATGGCGCTGGACAGCGCCCCCGACCTAGGCAGAGCAGATGTGATCGTCGTCGCTTCCTCGGCCGGCAAGGACAGCCAGGCCATGCTCGACCAGGTCGCCGAGCTCGCGCGCGCCGCCGGTGTACTGGAGCGGGTCGTGGTGGTCCACAACGATCTGGGCGTCACCGACCGGGGGCACCCGGTGGAATGGCCGGGCACCACCGCCCTGGCCCGCATCCAGGCTGATCATTACGGCCTGCCGCTGGAGATCCTGCATCGTGACAAGGGCGGGTTGTGGCAGCAGGCCCGCAACGAACGGCACGCCTGGCCCAGCGCGGCCGCCCGCTGGTGCACTGCGGATCAAAAGACCGGCCAGGCCATGAAGCTGGTGACGCGGCGGGTCGCCGCCGCAGGCATCACCGGCAGGCCGGCCGAGGTCATCTACTGCGTGGGCCTGCGCGCCCAGGAAAGCCCCAGCCGGGCCCGCAAGTCCGTCCAGGTCGTCGACCAGGGGCGGTCCAGCAGCGTGCGCACCATCACCCGGTGGCACCCGATCCTGGACTGGCCGCAGGAGCGGGTGTGGAAGCGCATCCACGCCAGTGGTGTTCCCTACCATCCCGCCTACGACTGGGGGATGCGGCGGCTGAGCTGCTCACTGTGCGTGCTGGCGTCCCGGGAAGATCTGGTACTGGCCGCGCGGCTGCGGCCCGCACTGGCCCGGGAGTATCTGGAGCTGGAAACCCAGTTCCGCCGCCAGGACGACGAACGGCTGCGCAAGCTCTGGAGATTCCGCTCCGATCTGTCGATGGCGCAGGTGATCGAAGCCGCCGAGACGGCCGGTCCGCTGGCGTTCGCCTGCCCGCGCCGGCGCTGTCCTGCGGCTCTGATCCCACCCGATGATCACGACCCGTTCGCGGCGCAGCGATGTCCGGTGCACCCGTCACTGCACCGGGATCGCCTGGTCGAGTGCGGCGGCCGGGTTCACGGCCTTGCCGGCCCGGGCGCTGGCCATCTCCGGCCGGTCGCCGGCGCGCGCCCGCCACAGGCCCCGGCATCCTGCCGCACATCGCTGCCGGATCCCGCTGCCGGGAGCCGCTGCGGCGCGGGGCCGGCGTCTTAGCGGCATTGCCTGCAGGGCCGGAGCGATCGCGTCCTGGACACCGCCGGTGATCGGCGGTGTTCCGCCGCACCCAGACGAGCAGACCGGGCGCCCGGGCGGCACAGTACGCCGCCCTGGCGCCCGGCCCGCTGAAGCGGATGCACCGGAATCTCCGCCTCCGCTACCGGGCCTGACCTGGTGCCGAGCGCGATCGCGGCCCGCGTGGGCTCTGCACGGAGATCACCGGAGCCTCCCGCAACCGGCGACCGGAAGGGCAAACGCATGACCGTGGTCGAGATCTGGCACAACGTGGCCACCGACGACCGGGGCAACCCCGTGGGCTTCTTCGGGTATCGCGCCGGTCACCCTGTGGTCAAGGTCTATGAGGTCGCCGTGGCAGGCGACGCCGACACCACGATCGGTGATCTGGCCGAGCTGGCCTTCCTGATCGGCAACGGAGAGAGCCAGGAGGGTGCCGCCTACTACGCGCGGACACTGCGGTCGGTGAGCGCCGGGGACCTGGTCAGGGTGGAGGGGATCTGGCTGGCGTACGGCAGCTCCGGCTGGTCCGTCGTTGAGGACCACACCCCCTGCGACATCACCACCGGATTCACCACGCGTCTGGGCACCACACCGTGGCGCCCGTGACCCTGCGCACCGCGCTCGCCCACCACCGGGACTGGCACCGGCCGCGGCGAACGCCCGGCGCGGCGAGCCAGGGGCGGACGGGGGCGCCGTCGCGGAACTTGCCACCGCGATGACAGCGCATCCGGGGTGACCGGGCACCCCGCAGGGGCCCCGCCCGGCCACCCCCGGATGCGCTCATGACCGGCGTCAAGCAACCGCGACGGCACCCACCCACGGAGGCCCCATGCCATCCATCACCGCACTCTTCGAAACCACAACTCCCCAGGGACCCCAGGAGGTCACCCAGGTCCGCTGGAGCGATCAGGTGGCGGGCCGGGAACTGCTGCCCGACCTCATGGAGGACTTCGACTACGACGCGCTGGAGCCAGAGGACCTCTGACCAGGTGACAGGAATGACCCCGATGACAGGGAGACCCGGCCGAAGCGGCGAACCTTGGCCGAACGGGCCCCGCGGTCCCCGCAAGGACCTGGAAGAGATCATCCGCCAGCCCGCGCAGCGCGTCCGGCTCCACCAGGGGAGCGCGCGATGGCAGACCTGCCCGGGTGCCAGCGCCTCATCCCGGAGCCCTGTCCCGCGCACAGAGGACCTCATCGCGGCTGATCACCGAGGCCCGCCGCGACCTCCACACGGCGGTACCCGTCCGCGCGGCCGCTTTCGCCCGGCCCACGCCGGGGAGGCAGCCCAGCCTCTCACCCAAGCCGGTCCGCCGCCTGACCACGAGCACGTGCCCCGGCCGCTGCAACGGCCCGGGCGAGGTGCAAGAGCACGCCCGCATTTCAGATCACACGAGAGGACCACGCATGGAGCTGGCCTTGGAGACCACGCCGCAGCCGGACACAACCGTCCACGCCGGACCGGCGATCCGCACGCCCGCCATCGGAGGAAACTGCCTGGCCGCGACCCGGATGGTCCAGGACGCAGCGGCCAGATGGCTGGCGGCCGCGTCGTGACCGCCACTCCCATCCCCCCGCGCGAGGTCCTGGCAGAGATGACCCGCGGCATCGCCGGGATGCATGACACCTGGGACTCCCCTCACCTCTTCATCACCCTGCACTGGGACGGCCAGAGGCTCGATCGCGGCAGCGTGGCGCTGATCCCACCGGACGTTCACCCAGACAGCTATCCCGCGCGCATGACGAAGATCGCCAGCAACAGCCTGAAGGGCGAGCACGCGGACACGCTGTACGCCTTCGCCCTCCAGATCGAAGGATGGGGCGTCGTTCCGCCAGACACCGACGCCAGCGCGTTCGAACGCAAGCGTTTCCTGGCCGACCAGAGAGGCCGTCGCCTTCACGCCCGTCCGGACGCCGTGGAGTTCGCCACGACGTTCTGCGCCGATGTGCACGGCCGTCTGTGGTCGGCCACCCAACGGCGTGACCGAGACGGATTGCAGGAGTCCTTCCACGAGCCCGGCGATCCCGGTCGTCCAGGCGGCCGGTTCGTCCGCGCACTACTGTCGATCGCCGTGACCACCGGCGTCGTTGTTCACGATCTTCCGGTTCCCGACGTCATGGATGAGGAGAAGTGGTGAAACTGAACCTGTGGGGCCTGCCGACCAGTCGCCTGTGGCACGCCGAACCCGAGCCGGACGACGTTCCCGAGCCGATTCCCGGTCCACCCCGGCACAGCGCGCCCGATACCTCGCCCAGCGAGGCCGTCTCCGAGCCGGTCGACCGCACCAAGGACGGGCCCGCGCAGATGGAGTCCACCGCCTCCGCGCCCCAGATGACCCGCGAGGAGTGGGGCCGCAGGACCAACGCCAATGGCGGCGCCGCTCCCTCCAGCCAGCGGCGCGACCCGCCGCCCGCTCCCCTGCCCGACGACCACCTGACACCCTTCCGGCACTGCAACGGCCGCCACGACGGCGGCGAGCGCTGCGACTGGTGCGACGCGGTGACCGACATGGCCACCGACCTGCGCCAGACTCGCCAGCGGGTCAGTGCTCTGGAGGCCGCCGTCGACGAGCTGCTGCGCGCCGGCCGGAGCACGCCATGAGCCAGACTCTCGACGGTTGCGAGCGCCCCCAATCCCGTCGGGCCGAGCACGCTATCCGGCGCGCCGACCGACCAGGTGGTGGCCGGTCCCGCATGGCAGACCCGCCGTCGGCGCTGGTCTCGGTCTTCTGCAGGCGCCGCCTGGACGACCTCGCCCAGCGCCGACCGGTCCGGCGGACGCAGCAGGAGGTCGTCTGCGCGTTGCGCGGCGGCGCCGGGTACCAGAAGGTGGCGGGGCGATGAACCGCATCCTGACCGCAGTGGAGGCCGCCGACCTGCTGGGCGTCTGCGAGGACGCCGTGCTCGGCATGGTCGCCGACGGGGAGCTTCCCGCGCTCACGATCGACGACGACGAGGTCCTCATCGCCGAGGGCGCGCTGTGTGAGGTCATGGTCGCACGCTGGGTCGGCGACTCAGCGGAGGGATCGCAGTGAGCGGCGACTTGTGGGGCGTCATCGGCCATGTGATCCGGTGACAGCTGGCCGCCGTGCGCGGCCTGGGCACCGGCTGCCGGTGGTCAACCGGGGCCCATCCGCCGCTGATTTCACCCGGGAAATGGGCGCACCACAGGACCATCCTGGCCCGCGCACCGGGCCGGAACACAACTACCTGCAGCGCCGCAGTGCAGTTCAGCCCTCGTGACGCCGCCGGAACGTCCCTGCCGCAGCTGCGATCACATCGCCGGATGAGCCGCCGCCGGCGACCTGCGCTCTGGTACCGACGGTCATGCAACCGGGAACGCCGCGCTCCAGGCCGCCGCCCGGACGGCAAACGGCGGGCCAGCCCGCCGCCCGGCCAGAGTCCCCGGTGACAGAGCTCAGCACGCCGCGCCGCGGCGGTCAAGCAACAAGCGCCTTGACCGCCGCGGCCCGGCGTGCCCGGGGCGGTCACCGGGAACATCACGCCGACCTTGGAGGGTCCATGCTCTGGCACCCCATCACGCGCGCCACCTTCACCGGCACTGCGCCGGCGTCTGTGCCAGCCCGCCGCCTGCGGCTCACGCCGACACCGGCGGTCCAGGGGTGGTGGCGGTGCGCCTACTGCCTCACCTGCAACCCCATCTGGCGTAAGACATGCAGATCGTGCGGCTGGTCTCGGTAGCTGCAGATCACACGCGCCGATGCGGCTGGCGCCGGCACCTGGGCGCAGGGACAGGTGCCAGCGCCGGGCACGGCTGCGCACAGCAGCTCCGGCGGGCCATGCCTCGGGATATCACACGCAGGAGTGATATGGCCTGGTGGCCGTGGGACGGCGTGGCCGCAAAGGTAACGCCTACCCGCAGATCGGCGGTGGGGCAGACGCCCGACGTCACCGTCCCAACGCGGCCGGGGTGCCAGCTGGCCGCCTCCCATCCCGCCGCCCTGATCCCAAGAACGGGGACCCTGCCTCTGGGTGAGGCACTCCTACGATCATGACAAGGGCCAGGAGTGCATCTATTTCAAGTGGTGCGACACCAGACACCAAGAGGTCCAGGTCGGCGGCGTGACCGTCGACGACACGCCTCACCGCCCCAGGCCCGGCGTGGAGGGCTGGCAGCTCACCGAAAGGGAGAACCGGAGACCACGCGCGGCCAAGCGGATGCGGACACCACCCCTGCAGGCGGTCACCGCAGACCACGATACGGCAGCGCCCCGGCCGGGATCCCCCAGGTGATCGGGTGAACAGCGGGCGGCTGCCCAGGGGCCTGGTAGCGGCTTGAGCACTAGCCCCGCCGCGCAGACCCTGGGAGATCACCGTGGCCCGGTCTCCACCCCTCTCCGGCCCTGCACCACTGGCAAGGCCCTGGCCGCATGCCTAAAGGCCCGCAGGCGCGGTGACCGGCATCGGCTTTGCACCCCAGCACCCGGGTGGCGGGCGGTCAAACCACCCCGCAGGGGCCCCGCTTTTGACCGCCCGCCACCCGGATGCTCATCGCAGATCACCGACGCCGCCCACCGAGCCAGGAGGCCCCGTGATCAAGCTCCGCACACTCCATCCCATGATCGTGATCAGCGATGATGGCCTCCTGCGGCAGCAGATGGCCGAATACGCCCGCTGTGCCGGGCGATCCTGCCTGCTCACCAAGAGCGCCGAGGGCCTGACCGCCGCGCTGGACAACCCGGTCCTGCTGGTGATCGGCGAAGACATGGCCGGCTCTCTGGCCGATCACACCAGCAGCTACGTGCCCGGCTGGGACGGCGGGCTGCTGCCATTGCGGATCGGGCGATTCGCGCTGCTGACCCGCACCGGCGGCCCCTACCCCGGCGCGCTGCTCGCCATGCAGGACAAGCTGCACATCGGCCGGGTGCTGGGCGTCCCGCTGAGCGAGGACGACCGGGCATGGCTGGCCGACACCCTGCAAACCGTGGGCGGCACTGGCCCCTGAGCACCGGCCCGATCCCGCACGTGCCACCGGCAGCGGCGGGCCGTGCCACCGCCCGGCCGGCATGGCCCGCCCGCAGCTGCAACCACACCCAAGGAGTCCTTGCATGCTCGCCCGCACCTTCGGGTGGTCCTTCGCCGTCACGGCCCTCGGCCTGCTGATCGCCCTGCTGTACGACGGGGCGACGGGCCTGGCGCTGGTGGCGGTGCTGGCCGTCCTTGAGATCTCGCTGTCGTTCGACAACGCCGTGGTCAACGCCAAGGTGCTCGACAGGATGAGCCCGTTCTGGCAGAAGATCTTCCTGACCGTCGGCATCGCCATCGCCGTGTTCGGCATGCGGCTGGTGTTCCCCCTGCTGATCGTGGGGATCACCGCGAAGCTGAACCCCTACGAGGCGTTCGACCTGGCGATCAACGACTCGCACCGCTACCACGAGCTGATGACCGACGCCTACCCGATGATCGCGGCGTTCGGCGGCATGTTCCTGATGATGCTGTTCCTGGACTTCGTGTTCGAGGAGCGCGCCGACAAGTGGCTGCCGTGGCTGGAGAAGCCGCTCGCCCGCATCGGCAAGCTGGACCAGCTGTCGGTGGTCGTCGCGGGCGGCGCGCTGGCGTTCGTGGCCGGCCTGTACGCCGAGGACCCGGGCGACGTCATGATCGCCGGTGTGCTGGGCATGGTGACCTACATCCTGGTCAACGGGCTCGGGGAGCTGTTCTCCGAGGCGGGCGGTGACGAGGACGAGGACGGCGAGGACGCCGGCGAGGAGGGTCCCGCGGGCGTCGCGGCGGGGGAGGGCGCGTCCGGGAGGTCCGGGCCGAGTTCGCTGGCGCTGGCCACCGGCAAGGCGGGGTTCTTCCTGTTCCTGTACCTGGAGGTGCTGGACGCCTCGTTCAGCTTCGACGGCGTCATCGGCGCGTTCGCCATCAGCACCGACCCGATCATCATCGCGCTGGGCCTGGGCATCGGCGCGATGTACATCCGGTCGCTGACGGTGTTCCTGGTCCGCAAGGGCACCCTGCACGAGTACGTCTACCTGGAGCACGGCGCCCACTGGGCGATCGGCGCGCTGGCGGTCTGCATGCTGGTCTCGATCGGCCACCACGTCCCCGAGTGGATCACCGGGGGGCTCGGCGCCGGCCTGATCATCGCGGCGTTCGTGTCGTCGGTGGTGCGCAACCGCGGCGACGACCAGGACGCCGAGTGCATCTCACCATCCCTGGCATGACGCGGCCCTCGCCGCCTCTGGCAGCGCTGCCGGTTGAACCGGAACGAGCCGGAGACACATGCGCGGCTCTCTTTGGAATGACCTCTCAGCGCTATGTTGCCGCACGTGATCGTGCATTGACGACTGGCTGCGACCCGATGGGCCGCGGGGTTCCCACCAGCCCTCCAGGAGCCCACCGATGACCGTGAACACCGGCGGCGGGTCACCGGACCGCGTGATCCAGTTCGACATGTACGCCGCCCCGCCACCCAAAGGCGAGTGGGGCTACACCCTCGACCAGTACGGCATCATCTACCGGCGCGGGCTCATCGCTCAGCGGCTGCGGCCCGGATGGTGGCCGTTCGCCTACGCCGACGCCGACCATGAGCACCATGCCCGGCGCGGTACCGTCCCGCCCGTCCCGGTGGAATGCGGTGCCGCGCCGGTGCGGCTGGCACCTGACTGCGCCGTGCGTTCCTGGGGGAACGAATACGTGACCGTCACGCCGAGCCGCACTATGCCGCATCACGCGGCCGCCACCCTCACCCTCTGGGTCCGGCCTCAGGGCGCTGGCGGGATGGTCACCCGCTGCCGCGTACATTTTGACCTGCTCGCCACAACCCACCACATCCAGCATCTGCACCCTGCCCTGCCCGAGGAGGTCTCAACACAAGCACAGGTCAAAGCAGCAAAGCTGACGGCCTATCTGGCCGCCGAGATCAAGTACCGCGACGACGGCCCCAGGCGGCCCGCAACCGCCGACGACCGGCAGCACCAGCGCAGGCACCGACCCGGCCAGTGGCAGGAACCCGACCCCCGCAACGGCAGCCCCGGCTGGTCTCGCGACGTCGGCGACGGCACGCGATGGTTGTTCGCCTGCCCGGCCGGTGGCCGCTGGAGATGGGCGGTGTGCCAGTACGACGAGTCCCGCCCGCTCGTCACCGGCCAGGCCGCGGACGCCCTGGAGGCCATGGCGCTGGCCGACGCTGCCGGCCGCCTGCCGCAAACCCGCTAACCCGCTGACACACCCGCGCCACCCCGTTCGCCGCACCCACCCCCGCGGCGGCGTGGACGAATCCGAATCCGCCGTTCGATCAAGGAGATGTTGATGCAGCACGCTCTGGAGCCGGTTCTGGAGTTCATCGGCCAGGCGACTCTCGCCGATCTCGACCAGGTCGAGGCAGCCATCGTCCCCCGCCGCCGGGCGGTCCTGCGGGCCTGGCGCGCCGGCCTCAGCGGCGGAGAAGCCGTCATGATCGTCGACACCAGCCCGGTGGTCTTCCAGGGGCTGACCGGAACCGTGGTCAGCCAAGCTCCTGGCAAGAAGGCCAGCTACCTCATCCGCCTCGACACGCGCTCCACCGACCTGCTGCGTCATGGCGGCGGAACCCGGGTCTACGTGCCCCCGGGCGTCCGCGAGCATCAGACCACGGTACCGCTGGGCTGCCTGATCCCCTATCAGCCCTGACTACCCCACTCCTCCGGGAGGCGCCTGCCGCTGCGCCGCATCCGACACCATCGCCGCCGGCGCAGCGGCCCGGCCCCGCCCGGCCGTGCTGGCGACGGCGCCACCAGGCCGCCTTGAGATGGCCTGCGGATCACCCGGGCCCCTTTTGTCCGCCTCGGCCACGGGGCCGGCGTGCTCGCCACAGGCGCTCCCCCGGGTGCACAACCCGGCAGCTGCCTCCACCCGAGGGCAGCACGCCCAGCCGGGCGAGTCAAACCACCCCTGCGGGGCCCCGGTTGGACCCGCCCGGCTGAACGCGCTGAGCGCGGCTCGCCAAGGAGATCCCCACCCGGAGGAGCCCGCGATGACAGCGCACGACCCTGACCAGCTTCTCCCAGCCCAGATCGTCCCAGAGCTGATGGAGAACATGCCGGGTATCGCCACCTTCACTTCATTCCCGCACGCCACCACAGACGCCATGATCATCTACCGTGTCGACGTCCTTGAACCGGCCAACCCCGGCGACCCAATCACGATCCGCTACACCAGCTGCGACGATCTGTATCCCGGAGCCTGGATCGTCCGGGCCACCGCCTCCATCGTCGGCTTCGCCCGCGAGCCGGCCGCCACCTGACCAGGGGATGCATCGGCCCCGGGGCCCGATAAGGGCCCGGGGCCGGTCCATCTCGCAGCCTCTACCCCGGCGTCCCGGCCGCACGTCAGGGCGACGCCGCCCCGCCCAGCGCCTGAAAACACGGCCGATCGTTGTTCCAGCCGCCCCCGCCAGCGCCGTCGCCACCATCCCCGCCTGGCCACGCCACCTGGCCGTTCATGTGCGGCGGAGGCGGCATAGGGGCGCCCCGAGATCACGCTGCTGGTCCCGCGGCCCGCCAATCCCGTTCTGCGCACGTGCGCGTTTACCCGTCCTCAAGGAGTCAGGGTGGACGACAGGGAAGCAGCGGAATTCATCCGCCGGTGGAATGACGCCGCCGTCCGCCGCAACGGCGGTATCGTGATCACCCCGTACGGGGAGATCGACACCGAGACGGCGCGCCAAATCACGCTGGCCAAGCAAGCAGGCCGCCCTGTGCGCATTATCCGCATTCGCGCGCCCCGGCGGGTCGGCCGGCGGGTCAGTGACCGCAGCCGCCGCTGACCGAGCGACATTGCCGGCCAAGACCGTTGGAGGGACGCGGGGTAAGCGCCGCGGCTCACAAATCCTGCGATCGCGGGGATCGTGCCGTGAGCTCCGGCAGTCCGGGCCTGGTGCAGCCGCTGCGAGAGGCGATTCCGTGAACATGTTGGGCGAACTCGCGAGGTCGGCACCCGCAGAGTCACGGTAGCCGCACTGGTGAGCCGAACCGGCAAGAGTCCTATCCGCCAGCCACCGCCCCGCTCCCGTGCCTTCCGGCGGCGTGGCCCATGACGCATGGGCGTGGGTCAGGCTGCCCCGTCGGCACGACGGCGGCCGTCTGTCCCTTGGCGGAAGTTCCCCTGCCGGGTGCGCATTGCCGGATCTCAGGGCGTGCAGATTGGCAGGCCGCTGTGCTGCGGGGTCGCCTGCGGCGTCGCGACGCGCTGCCTCCGGCGACCCTTTCCGCGCCGCGGGCCGGTCCGCTCAGGCAGACCTCATCACCGCAGCACCACCCAGAAGAGGAAGGACGGATGAGGCTGGTCGTCCACTGCAAGCGCGATGACTACGATGTCTACATCGGCCGGCCCTCGAAATGGGGCAACCCATTCGCCATCGGGCCACACGTTTCCCGCGAACAGGCCGTCTCACGCTATGAGCAGTGGCTGCCCACACAACCACATCTGCTCGATGCGCTCGGCGAACTGAGGGGCAAGATCCTCGGCTGCTGGTGCACCCCGCGCCGCTGCCACGGAGAGATCCTCGCCAGGCTCGCCAACCAGGGGGACACCGGTCACACATAGCCAGCCGACCTGCGGCTGGGAGCCAGATGATGGCGCAGCAGCTTTCGGGCCTTGGCACGCAGGTTACGGACTCGCTGAGGGTCGATGCCCATCTACTGGGCGATGACGGTGTCGCTGTAGCCGTCCAAGGTGTAGGCCATGACGGCGCGAGCCTGGTCATCGTCGAGGGCACGCAGGGCTCTCAGCACGTCCACCGTGATGGCCGCCAGCTCGGCCAGGTCCGGCCGGGGTCACGCCATGGCGGTGAGTGCACCCTCGGGATCGGGGTTCGTGGGCGGGTGTCTGCGGCGGGTGCTGCCAGGCTCGGTCGTGGCGGCGTAACTCGATCGTCCGGATTCAGGGACCCCAATCGTGGATCCCGCGCCAGCCACTCCTGGGTTCTGCGTGGTCCGCCAGGCTTTAAGGAAAACGCCCCCTGAATGGCATCTTCGACCGTTTCCCGGCTGGCGCTGCGGGCGAGCATCACAAACCGCACGACGGCGTGGCACTCATCGGTGTAGAAGTCCAGGAACTGCTCGCGCACCTCGTTGAGAGTGCCGGCGGCGGCAGGCACCTGTCGCGGTGAACCTAAAGGTTTGGCGCGGCGGCCTGAGGAGGCGGGCCACGTGGGGTTCATCGCCGGTCATCGCCGTCCTGCTCGCGTCGGCAACTCGGCGGACGGCCACCGTCGTGCTGCGCGCAGGCGGCGATCCGGGATCCGCTTGGGCGGCTCCAGGCCGCCGGGGGCAGCTTGCTGCTGACCACGCTCAGCACAGCGACCACCATGTTCACCGTCGTTCCGGCCTCCATGCGGCATCTCCTTTATCTTCGAGGGGACTCATAGAAGTAGTGGGCAACCGCCATGATCGGTAAATCGGCGAGGGTGCTGTTTGAATCTGTGGGTGGCGATGAGCACATGAGCAGGGGTGAACCGCCGAGGTAATCTGCCCCCGCTCCCCGGTCGGATCCATGAAACCGGTACAGGTCAACGGGGAGTGCAGGTGCGGCGGGCGGTGATGGGCTTTGAGCATCGCGCCGAGTCGGCCGTCACGGTCTGCCTGTATGTGGCCTGTGACGCATCGGATAACGGCACCCAACCTGGGCGATCCTGCCGGCCACTATCGCCAGTCCCCGCCGCGCCCGTGAGTGCCTTCAGAACCACGCCCCGCCATGGGTATCACCTCGTACACACCCAGATGACGTTGCCTTGACCGTTGCAGTATTTGAGCCTCCCATCCCGCTGGCCACACTGTTGGCGCCCGCGATGCCTCGGCCCGCGACCAATGTGCCCCGTGCAGGAACACCTTGACCAAACTTGTTCCGCTCAAGTCCGCGCCGCTCAGGTCGGCACCGCTCAGGCTCGCGCCGTCCAGGTTCGCTTGGGTCAGGTTCGCGCCGGACAGATCCACATCGGACAGGTTCGCGCGCTGTAGGTTCGCGCCGGACAACCCTGCACCTGACAAGTCCGCAGCGGACAGGTTTGCACAGTCCAGGTTCGCGTGTGCCAGGCTCGCCCGGCTCAAGTTCGCGCCGTTCAGGTCCGCGCCGCTCAGGTCCGCACTGTTTAAGTTCGTGCAGGCTAGGTTCGCCTCGGTCAGGATCGCGCCGCTCAGATTCGCGCCGCTCAGGTCCGTGTCGTTGACACTAGCCATCTTCAAGCTCGCGCGGACGAGGAGCGCGTCGGTCAGGTCCGCGCCGGGCAAATACGCCCCGGTCAGATCCGCGCCCGACAGGTTGGCTTGGGCCATGTGCGCGCGGGTCAGATCCGCGAGTTTCGGGTGCTCAAAGACCAGGTTCGCCCCGGTCAAGTCCGCCCCGCTGATGTCAGCATCGACCAGGATCGCACCGATCAGGGTCGCACCGATCAGGCTGGCGCGGTTCAGCTTGGCTCGGGTCAAGTTGGCTTGGGTCAGGTCCGCGTAGCTCAGGCGAGCGCTGGTCAGGTCGGCGCTGTGCAGAAATGCGAGGGCCAGTTTCGCGCCGACCAGATTCGCGGCCTCGAGGTCAGCGTGGCTGAGCTTCGCGCGGCTCAGGTCAGCGTAGGGGTGGATATGGTCCTGGGTAATGCCGGGTGCGACCTCCTCATCCATCGGCTGCCGCCCGCCGCGCTGTCAAGACCCGCATGTACCCGACCGTAGGGCCGCGCCATCCCCGCGCGCAGGACAACGGGTCACCGGGCGCCGGTCTCGGCCTACCGGGTGAGCTGAACTAGACCGTATTCACTCTCACATCGACCGCTAGCACCAGGTTCTGAGGGATGCTGACGAACACCCGGAAGCGTTGGCAAGGGCGTCAGGGAAGATCGGATGGGAAGCCCGACTTCTCGTGCATCCAGTCGAGGCCCAATGTCGAAGGAACTACGGTCAGGGACAATGCGCCGGTGTTCTGGTCGTGCGAATCCATGCCCGCAGCATGGTTGCCTACCTCCAGCCGTTTCTCCATGGCCGGGGAAGGGGCGAGGCCTGGCACTGCCAGGGTCAGTTGGTGCATGGAGTTGGGGTGTAATGCGGCTCTCGGGCGGGGCAGTGGCGGGGGTTGCACGGCGACCTTCAGTTTGGTGCCGGGGTGGGCCTTGACGATCACGGGGTGGCGATCAGGTGGTAGAGGGTCTGGCTTTCGACGGTGAGGATGGCGGGGACGGTCGGCAGGCGCGGGTGCTGGGGCGCGTCCAGGCCGACGTTGTTGCTCACGCCGCCCGGGCGGGCCAGCGCTGAGCCGACGCTTGGAGCTCAGCAGTTCCGGGCGGGGTATGGGACCGGTGGCGCAGGTTCGCCGGTGGGGTTGAGGGGCGCCGATCGGTGACGTCCCTTCATGGTCTTTTCGCAGGCGAAAAGACCATGAAGGGCCTTGCCTGGAAGTCCCATGCCCCACCCGGACCCGCTTGTGGCAGCCGCGTCGGAACGCGCGCCGGCCCCACCCGGGGGTCCGAGCCGTCCTGGACCGGTTGGTCCGGCTGGACGGCACATGCGCGGGATGCGAGAGGAGCAGCTCATGGCTGGGGACACCACGATCACCTTGATCGGGAACCTCGTGGAGGATCCGAATCTGCGCTTCACCCCCAACGGCCAGGCGGTCGCCTCGTTCCGGGTGGCCTCGACACCGCGGTTCTTCGACCGCCAGTCGGGCGAGTGGAAAGACGGTGATGCGCTGTTTTTGACCTGCACCATCTGGCGGCAGGCCGCCGAGAACGCCGCCGAGTCCCTGCAGAAGGGGATGCGGGTGATCGTGCAGGGACGGCTCAAGCAGCGCTCGTATGAGACCCGCGAGGGTGACAAGCGCACCGTCTATGAGCTCGACGCCGACGAGGTGGGCCCGTCGCTGCGCAACGCCACCGCCCGCGTCACCAAGGTGCAGCGGACAGGCGCCCAGCAGGGCGCCGGCTTCGGCAACGGCGGCGGTGGCCAGAGCAGCCAGCAGGGCGACGGTTTCGGCGGCGGCCAGCAGGGCAGCGGCGGCGCCTCCGCCGACGACCCCTGGGCCTCCGGCGGCGGATTCTCCGACGACCCGCCGTACTAACCGGCGCCGCCTGGCCGGGCCGGGTGCCATGCGCCCGGCCCGGCCCGCTCTGGTGCCGGGTGGGCAAGGGAAGCGGCACGCGGTGGTACTGCGCCACTGACCCGTCCGCCCCGAGGCAGAGTCGATCATCTGCACCCGGAGAGCACCCTCCCGGGGCACGCCGATCGTGCCGCACCCTGCCCGTCCCGTCCACCGTCCACCTGACCCGGGCGGCGATGATGTTCTCTCCTGCGTCGACAACATCATCGCCGCCCAGGGTGGACGGTGGACGGGACTGCCCGGGCGCGGCTGCAGGCGGCCCGCCGGGACGGTGATGATTCTCCGGCCGCCAGCCAGGGCGGCCGACCTTCCGGCCCGAGGACAGGAGGGTGAGGATGCAGCACGAGTTCTTCGCCGAGATCACCGGCCGTGTCCAGGGCACGCCCCAGGTCATGGGCGACGAGACGAGCTTGCAACGGGCCAGCGCGCGGATCGAGGTCACGCAGGACATCGAGACCGGTCACGGCATGAGGTCGGTGACGTTGCGGCTGAAAATCTGGACCGACGCGCAGCGGTGGATCGATGAGCTGCGCCTGTACCGCGACGGTGACCCGATCCAGGTGTGGTGCAAGCAGCTGCGGCCGGCGCTGCCCTGGCGCAAGCCCGACGAGGCGACGTGGCGGGCAGGCCGGGAAGGATTCGTGGTCGACTACCTCGAACCGGCTGCCGCGGCGATCACCGAGATGTTCCGCGTCGAGATCACCGGCAGGCTCGGCAGCGATCCCGGGCTGGGCAGCGACCGGTTCGGCCGGTTCGGCCACCTGGAGCTGATGGTCAATCAGCGCAGCGGGCATGGCCGCGACAGCGCGACCTGCTCGCAGCTGTTTCACGCTCGCGTCTACGACGAGGACCGCGCGCTCTGGCTGCGCCGCCGGCTGCACCAGGATGATCTGGTGACGGTGGCCTGCACGTCCTTGATCCCGGGCAGGCTGCGTGCGGGCAGCCCGAGCCGGGACGACGGCGAGTACAGCGTCGACCCGCCGCTGTTCAATCTCGTCGCCGTCCGCCCCGCAGCCGGTGACCCTGCGGATGAGGGCGAAGACTCCCCCGGCGGCGACGCTCACGACGCCGACGCCGCCAGGGAGGCCCAGACGCTCGCCGGTCTGCTGTAGCGCAGATCCGGGGCCAGCGGCGGTGACCGCGCCGCCGCTGGCGATGTGGGGCCGCCGCACCCTCGGCACGGCCCGACGCCGGGGCCCGGCATGTCCGCGCGGCTTGGCGGGCCAGGCTGCTGCTTCGCCAGCCGCGGCAGGCGAGAGCCGGTCCTGTGCCCCCCCGGGGGAAAATGCGGTTGTCATGGGATCGGCGGCCGGTCGGCCACCACGACGGCGGCGCCGACTTTGCGGACAGGCTGACGCCGACCGGGTACTCACAGCTGATCGGTACTCACAATGGCCCGAAGAATGCCGCACCACCGGTCAGGTTCTAAATCCTCGACACGCTCCTGGTCTGCCCTGGGGTGCGGCCTGGACAGCGCCTGAGACCCGCGCCGCCGCTGCCTACCCGGACCCGGCCAACCGTGATCGCCAGCCCGCCGCCCGGCGCGTCCGCATCCGATCGCCTCAGGGCCGGGCCGCGAGTCGCCGCCCCGGGCCGGGAATACCGGGCCGGTGCCAGCCCACCCGATCGTTGTGCTCCCCCGGCGGGGACGTTGCGGCCGCCATGGCGGTCATCTCGCGGGCGGGCACCCACAGCGTGTCCCCCTGAGGTGAGGCACCCCTGGTCGAGTGGGCGAGTATCGCGGCCGTCGGCACGAGCAAGGCTGCGGCACAACGCGAGGCGCAGGTCCGGTCTTTCACCTGGCTCGGAGTCCGGTGGCCGCGGCCGACCGGCGCGCTGACATCACCATCGCGCCCCGCATCGCCGCCACACAGTCGTGCCGCGCATGGGCGGGTTTCGGGCCGCAGCCGGTGCCTCCGGTAGCGGCCCCGGGCTTCATCGGCGCCCTAGGGCAGCACGCCAGTGCGGGGGTGTCAATCGGAAAGGCGCCGATTGACATCCCCCGCCCCGGCGCGCCCTGGAGGGCTCACCGATGAAGCCCGCGACCCACCGGAGGCGCTGATGCATTCCTTCAACCTCGACCCCGTCCCCGTGCCCCACAACCTCATCGTGAGCCGATACCGCGAGTCGGTCCGTGCCCGCGCCGCCGAGTTCCGGCGGCAGCTGACATGGGTGCAGCCCGCTGCTCTGCTGCTGCCCGCCGACCCCGCCGGTGCCGGCCTGAGGTGGAATCCACGTCTGGTCCAGTGGCATGGTGACCCGGCTCTGGCCGGGACACGCGGAGACTGCGGGGCTCTGAGCCCCGGCCGTCTGGCGCTGACCGGATACCCGATGCTCCCCGAGCAGTGCACCGCATCGGGCATCCAGCAGCTGGGTGAGGGCCTGCTGGTCTGCCGCGACTGCGGCCTGGACTACCGCTAGCGGCAACCCGCCGGTTCCTGGTCCTGGCCGTCGGCCAGGACCAGGAACCGGCGGCGGCAGGGCAACCACGGGCCGGTCACATGCGCACGATCGAGACCCTCGGCTCCCCGCTGGAGCCCACCGCCCGATGCGCGGCAGGGCCTTCGATGCCGTCGGGCGGACACCGCATCGGCGGCACCGCGACACTCCGCCGGGATGGGCCCGAGCAGTACCTCAGCGGCCGCCGCCAGCCCTCACCAGCCACGGCAGGTGCTGCCGCGCCGGGCCGAAGCGGGGCGGTCCTGATCGCCGGGGGCGCCCGGGGTGCGTGCCGCCGGTCCTGCGGTGCTCGCAGAAAAGCAGACCCGGCCGGGTCACGCGCCCCCTGCGGCCAGGGCCGTGCCCACGGTCAGCTCACCGGGGGCCGGGGTGGAAGGCGCGTGACCCGGCCGTGCCTGCTGGCGGGGCGGCACCGCAGCACCACCGGCAAGCACGCTGCGCGACACCAACGGAAGGATCACGATGAACCTGACCCCCGAGTGGCTGCCCAGCCCCGCCGACATCCAGGCCAGCCTCACCGATCCAGCACCGACCTGCCAGCCGGGCCGCGAGCTGGCCCTGTCCGCCGAGGAACTCGACGCCCACCTCGACCTCCAGGACGCGATCGCCGAGCACCCGCAGGAGCTGCGCATCCGGTAGCAGTCCGCGGCAGGACCAGGGCCCCGCTGCGGCAGGCGGGTCCCTGGTCCTGCCGCCTGAGGGCCAGACCACAGGACACCGTCCGGCCGGCGGGCGCGACCAGCACTAGACCGGCGTACTGGACCGCGCCGACGTCACACGCCCTGGCTACAGTCGATCTCATGAACACCTTTCTTGAGATCGGCCCGGCGGATCAGCCGGGGAACACTGTTTTCGCTGCGTTGGACGACGTGGTGAGCTGCGGCGCCGAGGCCGTCCCGGTGGCACTGGGCCGTGGCCGTCCACAGGGGGTCTTTCTCACCCTTGCCGTGCTGGAGCTCATCCTCCCGGCCGTCGAAGGTGTGCGGGGCCGGCCGTTGGATGTGGCGGGCCTGCCGGTCGTGCACGCCGGGAGCACCGCGGGCGCGGCAGCCTTCCTCGCGCCGATTTTGGAGCGGGTGTCCCGGTCGGATGCCGCGGGCGATCCGGTGGTGATCGGGTGGCGGGACCAGCGCGGTGTGGTGATCTCGGTCGCGTTGTTCGCCGAGGTGTACCGCGACATCGACCGCGCTCAGGCGGCACAGGTCACCGCCCGGCGCCTGGGGCTGGGCGACGACCCCGATGAGTTCCGCGCCGCCCAGCTGGCCGCGCTGTACGCCGACCTGGGCGTCGACCCCGACGAGGAGACCACCCGGCAGAAGGGCCAGGACACCGCGGGCCCGGCGTTGACCGCAGTCCCTCCATGGGAGAGATGAACTCAATGACCACCACCAGGCGTTGATATGGCTACCCCTAATCCTCCCTTCCGGATTGTTTTCAACCCGGCGACCGCCGCGGATCTCCGCAACCTCGCCCCCTCGGCACGAAGTGCCGTGCTGCGGAACTTCGCCGCCGCCGCCGATCACGGCCACGTCCCCGGCCGCCCCGCCGCAGCCGACGGCCTGCGCGAGGCGTTCGTGCGCACCGGCCGCGGCACGGCGGGCGACGCCACAGGTCTGTGCGGCGTGACCTACGCGGTGCACAACGTTCCCCGCCGCCCCGGCGTCTTCAACATCCTGGCCGTGGCGCCGGTCGCCGATGAGCGCGAGCTCGCCGCCCTTCAGCAGCGGACCCTCCTGCGGATCAGGCCGCACCATCACCGTTCGGCGCTGGCGTTCACGCCCGGCGTGAGCCACGACCTGCGGCGGCTGGAGTCGATCGGCGAGGGCTACCACCTTGCCTGGGCGGCCATCAACGCGCTGCGCACCGACGGCACAGGGGTGTTCCAGGGCCCGGATGTCAGCCTCGCCGACGGCGAGCCGCTGACGGGCCCGGCCGTCCCCGGCTTCAGCCCGGGCGCCGGAACCCCCCTCAGCCACGACCGGGTCGATTTGCGTGGGCTGCTGCGGATGCCGTTCGACACCCCGGCGCACCTGGCCGAAGGCAACCCTGCCCGCTTCGCGCTCATCTACAGCATGCTGCGGCCCCCCGACGGCGAGAGTTTCCAGACTCTCAACATCCACGCGGCGGGCCCCCTCAGATCCGCTGAAACCTACATCGACGCCGCGGCCAGGATCCGCGGGCACACCCCCGCCCCGCAGGCACAGCAGGCTGAACGTGCCGCCCGCTCGCGCGCTGAGGCAGCCCGCCGTATTTCCACCTCCGGGACCCCGCCGCGGCCTGTGAGCCAATCACCCACCCCGGCCGCGCCGCGCCCCCGCCCCGGCGACCCCGAACCCTCACCTCACCAATCCCGGCACCGGCGGTAAACGCCGCTCTGCCTCCACCCGGCGCCGCGGCAAAGGCGCATGCACGCACGCCGCCTCGGGCCGCACCCTGCGTTGTGACGCGCTCGCGATTGCCGTCTCCAATGTCTCACGCCATCGATGTCTGATCGCGGTCGTAGGCTGATTTCATGACTACTCCCCGGTTGTCTCAGAATCAGTTCTTCGTCCTGGCGTATTCAGGTCGCACGATCGAGGACTTCAGACGCCTGCCCGATGAGGCAAAGCGAGATGCGGCGGGCGTCATCACCAAACTCGCTCACGGGCGGATCCAGGGCATGCCACTTCCGGCTCTGCTCGACGATGAGCTGGCCGGTACCCACCGGGTCGGCCTCAAAGACGGCTGCGCATTGCTCTACCGATTTCATCCCGTGCCCGAGGGCTTCGACCAATTCGCCACCGCTCACCTGGTCGCTGCGGGGCCCGACGACCGGCACCTGCGCCAGCGGGCCATCCAGCGATTGCAGCCTGCGCCCGGTCATGTGTGGAATCTGGCCTATACCCGCGACTTTCTGATCAAGGACCTTCCCGCGCTGCGTCAGCACGACCAGCTCTATCAAGGTTTGCGCGAGACGATGGCCACGGTGGCAGGCCCCCATCCCCCGCGCTCTCACGATCCGCTGGCCAGCGACCAGGATGTGTATGTCACCGCGCTGAGCGCCACCGGCCAGAGCGTCCGCCAGGTCCCCTTCGACACCGCAGAGCAACACGCCAGCGGAGCAGACCCTTACGGGTTGCTGACCTACCGGATGCTGCGCCCACCGGCCGGAGTCCGGTCCAACACCCTGCTCATGGTCCAGGCCGCCCCTGCCGCCGCCGCCGACCTGCACACCGACATGCAGGAACGGCTGCGGCTCACCCAGCACCGGGACGCGCGGCTGCTGGCCGGCAACCAGCAGATCCGCGAGCGGCTGCTCCAGCAGCAACGACGCGAGCAGGCCGGGCGCAGCCGGTCGACCACCGGCTCGGCTCCCTCACCCACTCCGCCCGCCGCCGACGCACCCCGCGCCCAGCCCGCCCCTCAGCCCGCCGACAAGGCCCGCCACAGACCCGACGCCGCCGAACCCGGCCACCACCAGCGCCGCCAGTGACCCCTGCCAGTGCGCAGCACGGCCGAGGCCAGGCGCCACCCGACGGTCCCGCGCACAACCCCGGAGCCAGCGGCTTCGACGCTTTCCCGGCCGCGATCCACCAGGCCGATCCCGCCGCTTACTGTGTGTGGCGTGACCGGCCCGGCTCACCGGGCCGGATTGTCCCGGACTGCGCTGACACCGGCGGGCGCCGAGGCAGCGGGCGGTGCCGCCGCTGCGCGCCCCGGCCGGGGATGCGGCGCCGAGGCGGCAGCGGGTGCGCCCACCGGCCGCGCGGCGCCCTCATCGGCCGGCTTGGCGGGCTTGCCGCGCGGGCGGCCCCGGGGGCGGCGAACCGGTTCCCTGCGGCCCAGTTCCCGCAACTGCTCGGCCAGCCACCCGCGTTTGAGGGCGTCGGTGTAGGCGGCACCGTACTCCCGCTGGGTGTCCTGCAGTTCCTGCTGCAGCCGCTCGCATTTTTGCCCGGCCGCGTGCAGCCGCTGGAAGGCCTCCAGCTTGCCGTCCAGATCCAGCACTTTCAAAGCGGCGTCCTTGACCGGGTCCGGCAGCGCATTATTCGTCATGCCCCGCAGCGTATAAGACCACCCGCAGATCTGGAACCGCGTAGCCATTGTCAGCTGGCGTGTCAGTGGAAAAGCGGCGCCGGGGCCGCCGGGATCCGGCACCCGTGAACGGGCACGGCGGGCATGCAGAATTTTCGCCCGGGTTTCCGGCTGTCTCACCGGAGCAAGATATGTCATATGTCTGACATAACGTTTCGCGGGCGGGCTGCGGATCCTATGCTGCGGGAGTGGTTGACCATCGAGCGTCACAGGATGAGGATGATTTTCCGGCGGTGCCGGGCCATTTTCCGGCGCGGGCGGAGCTGCGCCGGGGTCATGCGGCAAGCCGCCGCCGTTGCACGCTCGGACCGCTGCGGCTGAGCACCGAGGAGTTCTTGGCGATCCGGCTGGCCGCAGAGGGCGCCGGAGGCCTGGCGCCCGGCGCGTGGGCGGCGCAGGTGCTGGTCGCGGTGGCCCGGCAGGAGCTGGCCATCGTTCCGGTCAGCGACCGCATGCGGGCGCTGGAGCTGGTGCTCGCGCGCGCCGATCTGGCGCGCGTGGGCGAGCTGCTGCAGCAGCAGTCCCCCGACCCGGAGATGCGGCGGCAGGTCGTGCGCGCCGTGGCGCGGGTGGAGGCCGCCGCCGATGCGATCAGCATGGCCCAGCCCGACCGGCGGCCGCGGCGGCCCGCGTGATCGTCAAGGTGATGCGGCGGCGCGGATCACAGACTCTGGAGCTGCTGAGCTACCTGTACGGGCCGGGCAGCCATCACGAGCACACCGACCCGCACCTGGTGGCCTCCTGGGACGGGCTGGTCACCGATCCCGGGCATGCCCGGCCGCATGAGTTCACCGGGCGGCTGGGGTGGCTGAGTGAGGAACTCGACCGGCTGGTGCTGATCCACGCCGGACCCGGCCGGCACGTCTGGCACTGCGCGGCGCGCACCGCACCCGCCGACCGGCGGCTGACCGACGCCGAATGGCGCCACGCGGCCCATGCACTCATCGACGCCGCCGGGATCGCCTCCCGGCAGGACCCGGCAGGCTGCCGGTGGATCGCCGTCCGGCACGCCGACGACCACATTCACCTGGTGGCGACGCTGCGCCGGATGGACGGCAAAACACCCCGGCTCGGCAACGACTTCCTGCGGCTGCGGCGGGCGTGCCAGCAGCTGGAGCAGCGCTACGGGCTGAGGCCGACGCCGCCGGTGGAGTGGACCGCCGCCCGCCGCCCCACCCGCGCCGAGTACGGCAAAGCCCAGCGGCTCGCCTACCACCTGGCGCAGCCCCCGGCCCGCCGCCGCGGAGGTGCCCGCGCGCACCCGGCCGGGCACCAGCCGGTGGCCGCCGCGCTGCAGACCGGCCCCTATCTCCACCGCCTCACCGAAAGCGCACCCCATGACCAACCCGACCCGCCCACCGCACACAGCCGACCCGCCACACGCAGCCGGCCTGGCGCCATGGCCGAGATAACGGCCCAATGGGCCCTGCAGAGCAAACCGCCCGGCATCTCCGACGACTACTCCATCCTGTACTCCAGCGACCTGCGGCTGCCCTACCGGGCGATCCTCCGCCGCTACCAGACCGGGATCGCGCCGGGCCCGGCAGCGCGGCGCGCCGAACGCTACCCGCGCATCACCATCGGCCCGCACCGCTTCGCCGGCCAGGACTATCTGGGCATCGCGGTGGAACGCTGGTCCGAGCAGCGCGACGGTGCCGGCCGCGACATCGCGGCCACCTCTTACTTCGCCCTCCCCCACGACCCGGCCACCCCCGCGATCTCCTTCCTCGATTTGCACCAGGCCATCAAGGGCATCTCCCTGTCCCAGCGCGCGGGCCAGGCCGCTCCTCCGGGCAGCGGGATCGTGCTGAATCTGCCGGGCTATGACCCGCAGCGGCTGGCCGAGCTGGTTGCCCGCCATGGCATCCAGCGGTGCGCCAGCGCCGCCGCGTCGCTGCTGGCCGGCAACGTCGACGTCATCGACGCCCGGGCACGGACCGGATACCAGGCCCGGCTGGAGATCATCGACGCCGTCGCCGCGCTGCTGCCCTATCAGCTGCGGCTCAACCTCGCGGCCTGCACCTGGGCCAGCACCAGCGACCACCAGATGCGGCTGGCCTTCAGCGGCCGCGCCCGCCCCGGCGCCCACCCGCTGGACCCTGCCGCGCCCCGCGCGGCGCCCGATGACCGGCAGGCACGCGACTACCACCGGCTGCTCACCTCGGTGACCGACGACCCCGGCCGGCTCGCTGCCGTCATCGGCGCGCTCGCCGAGGACCGCAGCCCGCAGCAGTTCACACAGCCGCACCGGGCACTGGCCAGCCTGCGCACCGCCGTCGCCGCGGCGCACCGTACCCACCCGCGCACCGGCCCCGCCTCCCCGCCGCAAGCCGCCCAGCACACCGCGGCCACCGGGAACAGCCCCGCCGCCGACACCTCCATCGCCACGCCCCGGGAAACTTTGGCCGACCTCGCAAGCCGGGCCGCCGCGGCCGCCAGCGACGACGCCAGCTTCCTGCTCGGCCTGCACACCGCCGGGCTGCACGTCCGCCTCCACCAGCTCGCCCGTCCCGACGGGCCTGCCGCCATCACCGGCTACGAGGTCAGCCTGCCCGGCGACACCGACCGCGCGGGCGACCCCATCTGGTATGCCGGATCGACGCTGGCCCCCGACCTGTCACTGCCACGCGTACGCGAACGCTGGGAAGGGGTCTTCCGCCCACCCGACCCCGTCGGCCCACCGGCAGCTCGGGCCACCGGCGACCCGGCGCACGCGCGGGCACAGGCATGGGAAGAGGCGGTCGGCCCGCTCGGGCAGGCCGCCCACGCCTTCGGCCACGACGACAGCCACGCCACCGAAGCCGAGCGGGCCGCCACCGCACAAGCCGTCGGCGACTTTTTGACCGTCGCCGCCGACCAGGCACCCGACCACATCCGCCAGCAGATCCTCGCCGCCGCCCACGCCTTCGAACGCGGTTCACGCGTCCCGCTGGAACGCGCCCACGGCGATGCCAGCTCCGGGCTGCGGCTGGCCACCCAGGGCATGAACGCCGCCGGGCAGGCGATGGCCAGCGGCCGCGAAGCCGCCGCCATGGCCGCCGTGGTGGTGGCCTCCGCAGGCGCCCTGCAAGCCGCGATCGGCTGGTACCACGCCCGGAAATTCACCGCGCAAGCAGCCTCCGCCCAGCGCGCCCTCACCCACCTGCAGCTGGCGGCCTGGCAGCTGGACCCCGCCCGGCACAGCCCCGACCCGCGTGCCGCCCACCGCCCCGACCTCCAGCAGACCGTGCGGGCAGTGCTCGGCGGCGCGATCGACACCCGATGGGTGCTGGCCGACCCCGCCTACCCAGTCCTGGCGACCGTCCTGGCCCGCGCCGGGCACGCCGGCGCCGACCCGGCACAGATGCTGCACTCGGCCGTCCTCGACGCCAACGTCCGCCGCGGCACCCCACCCGGCCCGCCGCTCACCGACGCACTGGCCTTCCACATCCAGCGGCGCCTGCACGCCCAGGCGCCAGGCCACGGCCAGCCGCCCCCGCAGCAGCAGCAGCCCACCATCGCCTCCCCCGACGCCGCACCCTCACGCGAGCAGCACTACCGGGACATCCTCCAGCACGCCCTGGCCGCCGCCCCAGGCGCCGTCACCGCTGAGCAGGTCATGGCCGATCCCGCCTGGCGCACCGTCGACGCCCGCCTGCGCCGCGCCGCCGCAGCCGGCCACCGGCCCGACGCCGTCCTGGCCGCCGTCGCCGCCCAGCCACGCGGCTTCACCGACGCGCACTCCACCGCCAAGGTCCTGGTCTGGCGCATCGATCAATGGATGAAACAACCATCGCAGCCCTCCGGCAGCGGCCCCACCCACCAAGCGCGGCGACGCCCCCACCGCGACGGCCCCGACGAGCCCCACCACCGCCATCGCCCGCGCTGACATCACCGCTCCCCCAGGGGAATGTAGATCTGGGCTCCCGGGCAGGTCAGGTGATCCTCCGGGCTCAGCTCCCGGCCCGCCTGGCGCAGCTCCTGCAGGCTGTAGGAGCCGACGGGCCAGTCCCCCAGGATCTGCGCCTCCGACCCGGCATATCCGGCCCGCAGCCGCATCGGTTCGGCATCACGGGGGTCGCCGAACCCGTGCCCGTACCGGGCCGGATCGGCGCAGTAGGGCTCGGGTTCGGTCAGGGAACGGGGGAAGAAGACCCCCGGCCCAGGCATCCGGCGTGCAGCTCGGCGTCTGTGTCCGCATCGCCGGGCTGGTCACCGGTCCGCAGCGCGCTCACCCGCAGCCCGCCGCCGGGCAGATCCTCGGTGACGGGACCCCCTCGGCGGCCAGCCGCTCGCGGATCCGCTGGTGCTCGACGGTATCGGACCGCTCCCGGCGCATCAGCGCCGCCTCGTGCGCCACCGACCCGCGGTATGCCTTCATCCTGGTCAGCCGGTCGAGGGCCTCCTGGTCCTCGCTGAACTCCCCCAGCAGGCCGTACTCCTCGATGGTCCATTCGCGGGCGATCTCGTGCGCGGCGGCCACCTGCTCGTCGGTGAGCCGGCCCGCCTTCACCGCCTGGCGCACCTGGTCGGCCTTCAGCCCCAGCGACTTGCGGATCTCTGTCTTGCTCGCCCCGGCCTGACACGCCATGAACAGCGCACGGGTCTGCTCCCACGGCGAGTGGTTGCTGCGCTGCTCACCGGCATTGGTCAGGTACATCGCGATGAACCGGTCGGCGTCATCGCCGCCGGCGACCAGCTTGTAGGGCACCTCGGTCACCCCGGTCTCCAGCGCATCGCAGTACCGGCGATGCCCTTGATGATCACGCACATGCCCGCCTCGCCGGGATCGGGGCGGATCAACAGCGGCACCTGGACACCGCGGTGCGCCAGCGAGGCCAGGAACGCACGATTCAGATCCAGGTTCTGGCGGGGGTTGTCGGGATCGGGCTTGAGCCGTGAAACCGAGATCATCGGCTGCTGCTGCAGCTGCTCGGGGGCACCGGCAGGCGGCTCGGCGTTCTGGCTTTCCGGTGGAGCCGTTGCGTCGACGGTCACGCGTCAGGTCCTCCTCGATCTCTGGGAAATCAGGGCGGGATGAGCGATGCGAAAGCCGGGTTGCGGTCACCGCCCCGGTAAGGCAGGCGGCGCCGCCGGACAGGGAGAGGGAGCGAGGACTCAAACAGCGGGAAACCAGGCGCGGCGGGCGGCGAAAACGCGCGTTTCGGTGTCAGCTTGCGCGGCCGCCGACGCGCGAAGCGGCGCCCACGAGGGGGAGGAGGGCATCACCCTCGTCGGCGGGCGGGTACCCTCCACCCCCGTCGATCTGGACAAACTCGGCGTCTACTGCCCGCCCCTGGTGCAGCTGTCTGCCGCGACCGACCGGCAGCCGGCGTACCTGCTGGCCTGGCTGCGGCTTGAGCGGACGGCCGAGTGGCGGGCCATCGTGACCTTCCCGCACGTGACCGGTGACCCGCCTGCGGCCCGCCGCCTGGTCTCAGAGGTCTCGGGCCGGTCGGTGCGGCCGCTCGAACCCCCCGCCGCCTACGCCGCGGTCCCCCGGCTGCGGCTGACCCTCGACGGCACGGTGGAACCGTGGGAACCGCCACCGCCCGGCGATCCCTGAACCGCTGGCGTCCGACTGTGGTTGCCAGCGTCATCGCTAGATCATGTTGATAGCTCGTCTGCTCGTAGGGCTCTGGCTTCCGGCCCAGAGCCACCGGTTCGGAGGGTTGGCCTGACCGGCCTGGTATAGAGGGCTCAGATCACCGCGGTCTCATCCCTGCAGCGGCTCACGACAGATGCTCGGCCATGCCATCCGGCAACCCATGAGGTCGCCGCCCATTCGCCGACTCGAAGCTGACCGCGCCGCCCTCGAACGCGGCGTCCCCGAAGTTGACCCTGCCGCCCTCAAACACGGCGTATCTGAAGCCGACCGCGCCGCCTGCGAACCGGGCGTTCCCGAAGTCGACGGCGCCGCCCGCGAACCGGGCGTCCCCGAAGGTGACCGCGCCGCCCTCAAACCGGGCGTGCCTGAAGTTGACCGTGCCGCCCTTAAACCGGGCGTCCCCGAAGGTGACCAGGCCGTCCACGAACCGGGCGTCCCCGAAGGTGACCAGGCCGTCCACGAACCGGGCGCCCCCGAAGTCGACGGCGCCGCCCGCGAACCGGGCGCCCCCGAAGGTGACCGTGCCGCCCGCGAACTGGGCGAACTCGAAGGTGACCGTGCCGCCCGCGAAGTGGGCGGCCCTGAAATCGACCGCGCCGCCCGCGAACCGGGCGCCTCCGAAGTCGACCAGGCAGTCCTCGAACCGGGCGCCCTGGAAGGAGATGCTGGCGTCCACGAACCGGGCGGTCTGGAAGGAGATGCTGGCGTCGGTGAAGACAGTGTCGTGGAAGTCGCCGCCGTCGAAGACGACGTCGGTGAAGTCGAGGTCGTGGCCTCGCCAGGAGATGGGGGCGCCGTCACGCAAGTGGTTGCCGATGGTGCGGATGATGGTGTGGCGGACCTCGCGGATCGCCCGGTACGCCGTGCGCGCTGCGGCGTGCCCGGCCGGGTCCTGGCCGTCGGCGGGGGTGTTGCCGGGGTCCGGGTCGTACGGGAGGCGCAGGAACGCGCACAGCACGTCGATGCAGGTCTGGCGGAACTCGCGAGTGGGGGCGTCGTCGGCCAGGCCGGCCAGGGCGTGCACGCCGCCGAGCTGGACCGCAGGGGTGGGGTCGCCGAGATGGGCGACGGCGGCGGAGAACCGGTCGGTGTTCTGCCCACGCTCGGTCAGCTCATGGGTCCGCCGCTGGCCTTCCTCGGTCAGCTCGTGGGTACGGCGCTGGGCTTCATCGCTTTGCCGCTGCCCCTGCTGGGTCAGTTCGAAGGTCCGTAACTGCGCGGCTTCGGTGGCCTCGGCGCTGCGCCGGGCCGCTTGGACCCCCTCGATCGCCGCCTGCGCGGACCGACGTGCCGAGGAGGCGTTGGAGGCGGTGTAGTAGATCGCCACCGCCGCCAGCAGCCCGGTGCCCAGGGCCATCGCCCTACCCCGCACCGTGTCCAGCGCGTCCGCCAGGTCCTTGCCGGTCAGGCCGCCCTTGCCACCGACCTTCACCCCGTCGACGTGCACCAGCCACCACCGGGCCCCCGGACCCAGCACCCACACCACCATCAACGCCACCAGCACCCCGCCGGCCACCAGCGCCGCCCGCGCCGCCCGGCCCGCCCACCGCGGCCCGGCCGCCACCGCCCGTCCCCCCGGTGCCGCAGCAGCCCGCTGTACCTGTGCGCGCCCGCCGACGCCGTCGCCTTCCTCTGGTCCGTCCGCCCCTGACTCATCCACGCCCCGAACCTAGGGAACCCGCCTCTGGCCAGCCCCCGGCTGCGGCGATCTGCCCACATTCGGACACCTTCATCGCCGCCTGCGAACTGGGCGAACAGCACTTCTCGGCGTGGACGCCGGTGCCGGGTCGCGGGACGAGAAACTCCTCTCCGTGACCGTGATGTGGCGGTCACGTACGGTCATTTCCGGTGGTGTGCGTGCTTACCTGGGGCGAGCCGCGCGGCACCCCCGGTGCGCGGCGCCCTGAGAAAGAGGCTCCCGCGATGAATTTGCGCCCCGCCCCCGCCGCGGTGTCGGTGTTCCTGCTGGCAGGAACCACCGTTGCCGCCCTGTCCTCCCACGCCGCCGCGGCGCCGAGCGGTCCTGCGGCCGCGGCCCGGCAGGCCGACGATGCCCCGTGCGACCGCACGATCGAGAAGAACCACACCTACAAGGCCAACGGCTACAGCTTCCGCACCGACGGGCAGGGCCGCCCTGAGCGCGCCGATGCCTTCAATCTGAAGGTGGTGCCGGCGGGCCGGGACACCTGCGCCAAGAAGGTCGGGCAGATGGGCGGGGCCGGCTACCACGGTGGTCACCTCATCGCCGCCAGCCTCAACGGCGTCGACATGCGCTACAACCTGGTCCCGCAGAACGGCACGCTGAACACTGGTTTCTACAACCACCAGGTCGAGGGCGGCACCCGCAAGTGCATCGCCAACGGCGGGCAGATACCGCGCTACGTGGTCAACGCCGTCTACCCCACCGGCACCACCGGGATCATCCCCGACCGGTTCGTCCTCAGCATCACCGCCAAGAAGACCGCCGAGCGGACCATCCCGCTGACCATCCCCAACCGGGCGCTCACCGACACCGAGAAGAAGGACTTCGGCAAGACCCTGGACGACGGGTTCAAGGGCGCCGGCTGCAAGACCTGACCAGCCGGGTGACCTGCCGTGCGCGGCCGGCTCCAGGCGGCCCGTTCCCTGGCTGCGTTATCGGCGTACGCCTGGGCTCCGGGACGTCGTCCACCGCCGTCCGCCATGGCGGGCCCGGGCTTCGGCGGTGAGCGAGAGCGGCCGGATTCGGCCGCTCTTTTGACAGATTCCGGGCGTACCGTCGTTGCAGTGGTGGTGCTGTCCCACCTGATCAGCGCCGCTGGAGATGGTCCTGCCTCCTCACAGGTGCCATCACGTGGCCACCCGCTCGGGCTGCCGCGAGGGCCCCGCTCCGCTGGCGGGGCCCTCGTCGGTGCGCGTGCTGCTCTTCTTCACGGTTCGGGCTGCGGGGGGCAGGTCACCGTTGCCTGAGCGGTGCCGCGGTACTACTTCGCCTCCTGCGGCCGCGGCTGAGGTGCACCCTTGTGGCGAGTTCCCCCCGTCACGAGAGGCTCACCATGCGCCGTGCTCCCGCTGCCCTGCCCGCTGTGGTTCTGGCCGCGATGCTTGCCGTCGCGCCGGCCGCGTCGGCTCTCCCGCCTGCTCCGCCGGATGCCGATGCTGCCCGGGCGCACCTCGCCGAGCTCACGGTCGGTCCCGAGGGGAGCATGGACGGCTACTCTCGCACGATGTTCCCGCACTGGATCACCCAGTCCGGGCAGTGCAACACCCGCGAGACCGCCCTCAGGCGGGACGGTGAGAACGTGGAGACAGACGCCAAGTGCGCGGCCGTGTCGGGCACCTGGAGGAGCCCGTACGACGGCGCCACCTGGACCCAGGCGTCCGACCTGGACATCGACCACATGGTCCCGCTGGCCCAGGCATGGAGGTCGGGCGCGGCGGCGTGGACGACCGAGCGCCGCAAGGAGTTCGCCAACGACCTGACCAGCTCGCAGCTGTGGACGGTCACCGACAACGTCAACCAGGCCAAGGGCGACAAGGACCCGGCGCAGTGGCTGCCTCCGCTGGCCTCGTTCCGGTGCATGTACGCCCGGTCCTGGATCGATGTGAAGTACCGGTACGGCCTGACGATCGACGCGGCGGAGAAGACGGCCTTGGACGGACTGCTCGGCTCCTGCTGAGGTGCTGCCTGGCCCGCCCGCGGTGGTTCTCGCCCTGCTGGCGGGGGCATCGCCGGCCGGCAGGGTGCGTGGCGCTGATGTTTCGTGAGGGCCCCGCCTTCCTTGGCCCTCGTCATGTCTGCTGGTCGCCTTGCGGGCTGCCGTGATCAGCGCGACGGCGGGCGTCGAAGGGCTCAACCCGCCCTCAGACACCCACGAGTGACCTCACCGCCGGTGATGTTGCCCCTGTTTCACGGACTCGCGGGTGAGGAGATCGGGCTCGACGGGTGGGTGGTTTCGAACTGTATCGGGCTCATGTAGTCCAGGGCGGAGTGGCGTCGGCGACGGTTGTAGAACCCTTCGATGTACTCGAAGATCGCGTTGGCGAGTTCGACGCGGGTTCGCCAGCTTTGCCGGTCGAGCAGCTCGGTTTGCATGCGCGCCCAGAACGACTCGGCCACGGCGTTGTCGTAGGGATCGCCGACTGTGCCCAGGGAGGGCAGCAGCCCGGCTCGGCGGGCGCGTTCGGTGAAGATCCATGAGGTGAACTGGGTGCCGTGATCTGCGTGGATGATCCCGCCCGGGACCTGTCCGGCGGCGCCGCGGGAATCGATCGCCATGCCCAGCGCGGAAGTGGCCAGATCGGCCCGCTGCCGCGAATCGATGGCCCAGCCGACCACACGGCGGGAGAAGGCGTCCAAGACCACGCAGCAGTAGAGCTTGCCCTCCCGGGTGGGATGCTCGGTGATGTCGGTAACCCACAACTGATTCGGCCCGTCGCGGTGGAAGTTGCGTTTCACCAGGTCGGTGACCGTCGCCGAGGCGGGGACCCGCTTGGCTCTGCGCCGCAGGGGCAGCCCCGCCAGGCCGGCCCGCTGCATCAGCACCGCCACCGTCTTGCGCGAGACGACGACGCCCTGCCCCTGGACGAGCTCGGCGCGCACTCGGGGCGACCCGTATGTCTGTCGTGACGCCTGGTGGATGGCGGTGATCTGATCGGTCAGCCACGCCTGGCGGATCGCCCGGGCCGACGGCGGACGGGCGCGGGCGTCGTAGAAGCCCGACCGGGACACCCCGAGCGCCAGGCATGCCTGCTTGACCGGGACGCCCTCAACGGCCAGTTCGGCCACCAGGGCGAAGCGGGCTTTTGGGGGCACCACCTTCTCGATCGCCGCGGCGGCCTTGTGTAGGATCTTGACCTCGTTCTCCAGCTCGGCGATCCGTGCTCGGGCCTGGGCCAGGGCAGCGGACTCGGCCTGTGCGGGGCTGAGTGACTTCAGACCACGGTCGATCAGGTCCCGCCGTTTCCAGCGGTGCAGGCACGACTCCGCGATGCCCAGGGACGCGGCCACGTCCCGCACCGATCGTCCCGACTCCAGCAGATTCAGGGTACGCCGACGAAACTCCGGCGGGTAAGGCTTGGGCACCAGAACGATCTCCTTGACAAGATCGCCGAACCCTACCTATCTCAACAACCGTGCCCGTCAAACGGGGGCAACATCACGGTGTCCGTGCAACAGGGGGAAGCTCAGAGCCTCCAACTCCAGGAGGGCGGCCATGCGCAACGCAAGAGCGTGGTGGCCCTGGCTTGCGGTCGTGGCGGCGGTGGCCGGCGTGGCGGTACTTGGGATACGGCAGCCGCCGATCACCGGACTCCCCCGGCGGTGACTTCAGACATAAGACTGATTATGACTGAAGGAGTAACGGCCGGTCCGTCATTTCCCAACGGCGGGTTCAGCACGGTTCCATCACGGTCCCAACCCGATGCGGGCCCCAGCGCGGGTCCGGCCCGATGGGTCGGCGCGGCGCATCGGACGGGACTGAGGTCCCGTCGCATCGATGCCAGGGGCATTCGCGTCGAATATGAGGTGTTGGGGTGCCGTCGGTGTCCATAGGGATGGCGCCAGCGCCGGACCGGGGTTGATGCTGTCTCAAGCGCCGCTCGGCGGCGCGGGTGCTGTAACAGGCATGAGGCGGCCTGAAGCGCCCTCGTCCGGCTCGATGCGCCAGTCTGCGGGGAGAACGTGTGCCAGGTTGCGGTCAGCCACGCTGGCCCCCTCGAAGTCGACGCCGGTGAAGGTCGCCCGGCTGAAGTCGGCGCGGCCGGTGAAGGTCGCCCCGTTGAAGTCGGCGCCGGTGAAGGTCGCCTTGATGAAGTCGGCGCCGGTGAAGGTCGCCCCGTTGAAGTAGGCGAGGCCGGTGAAGGTCGCCTCGGCGAAGTGGGCGGTGCCGGTGAAGGTCGCCCTGGTGAAGTAGGCGCCGGTGAAGGTCGCCCCGTTGAAGTAGGCGAGGCCGGTGAAGGCCACCCCGTTGAAGTTGGCGAGGCTGGTGAAGGTCGCCCCGTTGAAGTTGGCGAGGCTGGTGAAGGTCGCCTCGATGAAGTCGGCGCCGCCGGTGAAAATCGCCCGGCTGAAGTAGGTGCGGGTGAAGGTCGCCCGGTTGAAGTAGGCGGTGCCGGTGAAGGTTGCCTCGCTGAAGTCGGCGCCGGTGAAGGCCGCCCCGTTGAAGTCGGCGGCGCTGGTGAAGGTCGCCCCGCTGAAGTTGGCGAGGCCGGTGAAGGTCGCCCCGCTGAAGTTGGCGAGGCCGGTGAAGGTCGCCCCGTTGAAGTCGGCGGTGCCGGTGAAGGTCGCCTCGTTGAAGTCGGCTTCGTGTACGGTGCAGCCGGTCAGGGTGAAGTCGATGAGGGTGGCGCCGGTCAGGTCCACGGTGATGCCGGTCCAGGGTGTTTCGGCGTCGGGTCGCAGGTGGGTGTGCAGGATGCGCTGGGCGGTGAGGCGGACCTGGCGTTCTTCGTGCGGGTCGGGGTGCGGCCCGGTGGAGGGTGGCTGCGGCGCGGGGCGGCCGGCGCGGGCGGCCTGGTAGCGGCGGACCGCCTGGCGCTGCCCTTCCCCGTGGTCGGGCTGCTCGGCGGGGGCGGCACAGGGCATGCGCAGGTAGGCGCAAATGATGTTGACGATGGTCTGCCGGTGCCGCCGGTTGTCATCGGCCAGGCGTTCCAGGGTGTACAGCGCGGTCAGGCGGACCGGGGCCTTGTCGGAGCCGAGCTGCTCGGCGGCGGCGTTGTACAGCTCGGTGACGCGCCGTTCGGCGGTGTCGTGCTCGGTGTGGGCCTGGCGGCGGAACGCCAGCATCAACCCGACCGCGGCGCCCGCGCCCGCGCCCGCGGCTAATCCGGTGCGCACGGCCTCGACTCGGACCCGGGCCCGGTCGGCGCCGGTCGCCTTGGCATCGCGGTCCATCACCTGCCCGGTGGTGTGCAGCAGCCATCCTGTGGTGAACCAGATCGCCGCGCCCGCCGCCGCACCCGCGGCCGCCATCCAGAACCAGGCCGCCAGCGACCACCCCCGCCGCCGCACCCTCCGCCACACCCGTACCGGCACCTGCCACCCACCCGTCACGACGCCCCGATCACCGACCAGACCCCCAGCCAACGACGTACCGGCACGCGCCGCCGCCCGATGGCCACATTGGGCTACAACACCGCCGCCACCAGACACCTGGACCTGCTGCGGTCCCGAGCCAGGTCGGATGCGGCCCGCGCAGCCGGTAACCGGGGCCCTTCCCGAACAAGGAGCCGCACCGTGGCAGCGCTGCCCCTGGCGAAAACCAGAACCAGACATTGCGGCAATACGGTTTGCGGGCCCTGCGGCGGCGGATAATCCCAGGTAGAACGGCCCAATGGCGGCCACATCATCCGGGGGAACCGTGTTTGTGAGCGACGTGCTGGAACTTTCCGCCACCCGCCGAGACGCGATGGCGCTGCTGCGCGCGTCGGGCCTGGGCCAGGACCCATTCGGCGGCGCCGACGTCGACCGAACACGGCTCCGCCGGCCCGATGTGGACGCCGTCAAGCTGGTGCGTCTGGTTCCCGATGACGACGAGTCCACCGCCGTCGAACTCCTGATCGCCGCCGGGTACGACTACGAGTACGGCGCCGCGATCCTGGCGCTCTATCCGCCCTTCGCGCCCGACGCCGAAGGCACCGCCCTCGTCCGTCGGCTGCTCGCCGAGGCTGGGCTCCCCGAAACCCCGGCGGACGCCCTGTAAAGGCCGCCAACGGTCCAGGAGCATGGTGCTCCGGTTGCGTATCCGGAACCGGGGGCACCGCGGGCGACGCCCGGCTCGTCGGTTGCTACGCGTCGACGTGGTCCCATAGCCGAACGAGCGCGGCTGCCATCTCGGCGGCGGTGCCGGTCAGTTCGTCCAAGCGGCCAGCCGCGGCAGCGAGCAGGGCACGCGCCTCGGAGACGTTTTTGTGAAGGTCGTCAAAGCGCGGATCGGTCGGCTCGGTAACAGTGAGGGCCTGGAGCAGCAGCGTCAGTGCCCATGCCACGTCTGCGGCAGCACCACCGAGCGGGCCGAGGTCGGCTCGACGCGACCAGCCGCGTAGCGGACCACCGACCTGGGAAGCCTGCCAATGCAGCATTCCGGTCACTCCGGGCCCGGTCGCGCCGGATGCCTTCAGGACCTGCTGGCGTCCCAAGGGCAGGGCACGATCGTTGCCCTCGATCTCGATCATCCGCCCCTCGGCCATCATTCCGGCGCCGATCGCCGCGCCGTACAACGCGTTGGCCAACATCGCGGCGAGGACGTGCTCACCGCCGACGGCATCAGCTTGGGCGGCCAGCTCGGCATCGGTCGGCGGCTTGGCGTACGCGCCCAGCGCGGCCAGAGCAGCCGACACCGACGCGGCCGACACAACGGGAGGAGCCTGGGAGGAAGACGACGCGGCAGACATGACGGCACCGTAGCCGCCCGTTCCGGGGGGACGGGGCCGTGTTCACCAGATCGCCGTCAGCCATCCGGTTTCCTCAACAGGTCTCGTGGACGTCGCGCACGCGCCTAGTGGTGGATCCTTGCCACCAGGCTCGGATGAGGCGAGGGCTACCGGCCTCGGCCACTGGGCCGCACGATCGCGGCCAGCTCCCGCGCGCCGTGGACCCGCGGATGCCGCTCCACCACGTCCAAGGCCATCCGACGGATCGACGGTCGTCCCGCCATCTCCCCCGGTGCCTGCGCGTGCGCGGCAAGCAGCCGCTGTGTCGTCTGCTCCGGACGTCCTCGGAGCCATTCCGCGCGGGCCATGTCGGTTTCCAGCCGTGCTCGCCGCTCGGGAGTCGGGAACATCTCGGGACGCAGGCCCCGGCCCGCCGCGAGTGCTTCGCTGGCGTCGCCGAGCGCCCATCGCACCCCAACTCGGTAGAGCGACACCTGCGCGCGGTCGATGGGGAAGCGGGCCTTCACCGCCCAGGTAGGCGGCTGCTCGGGGAGCGTGCGGACGGCCGCCCAGGCATCCTCGATCATCTCCAGGGCCCGGTCGCGGTCGTCGGCCAACGCCGCGTTGTAGGCCGATGTCGCGAGCATCTGCGCGTAGGCGCGGGCTCGCGCCGGGTCTGCGAGCCCGGCGCGGGAGATCCGCGTCGCGGCATGCAGAGTGATCTCCTCGGCGAGCTGATGCTGACCTTCGTGCCGGAGGACGATGCCCCGGGTGCGTGCGGCCGACGCCAGAGCGACCGGGTCCTCTGACCGTTCGGCGTACAAGGTGGCCCAGTCCGCTGCGATGTGCGCCTGGCGGTCCACGCCGACCTTGCTGAGCGTCTCGGCCGCGAGGTCGTAGCAGGCTCCGGCCAGGACGAATCCGGCGGAGTCGCCGGTCTCTTTCGCGGCGTGACCGGCGGCGCTGAGCAGGTCCGGCAGGTCGGGCACCAGGCGGCGCAGCTGGCCGGCGTCCCACAACCGCCGGGCGCGCAGCAGCCGCCGCATGATCTGCTGCCGGTCCAGCGGCTGCACGGGCGTGAGCCCCTGCCCCAGCACCTTGTCCAGGGGAACCAGCGCCGACAGAAGGCGGTTGATCAAGGTGACGGCGTGGCGCTGGGTCGGTAGGGCTCGCTGGGGGCGGGGCGGTCGCGTCGGTGGCTGGGGGTTGAGGGGTCGATCATGCAGGTGGCGAAGGGGCCGTCGTGGGAGCGTAGTCGGCGCATGGTGTCGTCAAGGTGGTCGCGGTGCCACAGGCTGGGGCCGGTGTGTCCGCCAACGGTCTCGTCGGTGAGTTCTTGCCAGGCCAGCCAGAGGGCGTGGATGCGGGCGAGAGCTTCGGGGTGGTCCCACCAGTGGGTGCACCAGGGTTGCCGGGGGCTGATGCCGGTGATGTAGGTGGGGATCAGGATGCCGCGGACCCACTGGTCCAGGGCGAGGAGCTCTTGGTGTTCCTCATCGCTGCCGACGTTGAAGAGCAAAATGAAGGTCGGCGCGGGCGCGGCTTCGGGTTCGGCGAGCAGAGGGCTGGGCAGCGTGGTGCCGGGTTGAGCGTCGGCGGCGGTCGGCGGCGCGGGCAGGCCGGGGAAGAGCGTGGGCTGGTCGCCGACGGGACTGGGTGGTGAGGGCGGCTCGGGTGCCGGGGGTGCGACCGGCCCGTCCAGCTCCTCCAAGCGGGTTTCGTGTTCGGTCAGTCGTGCCGCCAGCCGGGTGGCGCGGGTTTTGAGGTCGGCGAGGAGTTCGGCGAGTTGCTCTGCGGCGACGAGGTCGGCTGCGGAGGGCCCTGCCGACGGTTCGGGGTCGTCGGCGGTCATGGTGGTGGTGTTGCGGGTGGGGTTGTGGCTGATGTGGGGCGGGCGGTGATGCCGGGTTCGGGTGGGTCGAGGGTTTGGAGGGCGCGGGCGGTGATCGCGGCGGTTTCGCGTTCGAGCGCTGCGCCGAGTTGGGTGGCGTGTGCACTTTGGTACCAGGGGTCCAGGGTGATCAGTGCGGGGCGGATCCCGGTGGCCAGCAGCACGGACCAGCCTTTGGGCAGGGCGCGGATGTCGGCGGCTTGCAGGGTGCGTTCGCGGCGGCGGGTGACGCTGGTGCTGGTGCCGCCAGGGCTGTAGGAGTGGGTGATCTCGGGGGTTTTGTGGCTGCCGATGAGGCGGCTGATCTTTTCGACGAAGTCGGCGTCGTCCAGGCCGGCGCCGAGGATTTTGATGGTGGCGGCCGACCAGAGGGCGTCCATGCCGGGTTCGCCCCAGACGGTGACGCCTTGGCGGTAGGACTGCAGGATGGTGATGATGGGCAGGCCGCGGCTGCCCAGGTGGGAGTACAGGGCGGGCAGGTCGGGGATGCGGCAGATGTTGGCGGCCTCGTCCAGGATTGGGATCATCGGGGGGTCGATGCGGCCGCCTTGCCGTTCGGCTTGCAGGATCGCGGCGCGGATGACGGCGTCGGTGGCGGCGGCGATGACGCCGGCTGCGGAGCCGCCGCCGTCTTTGGACAGCAGGTAGAGGGTGTCCCGGCTGCGGGCGAACTCGCGCGGGAGGAACTGCCGTGTGCCGGGTGCGGGGGTGACCCAGGTGGCGATGGCGGGGTCCAGCAGGCTGGCGGTGCATTGGCGGGCGGTCTCGTAGATGCCGTCGCGGGTGTCGGGGGCGCCGTGGATGGTGCCCTCCAGCTGTTTGCTCAAGGCGGGCATGCCGACCTCGTCGAGCAGTTCGACGGGGGTGCGGTCGGCGGGGAGCGCGAGCCAGCCGAGGACGTCGTTGATGGTGCGGCCGGGGGTGCGGGCGGCTGCGTGGAACAGGGCGGCCAGCAGGTTGGCGGCGGCGGCGAACCAGAAGTCCTTGCGGCCGGCGGCGTCGACGGTGGAGGCGATGAAGTTGCCGGCCAGGCGGCGGGCTCCTTCCAGGGTGGCGGCTTCGGCGAGCATGTCCCACCAGAAGTCCTGATGGGTGTAGGCGATGTTTTGCGGGTCGAAGGTCCAGATCTGGCCGGTGGCGGCGCGGGCGGCGCGGGTGACGGCGTAGACGTCGGCTTTGTTGGAGGTGAGCAGGACCGGGCCGGGGGCGCGCAGGACGGCGGGGGCGGCCAGCGCGGTGGATTTGCCTGACCGGGGTGCCATGACCGCCAGCGTGACGTCCTCCCAGGAGGCGCGGAGGGGTTTGCCGGTGGGGTGGTGGGCGCCGATGAGGATGCCGGTGTCGTCGGCGGCGATGCGGTGGGCGTGGGCCAGCGCGGGTCGCAGCCGGCGGGTCCGGGACCGGATGTTGTTGCTCGTCAGGGGGGCGAGGTCGGGCAGGCGGGCCAGGCCGGGCAGTGCCGACCAGCGGCGCCGCACCTGCCGGGCCGCTGCCGCTGCCGGGGTGGTGAGCGCGGCGATGACCGCGGTGATACCGGCCCAGAGCCAGCCGGCGGGGACGCCGGGCCACAGCGGGCCGGGGCCGTGGCCGAGCAGGGTGACCAGGGTGGCCAGGGTGAAGGGGGGCGGGCGCCAGTGTCCGGTGGCGGCCAGGGCGCCCAGGGTGCCGCCCAGCCAGCCGATGGCCTGGACGGCCAGGCCGCAGCCCATGATCGCCAGGATGACCCAGGGTGTGGCCTGGCCGCTGCCCCGGACCGGGGCTGCGCCGTTCACTCGGTTCCTCGCGGGGTTGTCCCTCTGGCCGGTGTGCCGGGTGGGGGCTGGCCGGGGTCGTCTGCGGCCGCTGGCCGGTGGGGTTGGCGGCCGGCGGCGGGGTCGGTGTTGTACAGGCGCCGTTCGGCGGGGGTGAGGTGCAGCCGCGCGGGGGTTCCGACCCGGTGGCCGATTTTGATGAGCAGGTGCCCGCGGGCGGGGTGGCGCTGGGTGGTGCCGTCGATGCCGGTGGCGGTGGGTGCTGCCCAGGAGGTCACCAGGGCGCGTTCCCGGTCGGTGAGGGGTTTTTGCTCGGCGAAGCGCTGCAGTTCGGAGGAGGGCATCGCGGCCAGGATGACGGTGTCGCAGCGTTCCATGAGGCCGAGTGCTTTGGCGCGGTCTTCTGCGGTGGGCAGCGCCGCCAGGTCGCGCAGCGAGTGGGTGATCAGCAGCGAGACCTCGCCTTTGGTGCGGCTGAGGCGGGTGATGGCGTCCATCGCGTCGACCATGCCGGGGCCGGCGCGCAGCGTGCGCCAGAGTTCGTCTAGGGCGAGCACGAGGGGCCGGTCGGCCAGGGCGAAGGCGCGGGCGGTGTCGATGGCGCTGTAGGAGTAGGCCCAGGTGGCCAGCAGCCCGGCGGCGATGACGGTGTCACCGGCGGTCAAGATGGCCGACAGGTCGATGCTGACGGCGGGGGCGTCCAGGTCAAGGTGGGTGGTGGTGGGGGCGTCGAACAGCCCTGCCAGTGGCCCGGAGCACAGGTTTTCCAGGGCGGTGGTCATGTGCCGGGTGAGGGTGAGGTAGGTGGTGTCGGTGCGGGCCATCAGCTTGTCCATGAGTTCGGCTGGTGCCTGGCGCAGGGTGGTGATGACGTCGGGGATGGTGGGGTCGGTGCCGCCGGCGGCCTGGACCGCCAGGGCGATGGCGGTGTGCAGGGCGGTGGATTCGGGGGCGGTGGGGCGGCGTGCCAGTCCGTGCGGGGTGGCCAGCAGCGCGTGCAGGAGTTCGGCGCGGCGGCCGTTGACCTCGGCGGTCAGCCGGTCGCGGCCGGGGCCGGGAAGGGTCGGCAGCAGCCGGCCCAGGGGCCCGGAGTCCAGCGGGTTGATCCGGTCAAGGCCGCGGCCGATGCGGACCACCTGGCCGCCGAGCGCTTGGACCAGGTCCCGGTATTCGCCTTTGACGTCGCCGGGGGCCAGCATCCGGTAGCCGTAGCCGACCAGGCACAGGCAGACCCTCTTGGCGACCGCGGAGTTGTGGGTGGTGACGCAGTGGCGGCCGGCCAGGAACAGTCCGCGGGGTGAGGCGACCTGGATGCAGCGGACGGGCCTGCTCGGCACCGGCTGCACGGCCACGACATACCGGTACCGGGTCACCGGCGGGGCGCTGGGCGGTGCTGGCAGCCGGGTGCCGGTGCGGATGCTGGCTGTGGTCGTAGCGGTGGGGATGCCGGGGCCGGGGCGGCGGGTAGGACGGCTGGCGGGGCGGCGGGCGGGGCCGGGGACCGGTGGCGGCGGGCAGCAGAGGACGGCGTGCCGCGGGGCCCCGGTGGGATCGGTGAGGGTGGCCGCGATGTGCGCGGTGCTGACCACGGCCGGGACCAGGTCACCGTGCGCGCCGGGGTCGGAGCCGGGGGGCGGGGGCCGGTGGGGGGCGCCCGGCAGGGCGGCCACGGCAGGGTGGTGGCGGGGCGTGCAGGTCAGCCACAGGTGCTGGGTGTCGGCGACCAGGTCGGCGCCGTCGTCGAACAGCACGCGCCGGCAGTCGCGGCCGGTCTGCACCGGCGAAGTCGCCGTCACCTCAGTCGGCTGCCCGTATTCGTCGAAGACCTGGTCACCGGCGGTGAGGGTGCGCATGGTCTGCCATCCGGACGGGGTGGGGATGGGGGTGTCCACATCCAGGGCCTTGCCGACGCCGGGCTGGCCGTGGATGAACACCCCCGGGTTGGAGGTCAGCCGCCCGACCCACCCGGCCGGGTCCAGGCAGACCAGTTCGCGGGTGAAGGGGTTGGGGCCGATCGGGACTCCTTCGGCCGGAAGTGAGGAGGCTTGCAGGAACGGGAAGAGCCCGGCGACCTCGGTGCTGGTGCCCAGGTAGACCGCGCCGCGCTCGATGTGGGCGGCGCGGCCGCCGCCCGGGCCGGGCCATCCGCGCCGGGGTGCGATCGCGTGGCGGTGCAGCGGCGCAGGCTGGGGCGTGGCGTCGCGAGGATCATGCTGGCCGGCCGGGGCCTGGAGGGTGCGGCGGTTGCGTGCCGGTCGGGGACGGGGCATGTGCGCTCCTTGAGGGTGGTGCCGGTGGGACCGGCGCGGATGTCGGCGGACGGATGCGGCGGGGCCGCGGGTGCGGGAGGCGGGTGCCAGGTGCGGTGGGCACCCGCCTTTTTGGGTCAGGTGTCTGGAGGGAAGAAGGGGATGGGCAGACCGGCGGCGAAGCAGGCGGCCTGCCCGCCGCGGGCCAGCCGCAGTTTCAGCCGGCAGTCCCCCGCTGCCCGTTGCACCTCCTGCCGGGCCTCGTCGAGGTCGCGTTGACGGGCCGTGGTGGTGGTGACGTAGAGGGCGAACTGCACCAGGCCCGCGCCGCGGGCTTCCTGCTGGGCGGCGCGCAGCGCCCGGTCGCGGTCGGCGTTCTCGCGGGCGGTGGGGTCGCGCTGGGATTTGCGGCGGGCGTAGTCGCGGGCGGCGGCGACATTGGCCTCGCGTTCCAGGACCGCCCCGGCCTCGTCGCGTCCCAGCGTCTGGTACATCAGGGTGACGCGGCGGGTGAAGCGCCCCGGTTTGCACAGCGGGAACAGCACGTCGTGGGCGACGCGCTGGCGGGGCGCGGCCAGCAGCGCCCACGATTGTGAGTAGGCGCCGTCGTGGTGGTAGTGGTCCAGGTGGTCCTCGGCGGTGATCGGGCCGGCGTCGGCCCAGCCGGTGTTCCAGGCGCCCGGTGGCGCGTCTTCGGCGGCGGGGTCGAAGGCCGTGCGGACCGCGCGGACCAGGTCGGCGGGGGTGGCGCGGCGCAGCACGTCGGCTCCGGCGGCGCTGATGGGCAGGCCGCCCAGGGTGCGGACGACGTCGGCGGCGGCGCGGGCGGCGGTGCGGTGCCTGGCCGCGGCGGTGTCGAGGGTGAGGGTGAGCCGCGCGCGCAGCTGGCAGGCGCTGCGGGGAGCGGCGGCGACCAGTTCTCCCAGTACCTGGCGGGCCAGGTGCGGGGCGCCCGGGGCGATCCGGGTGGCGAGGTGGTCGGCGAGCTGGACACCGGCGTGGGGCACCAGCTCGATGGTGACCGCCGCATGGTGGATGCTGTCGTCGTCGGCCAGTGAGGACAGCAGGTCTCCCCAGGAGCTGACCTGGTTGTCGATGGTGGCCATGTCGGCCAGCAGCGCCCCGGCCGGGGACAGCAGGACCGTGGCCGACATGTGGCCGCTGTGCTGGTTCCACACCACCCCGACCGGGGCGGGGTGGCCGGGTTCGTGCACGGCCACCAGCGTGCAGGGGGCCAGCACGCCGGGCAGGTCCCAGGCTCTGGGCAGCGGGGCGAACACCTGCCCGCGGTAGCTGGTCTCGCCGCGCCAGTGCGCGCGCTGCCAGCGGATCCGGGCGATGGCCAGGTCCATCACCAGCACGCCGCCGCGGCGGGTGACCGCCGCCAGCGCCACCAGCGCCGCCGGTGCCGCGGTGATGAGCGCGGGCCAGGGGCCGGTGGCGGCGAAGGCCAGCAGCGGGATCACTGCGGCGGTCGCCACCATGACGCTTTGGCGGGTGTCCATGGCGCCCAGTCCGATGGACCGGCTCACCCGCCAGCCGCCGTATCCGCGTGCCCGCTCTCCGGTCACCGCCGCCTACCGGTCGCCTGCGTCGCCGGGCCCGGCGCGGTCGTCGAAGCCGTCGTCGGGGTCGGTGAACAGGTCGGGACGTAGTTCACGCAGGTCGTCGCGGGGGTCCAGGCCAGGGATCGGCAGGTCCGGGCCTGGGCCGGTGCTGGATCCGCCCGTCCCGGCCGCGTGCGGCGGACGCGGCGGTGCGCTGTCACCGCCGGTGAAGGCATCAGCGGCCCGCCCGATCATCTGATCGGCCTTGGCTGCGGCGGCGGTGGTGGCCTGCCCGGCTGCGTCGGCGGCGGCCAGGGCGGCGCCGATCACCGGCATTACTGCGGCGGCGCCGGCGGTACCGGCCTCACCGGTGGCTGCGGCGTCGCCTGCCTGGCCGCCGCCGGCGCCGACGCGGGCATACGAGGACGGGTCGGCGGGGGCGGCGCCCTTCTGCGGGCCGCCGCCCCCGCCGAGCAGGGAGGTGATCATCGAGCCGGAGTCGTCCAGGCCGCCGCCGCCCATCCCGGCCACCAGTCCCTGCAGGGTGATGGTGTGGGAGCCGATGGTGACGGCTATCCCCACCACCGGCGTGAAGATCTTCATCAGCGCGGGGAGAGCGAAGATCGCCAGCACCAGCGTGGTCAGCCCGCGGACGATGTCCCAGACGCCCTGGCCTTCGCCGGTGCCCAGGAAGCCGACCACGAAGATCAGCGCGGCCAAGGGCTTGTACAGCGCGATGGCCAGCAGGCTGGCCCACAGCCGGATCAGCCATTGCCGCGATATCTGCCCGCCGACCTGCCCGGCGGCCGCCACCGGGATCAGCATCGCCAGTACCGGGATCGAGGCCTGCCGCAGGAACAGCAGCACCAGCTGCATCAGCGCGATGGTGAAGATGAACAACCCGAACAAGATCACCGGCCCGGCGCCCAGCCTGGACACCGACAGCCCCAGCATCGCCGCGATCCGCTCGCCCAGGCCCTGGCCCATGGAGCTGCCCAGGATCTGCTGGGTCACGATGTCGCTGAAGACCAGCAGCCCGTCCAGCAGCGCGATGCCCATCGCCGACATCACCGCCATCACCAGCAGGCCCTGTGCGGCATCCATCAGATGGCGGCCGGTGCGGCTGAGCGCGGTGCGCATGCCCTGCACGATCAGCAGCAGCGCGGCGATGATCGTGCCGACCCCGGTGGTGACCGCGTGCACCCGCACGCTGGCGAACTGGCTGATGGCGGTGCTGTCGCCGGTGTCGCCGCCCGCCCCGTCAGAGGGCGGGCACGCCGACCGGCCCGGCGGGGCGGCGCCCGCTGCGGTGCCGGGTGCGGGCGAGGTGGTGGGGGAAGGGCCGGTGCCATCGCGTGACCAGTCCGTGCAGCGCAGGCCGGGCCGCAGGTAGATCCCCGATCGTCCCAGCCGGATCGAGGGAAGCTGCAGCCACCCGGTCAGGCTGAGCACGACCAGGGAGTTGGTGGCCTTGGCGATCGCCGTCGCCAGCGGCTTGAGCACGGCGTCGGAGGCGGCGTCGGCGACCTGCCCGGCGCCTTTGCCGGCCTGCTGTTTCAGGCAGTGGGGCAGGTTGGGCAGGTGTGGGACGGGCAGATCGGGCTGGACGGGCAGATCCGGCATGCCGGGGATCTTCGGCAGCACCGGCAGGCGGCCGGTGACGCATTTCTTGCGGCGCTGGCCGGGGGGCGGGGCCGGGGCCGGCCCGCTGGCCGACGGGGACGGTGCCGAGGATGGTGGCGGGGACGCTGAGGGGGAGGGTGACGCCGGGGAGGGCGGCGTGGTGCCCGGCCCGGCGGGGGTGGGGCGCGAGGGGATGGCCGGTGCTGGTGTGCGCGCCGCCAGGGCGAGCGGACCACCCGTGGCGGGAGCGTTCCCGGCCGGGGCGGCGGCCGCGCAGGGCACCGCCAGCGCCAGCGGCAGCGCCACGGCCCCGGCGACCGCGACACCGCGCACGGCCCGCCGGATCCGCTGCAGCACGGGCCGGGTCATCAGGCCACCCCCCGCCAGCCCAGGGCGGCGAAACGCGCAGTGCCGGGCTCGGCGATCAGCGGCACCAGATCATCGACGTCGTCGCCGGTGAACACCCAGTCGCCGCCCCGCACGCCCCGGTCCCACCGCCAGGCCGCGCCCAGCGTCACCGTCTGGGTGAGCGGGGCGGCCTGGGCGCCGGCGGCGCTGGTGAAGGTTGCCATCATCGCCACCTGCACCTGGCCGGGGCCGGGCTGACGCCACCGCACACCGATCGGGATCAGCGACACATAGGCGCCCTCGGGCACCGCACCCGATGCCGGGAGCCCGATTTGCAGCCGCAGGTCGGCCGCCGCCGGCCGGCCGGCCCGCCGCGCCACGGCCCGCAGCCGCGGCTGGGCGTAGACGTCGGCGGCCGCTTGGTTCGCGGCGGCATCCAGCGTCCAGGTGCAGGCGAGCATCGCCGCCATCGCCGCCGCCGCGCCCTCGGGGGTGAAGGGGAAGGCGACCGGGAACTTGTCGTCGAGCATCCGCCCGGCCTGCGGCAGCAGCACCGGCGGCTGCGCGGCCTGACCGGCCATGGAGGAGGACGTGGGGGTGGCCGGGGCGCGATGGGGCGAGTGCGGCTTCCCGGTCATCAGCACGGCCAGCAGCGCTGCGGCCACCAGCCCCGCGAGGGTGATCACCGCGATCCGGACGCGGCGGCGGCGGCGTTCGGCGGTGCGTGTGAACTGCTGGAGTGAGGTCATGGCCGCCTCAGCCCCCGCTGCCGGACGCGGACATGATCTCGATCGCCAGCGGGACCGCCAGCGCCCCCAGCGACAACCCCGCGATCGTCCAGGGGATCCCGGCGGCTCCCTCCCCGGCCAGGTGGGAGCGGTTGCGGCGGCCGACCGTCATCATGGCGCCGCAGACGAGAAAGCCCAGCGCACCGCACAGCAGGCAGCCCCACTTGGCCCAGGAGATCCACTGTTCGGCGATCACCGAAAGCCCGTCGGGGGCCTGCGGAGGAGGGTTGTTCAGGCCGCCGTATCCGCCGTTGCCCGGGCGCCCGGTCGGCGACGGCGCCAGCACGTCTGCCAGCACGCTGCCCAGGTGAACCAGCAGAGAGCTCATCTGCACCCAGCTCCATGCGAGGGCGCGGGCATCTGGTCAAGGCGGCGGCGCACCTGCCCGACCGCGGCCGCCACTTTGCGCTGCGCCAGCGCCTCGGCCGGGTCGTCCAGGTGCCGCAGGCACGGGAAATAGGGGACCTCGATCACGGCGTGCACGCGCGAGGACAGCGCGCGGATGCGGTACCGCACCAGCGGCGGCGCCCGGAACGGCGCGTCAGCGACCACCATCAGCACCGGCCGCCGCAGCTCCGGCCGCCAGCGGGTGACCCACTCGGCCGCCGCCGCGAGCCCGGCGGCGGTGCTGCGTGCCACCAGCAGCGCCGTCCGGCCCAGATCGGCGCCGGCCCCGGGCCGCCACTGCGTGCACTCCCCCGCACCGGCCGGGTCCAGCAACCGGGCCAGGGTGGAGGCCCCGGCTCCGCCATGGACCCCGATCACCACATAGCCGCCGGGCCCCCGGCCATGCCGGGCACCCGCACCGGGCGGAGCCGCCCCGGCGGCCACCGGCGCCGCCCTGCGGGCGGGCCGCCTTGTCACCGCACTCGTCATCGTTCACCTCCGCGAATTTTGAGAAAAGGGGAAGCGGTGTCGCCCGTCAGGGGCGCCCGTCCACAGAAAAACGGGTGCCGCCGCTGAATTCACGGCGGTAATAGCCGGTGGTGATGGGCGAGACCTTCACCCAGTCGCCGGTGTGCGGGGCGTGCACCATCGTCCCGGCCCCGGCGAAAACACCGACGTGATGCGACACCAGAGCACCGGGATGGGAAAAGAACACCAGATCACCCGGCTGCAGCTGCCCGAAAGCGACATGGGTGCCGCGCGGGTCGTTGTACTGCGCGCCGGTGAAATGCGCGATTTTGATGCGCCCGCCGGTGGCCTGCGCGACCGCGTGCATGGTCAGTCCGCTGCAGTCAAAAGCGCGGCCGCAGCGCCCATGCGCGCACGCCCACCCGGTCGGCCCCGCCCAGCCGCCCGCGCCCCACTGATAGGGCGTCTTCAGCCAGCGCATCGCCCAGTCCAGGATCCGCCGGCCGGTCGGCCCGGCCATCGCGCCCGCACCGGGCCCGCCGCCGGCGCCCTCGCAGGCGCCACCGGCCGGCCCGCCGGCCAGGCGGCCGGAGGGAGCAGAGCCGCCGGGAGCAGGGCCGCCGGCGGCGTAGCGTCCGGCCAGCGCCATCACCTTGCCGGCGTAGGCCTCGGCCTGCGGGCCGCTGCCGTTGTAGCGGCCTACCGCGGTGCGCACGTCGCCGCGCAGACCCTTGTCCTCGATCAGGATCCGGGCGGCGGCCGGGATGGCGTCGGCCGGGTCGTGGACGTCGCGGTCACCATCACCGTCCCCGTCGACCCCGAAGCGCGCCCAGGAGTTCCCGGCGGCGCCGCCCACCCCGATCTGCATCGGCCCGGCGGCACCGGCGTGGTTGGCGCCCCGGACGACCCCCGGCCCCCGGTCGCGGCCGTGGTCGGACTCCACCTTCCCGATCGCCGCCAGCACCGTCCAGCTGAGCTGATAGTCGCGGCCGGCCTTGCGGTAAAGCGTCAGGTAGTCCGGGGGAATGTCACTGGCTGCGGCGGCCGGTGCGGGCTGGGAGACCACAGCGCCCGGGGCCGCGGCACCGGCCTGGGCGGCGCCGCAGCCCGCGCCGCTGACGGCGGCCACCGCCAGCACGATCACCAGCACCCACAACAGCGCGACGGCCGTGACGCCCGCGCCGAGCGCGGCCGCGGCCTTGGCGGCCGCCGATGACAGCATCACCGGCCGCGTTCCGCCGCACCGGCGCCCGGCGGGTGCGCGCCGGGCTGGTGGCCGCGGTCAGCCCGCGTTTGAAGGCCCCCGGCAGAGCCGGCGACCGGGGCCGGTGGCTGCCGGGCTGATCGCGGGCGCAGCTCACCGGCGCCGTCCGGGGCGCTCTGCATCCACCGCACCTGCCGGCACCGGCCTGCTCCCAGCCACGGCGTCGCTGCTGTCCCGCCGGGGCCCGCAGGTGACACGCCGCCGGTCAGCGGCGCGGTCACCGCCGCGGCACCAGACGGGCTGCCGGGCTCGCCGGTGGCGGGCAACGGCGGAGAGGGGAAGCGGCCGGGCCCGGCCGACGGCGGGCGCCGCGGGCTCAGGTCACCGATCACCTGGATGCGCCCTTCGCGGCGGGAACGTGGTGGAGTCCCGGTCCCAGTCACCACGGGCCGGTGGCCGGGAGGGTGCCGGGCGGTCAGGCGTCGGGACCGGCCAGATGAAGGGGACCAGGACACGCCGGTCCAGCGGATCGCCGGTATCCCTGGTGGAATCGCACGCCCCCGCCAGGGCGATGCCGCAGAGCATGAGAGCAGGGGCGAGGTATTTCAGCATGAAGTTCTCCTTCGGCGAAGAGCGGCCCGGCCGATCGTAATGGGGCCGTTGTCAGCAGAACTGTCAGCCGAAAAGGGCGGGAGTATTTTTCTTCTGGCGTTTTAAGAAGGTCGCCAACTTGCGGTTTGCGCTGACACGTGTACTGACATCGGGCTGCCTAGGGTGTGGCCGGTACGCACCCCGCCGGATAGATGCACTGATTCACGCAGAAAGGGCTTCCGCTGTGTCTGAGCGCCTGAAAGGCATCGCCTACGTCGAGCTGTATGTCGCCGACGGCCCCGCCATCGTCGACCACTACGTCAACGGGCTGCTGTTTGAGGAGATCGGCATCGCCTACGGGTGGCAGCAACGCTCGGTCCTGCTGGCCAGCGGCACCGCGCAGGTCCTCATCACCTCGCCGCAGGGAGCGGGCGGGCCGGTGGCCGACTACCTGGCCCGCCACGGTGATGGCGTCGCCGACATCGCCGTGTACGTCAGCGAACTGGCCACCGTCCTGACCCGGGCGCACCGGGCGGGCCTGCGGGTCCTGCAGGAACCCACCTACCCCACCATGACCGACGACGTGCGGATCGCCCGCATCGACGGAGCCGGGTCAGTGCAGCACACCCTCATCGCCGCCAGCCCCGGCCTGCCGCCCGAATGGCCGCCGGGGTTCGTCTGGGAGCCGCCCGCCGCGCCCCGGCCCTCCATCGCACCGGCCCTGGAATCGCTGCGCCCCCGCGGATTCGACCACTTCGCCTGGTGCCTGCCCACCGGCAGCCTGGAAAGCGTGGTCTCCCAGTACCGCGAGACCTTCGGCATGACCATCGCCGGCAGCGACCAGATCACCGCGGGCGCCACCGTCGCCAACAGCCACGTGCTCCGCGGCGACAGCGGCCTCACCCACGTCATGGTCGAAACCGACCGGATCCTGCAACCCCACCCCGGCGGCCACATCGAGGAGTTCATCGAACGCCACGCCGCCGCGGGAGTACAGCACATCGCCCTGGCCACCGACGACCTGCTCACCGCCGTGCCCCAGCACGCCGACGGGGGCGTGCAGTTCCTGCCCACCCCCGGCACCTACTACGAGATGCTGCCCCGCCACCTGCGCCAGCACCCCGCCGTCAACGACCAGCTCGCAGACCTGCACACTCACGGAATCCTGCTCGACCAGGACGGCGACGGGCTGATCTACCAGATCTTCACCACCTCCCCGCACACCCGCGACACCCTGTTCTACGAACTCATCCAGCGCCGCGGTGGCGCCACCGGATTCGGCCACCGCAACGCCCAAGCACTGTTTGAGGCCCGCGAAGCCCACGCCACGCTGGGCAGCGCCCCCCAGCCTGACCCGGGCTGATCCCGGAAGGTGCACCTGTTGGTGCTGGGCAGGGGCTTGGACAACAGCGTCCGCCCTCGCCGGGCACAGGCCCGGAGGAGGCGCGTGCCTGGAGAGTCAGGAGGGGAAGCAGGCTGTCGGGGCTGTCCGAGCTGCTCGCCGGGCTGCAAGCGGCCACCCCGCGCACGCTGGTCCGGCCCGCCCGCGAGACGGCTATCCCCAATGCCGGCTAGTTAGGGTGTTCGGGTGGTTGTCGGCTCGGGGTAGAGGTTGAGGTCGATGACCGCTCGGTGGTTGGTGCGATCGATGCTGCCCTTGGCGCGGTGTTCGGAGATCGCGCGTTTGACCACGCGGGGGCAGATCCGGACGCGTCGGGGTGGCAGCGGGTCGTCCAGGACGGCGCGGCCGATGTGGCCGACCAGGTCGGCAGGGATGCCGGTGAGGATCCCGGCGGCGTGGACGATCTGGTCCCGGGCGGTGGCCAGTGCGGTGGTGAAACCGGCCCGGTCGGCGTCGATGCCGCCGGTCGTGGTGGCGTCGGCCATGGCGGTCCGCTTAAGCACACACAGGCCCTGATCGCGCTGGCCCGCCGCCGCGTCAACGTGCTGTGGGCTTTGCTCCGCGACGGAAGGGTCTTCACTCTTGACCCACCCGCCGCACAGGCGGCTTGACTTCCCCCATTGAGACTCTGCGGGCCGACCCGCCCCGGCCGCCCGGCCTGCCCAGTCCGTTGCGCCTACAACGATCACGGGGCTGCGTGGACATGGCGAGTTGGTCCTTCGTCGACCCGGGATTGGTCATGCCGGCCGAGGCCGTGAAACCGTACGGGGCGCGGGGTGCTGAACTCCGACAGCGGTAAGACGATCAGTGCAGTGCCGGTTCCCCTCTGCTGGGTGGGGTCGATCTCGTTGCTTCCGGTGGGTTGTCTTTGGCCGGTTTCGGTTGTTGGTCGAAATGCGCGGTGTGCTGGTCGTGGTGGGTCTAGCCTGCGTTCTGACGTTGCGTACCGAATTGATCACTAAGGGTGCACACTTTGTTCGGGGACGGTGGTCGTCTTCCGCGGGGGCGACGGTGAGGCGGGGGTCCGGTGACGGATCGGTTGTTGGTATCTGCTGACGACGATGGTTTGGTGTCGGTGCACCTCTGGCGGGAGGGCGAGCACACCGCGACCACGGTGGGTGAGCCCCGCCAGATGGTGTGGCCGCTGGATGCCGGTGAGCTGGAAGATCTGCGCTGGTACCTGGAGAGGTATCTGACGGCGCCGTTCGCGGTGTGGGAGCAGCGGGGCGTGCAGGTGCAGGACCGGCTGCCCGAGTGGGGGGAGCGGCTGTTCGCCGCGCTGCTGGGCGAGGCGGGTCCGGCGCGTGAGGCTTATGCGGCGGCGCGTTCCCGTACCGGCGGGCTGGAGATCGTGTTGAAGTCGGGGTCGGCGCGGTGGCTGGGGTTGCCGTGGGAGTTGATGCGTGATCCGGCACGTCCGGCGCCGCTGGCGCTGGACGGGGTCGCGGTGACCCGCGAGTTGCCTTCGGTGGATCTGCTGGCTTCGTTCCCGGTGGGCGGGTCGGGCTCGCGGTTGCGGGTGTTGATGGTGATCTGCCGGCCGGAGGGGCCGGCGGATGTGGGGTATCAGATGGTCGCGCGGCCGTTGCTGGAGCGGCTGGGCGCGGTGGCCGGGACGGTGGAGCTGACGGTGCTGCGGCCGCCGACGTTCGAGCGGCTCGCCGAGGTGCTGGCCGGGGCGGCGCGTGCGGGGGATCCGTTCCAGGTGGTGCATTTCGACGGGCACGGGGTGTTCGGCCCTGCCGACGCGGCCGGGACGGCCGGGGCGGGGGCGGTGGTGGCTGGGCGGGGTGCGGAGATGTTCCGGGGGCCGGGCCCGGTGGGGATGCTGGCGTTCGAGAAGCGCGGGGGCGGCGCGGATCTGGTGCCGGCCGGGCGGGTGGCGCAGGCTCTGGCGGCCGGTCAGGTGCCGGTGGTGGTGATGAACGCCTGCCAGTCCGCGCAGCTGGGCGGGGAGCTGGAGGCGAGTGTGGCGACCCGGTTTCTGCAGGGTGGTGCGGGGGCGGTGGTGGCGATGGCCTACAGCGTGTACGCGGTGGCCGCGGCCGAGTTCATGGCGGTGTTCTATGAGCGGTTGTTCGCCGGGGACACCATCGCCGCCGCGGTGACCGCAGGTCGGCAGCGGCTGCGGGTCGCCGACAAGCGGCCCAGCCCCAAGGGGTTATTGCCGCTGGCGGACTGGATGGTCCCGGTCCATTACAGCCGCCGCGAGATCTGCTTCCCCGCCCTGGCCCCCAGCCGCGACACCACCCTGTCGCTGGACCGGTTCCTGGACCGCATCCGCACCGAGCCGACGCCACCACCCGGCGCCGCGGGCAACGGGGGCGAGTTGGCGCCGGACGGCGCGTTTGTGGGCCGGGACGCCCTGTTCTACACGCTGGAGGTGGCGGCGCGGCTGCAGCATGTGGTGGTGCTGGTGGGTCCGGGCGGGACGGGCAAGACCGAGCTGGCCAAGGGGTTCGCCCGCTGGTGGCGTGATACCGGCGGGGTCGATGACCCCCGGCTGGTGGTGTGGCATTCCTTTGAGCCGGGTGTGGCGTCGTTCGGGCTGGAGGGAGTGATCACCCGGATCGGTTTGCAGGTGTTCGGCACCGGCTTCGCAGCCCTGCCGACCGGGCAACGGCGGCGGGTGGTGCAGGATCTGCTGGCCGAGCAGCGGGCGCTGCTGGTGTGGGACAACTTCGAGTCGGTGTGCTCCATGCCCGACCCCACCGGCGCCACCCCGGCGTTGTCGCAGGCCGAGCGGGACGAGCTGCGCCGCTTTGTGGACCATGTCGCGGCGGCGGGTTCCAGCTCGGTGATCATCACCAGCCGGGGGCCGGAGGAGTGGCTGGGGCCGGCCAGGCGGGTGAAGGTCGGGGGGCTGACCCGCGAGGAGGCCAACGTCTACGCCGACCGGCTTCTGGAGCCCTACCCGCACACCCGGGCCAAGAGGGATCGGCGGGCGTTCGGGGAGTTGATGCAGTGGCTGGACGGCCACCCTTTGGCGATGCGCCTGACGCTGCCGCTGCTGGACGAGCTGACCCCCGACCGGCTCCTGGAGGGCATGCGGGGAGTGGCCCCGCTGCCGGGCCGTGACGAGGGGGACCGGCGGACCTCGCTGGCGGCGTGTGTGGCCTATTCCTTCACCCACCTGCCGCCCGCCGACCGGCAGGCGCTGGCCGCGGTGAGCCTGTTCCACGGCATCGCCGACACCAATGTCCTCGGGGCGTTCTCGGGGGTGGAGGGGGTGCCGGGCTGGTTCGCCGGCCGGTCCGCCGGCGACTGGGCGGGGGTGCTGGATCGGGCGGCGGCGGTGGGGTTGCTGACCGGGATCGGCGGTGGCATGTACCGGATCCACCCGGCACTGCCCGCCTACCTGGCCCAGCAATGGCGCACCGACCAACCTGATGACTTCGACACCCAGCACACCGCCGCAACCCACGCACTGGTGCACGCCTACGCCGCGTTCGGCGGCTGGTTGTCCCAGCAACTGAGCGGCGGCAACGTAGATATAGCGGTGACGGTCATCGCCCTGCAGCGCCGCAGCATGGGCGCCATGCTCGGCTACGCCCTCGACCAGCAGCTTTGGCGACACGCTCTCATGATGGTGGCATCGCTCAACACCTTCTGGAATCTGCGGGGGTTGGCTGAGGAGGCGCGGCGGTGGGTGGAGCGCGCTCGCACCGTGCTGGAAGCGGCCGACGGCACCCCACCCGGCCTGGACACCCCCGCTGGACAGCTCTGGCTGGGTCTGGTCGGCGACCATGCCACCCGGCAGCTGAACGCGGGTCTACCAGACCAGGCCGAAACTACCTACAAAAAGCTCCTCCACGCCCTCAAACAACAACCCGCCACAGATGACCAGCGAGGCCTTATCGCCGTCACAACCCACCAGCTCGGCATGGTCGCCCAGGAGCGGGGGCGGCTGGAGGACGCCGAAACCTGGTACCGCCAATCCCTCACCATCAACGAAGACCTCGGCAACCGGCCCGGCATGGCCAGCAGCTACCACCAGCTCGGCAGGGTCGCCCAGTTGCGGGGGCGGCTGGAGGACGCCGAGACCTGGTACCGCCAATCCCTCACCATCAGAGAAGACCTCGGCAACCGGCCCGGCATGGCCACCACCTACCACCAGCTCGGCATGGTCGCCCAGGATCGCGGGCGGCTGCAGGACGCCGAGACCTGGTACCGCCAATCCCTCACCATCAACGAAGACCTCGGCAACCGGCCCGGCATGGCCACCACCTACCACCAGCTCGGCATCGTCGCCCAGGATCGGGGGCGGCTGCAGGACGCCGAAACCTGGTACCGCCAATCCCTCACCATCAAAGAAGACCTCCACAACCGGCCCGGCATGGCCACCACCTACCACCAGCTCGGCATCCTCGCCCAAGACCGAGGGCGGCTGCAGGACGCCGAAACCTGGTACCGCCAATCCCTCACCATCAACGAAGACCTCCACAACCGGCCCGGCATGGCCAGCAGCTACCACCAGCTCGGCATCGTCGCCCAGGAGCGGGGGCGGCTGCAGGACGCCGAAACCTGGTACCGCCAATCCCTCACCATCAACGAAGACCTCCACAACCGGCCCGGCATGGCCACCACCTACCACCAGCTCGGCATCGTCGCCCAGGAGCGGGGGCGGCTGGAGGACGCCGAAACCTGGTACCGCCAATCCCTCACCATCAACGAAGACCTCGGCAACCGGCCCGGCATGGCCCTCACCTACGGGCAGCTTGGCCTTCTCGCCGAAGAACGCGGCCACCCCACCCAAGCACTGGAATGGACGATCCGCAGTATCGCCCTGTTCGAGGACTTCCCCCACCCCGCCACCGGACCGGCACCACACCACCTACGACGCCTCACCACCCAACTCGGCATCCACACCCTCACCACCACCTGGCAGACCCTCACCGGCCAGCCCCTCCCCCCAGCCATCCACGACCATGCCCAAACCCCACCGACCAATCCGGAAGAAGGGCAACCGCCATCATGAGCGACCCTGCAGAACGCGGTGCACGCGCCTCCGCCCAACGGCTGACCACCCGCTTGGGCGCCAATGTGGAGGCCGAAGTCGAGGCCGCCCTCCACAGCCGGCACACACAGCAACAACCCGACCAGTACCTCGACCCGGTCACCATCTCACTCGGCACCCTGATCGTCAGCATCGCCGGCCTGACATGGAACATGTACAAAGACCTGCGCAAACAAACACCGGCCCCCTCCCCCCAGCACATCGTCATCCTGGTCCGCCAGCAACTCGACCAACAGGGCCAGCTGCCAGCAGCAGAGCCAGTCCTGGAAGTCGTGGTCGACGAAGTCATCCAGGCCGCCGCGGAAACCAGCCACGACTACAACCGTGGTGAGGAACTCGCCTAGACCCCGCCGACAAGACCGACATAGGACGAGTGAGGACGCCGCGGATTCCGACGCCTCCACTCCGTCACGATGCCGTGAGAAACAGGACGAGAAGGTACAGGTAATCGACCAGGCCGGTACAACGAGCCCGAAGAGGGGGCTCGCGACCCCCAGCCCTCCGCGAGCCAGAGCGCCCCGCCCATCCAGGTAGCCAGCGACCAGACCCAGAGCTGAGGTTCCCCCGTTGCACGGACACCACCATGATGTACTCGCTCGAACCCGGGCTAAAGGCTGTCCCGTAATGATTCAGAAGCGGTGGTTGAGAGCGGGTCGCCCCTGCGGCCGGAAGTCGTTCAGCCGGTCATGGTCAGGTTGCGCATGAGGGCGATGCCGCGGGTGGCGTGGTAGACGCCGTCGCGTTTGCGGCGGCAGTTGCGCAAGATGTTCCACCGCTTCATCTGTGCGAACGAGTGCTCGACGCGGGCGCGGACCTTCTTGTGAACGGTGTTGAGCTCTACCTGCCATTGCAGCAGTTCACCGCCGTCGCGGGGCCGCCGGTAGGGCATGATGACCTGCCGGTTTCCGTGATAGGCGCCGTCGGCCATCACGTTCGCACCTCGGCATTGACGCTCCACGCCCGAGTCACGGTAGGCGGTGCAGATGCCCCTATGTTCGGCAAGCCCCTATGTTCGGCAAGCCGCTGTTGATGCGGCTGGGCGGTCGGTGGCGATGACTTGGTAGCCCTCGCGAGCTATGTAGCGTTTGAGGCATCGCATCACTTCGGGTTTGGTCTTGCCTTCCCGGACTCGCCGGTCGAGATCATCGCGGGTTCGTGTGTCGCACCGCAGGCGGGTCACGACGATCCTATACAGGGCCGCGTTGGCTTGACGATCGCCGCCGCGGTTGACGCGCAGTCGCCTGGACTTGCCCGATGACGCCTCGACCGGGCTGGTTCCGCACAGCGCCGCGTACGAGGCTTCACTGGCCATTCGGTCGGGGTTGTCGCCTGCCGCGATGAGCAGGGTGGCGGCAGTGTCGCCGGCGATGCCAAGGCGATCGAGGAGTGCGGGGGTGTGGGCCTGGATGGCGGAGGTGATGCGCTTTTGGAGATCACGGATCTCCCGGGTGAGGTGCTGGACGCGTGCCGCGAGAAGACGCAGGGTGCACACGGCAGCTTGACCGGCTGGCCCGATGGCCTGCCCGTCGGTCAACTCGGCGCAGGATGTGATCAACCTTGCGCTGGTCAGCCCGTTCATCGACTCGCGCAGTTGGGGGTCGGCGGTGACCAGGACAGCACGAAGCTGGTTGATGGCCTGGGTACGGGCCTTGGTGGCTGAGTCCTTCGCCAGCTTGAACAGGCGCATCGCCTCGACCTGGCCGTCACCGGTCTTCGCTCGCGAGGACGCGCGCCCGGAGATGACGGCACGAGCGGCGGCCTCCGCATCGAGGCGGTCGGTCTTCCCACGACGCCTGCGATCGGCTCGATCAGGGTGGTTCACGTCAATCACCTGGACGTCCTGGCCGTGAAGGTAACGTGTGAGGGCCGCACCGTAGGAGCCGGTGCCCTCCACTCCCGCCCTTCGCACCGAACCCATGCCGTGCGCCCAATCCAGCAGGTCCCGATAGCCGGCCGCGGTCGCTGGGAACGCCGCCGTGGCCAGCAGAACCCCCAGGTGGGTAACCGCGGCGGCAACGTGGGTGTCTTTATGGGTATCGACCCCGAGCACAATCTCTGGACCGATGGCAGGTGTCTCGGTCTGCGCGGTCGCAGTCGGCTGCTGGATGCTGGGCACGGAGATGTGAGTTCCTCTACGACGTCGAGGGGGCAGTTGGCAGTCGCCGGGCCAGCGAGGGGGTCAGGACTGTGACGACGCCCCAAATGGGCAAGCCCCTATCGGGACACCCCTCACCCAGCCCAGCGCCAGCAAGCGCCGTCCCGACCGAGGCCGACAGATCTGCACCCAGGCATCGAAAGCCGATCGTTGTGCGGGTCAGACCATCGGGCGGGACAGCACTAGATCATCCTCACAGTCGTTGTGGTTGCCCGGCACCGGCCGTCCGACCGCGGCCACCAGTCGGGTGTCGGCGTTGATGACGACCTGCATGTTGTTCACCGAGTACCGGTAGTTCTTGGACGGTGCCGTCACCGTCCGGTCGTGGGCGGGTACCAGAGTCCCGTCCACGATCAGCACCGTGTCGGGGCTGTGCCGGCAGGTGACCGGGGCCAGCGCCAGCAACGGCGCCAGGTGGTCCACCATCCGATGCGCGGCCGACTTGGACACCCCGCACAGCAGCGCGACCTGCCGCAGCGTCAGGTTGGTGCGGTAATACACCGCGATCAGCAGTACCCGATCGGCCAGCGGCAGACTCCACCGGCGTCCGGTGCCGGTCTGCTCACCACCGCGACCTGCGACGATCCGCACCAGGCGGCGGAATTGCCGTACCGACAGGCCCGTGAACACCGGCACCCACTCGTCCCCGTCCGCGCTGAGCACCTGCTCCACAGCAAGATCATCGGTCCAGGGGACCCACCGTTGCGGTCCAGCCTTTAGCACCAGACACTCGCCGACGCCCTGACCACAGCGCTCAGCCAACTGTGGCTAGACGAGCTGAGCATGACTGCGTGGCCCCAAAAAGGCGGCGGCACCGCGCGGCCACAACAACTGATCGCGGCGGACCAATTCCGCGCGATCGCCACCAGCTCGAGAAATCGACCAGCCCGCTACCGCTCCGACATGCCGCGGGCCAGCCTCATCCTGAGGCTTCGCCACCACCAATTATCAGACACCCCCTAGTACTACAACGACAGGTTGTGATCACTGGCCCCGGGCCGATAGGTAGTGGTCTGTGGTCACAATCGATGCCGAAGCCTGGTCGCGAGAATTCTCTGACTTCTTGGCGGTCTTTGCTCATCGTTTTCCCCGGGTGGAGTCACGCCGACAGGCGGCCTCCTACCTGCGCGGACTCCTCAGCGAGCTGGAGCGCAAGAACGGCTGGACCCTGGCTGAGATGGCGGGCGAGGCTGGGGTGGGCCGGGGCGCTCACCTCTCCAGTGTCGGCCTGAGCCGAGCCGGGAGGGAGTGCCCGGGAGACCAGACTTCCCCCAGACCTGGCAGAGGTACTGGGCCCGCCTCCAAGGAGCGGCACCAGGACTCCCACACCCGCCGGACGTACTCCTCGGACGGACGGTTCAGCTGACCGATCTAGGGTTCTCGGCGTCACCTTTCTGGCCCGGAAGGGTCGGTGGATGACTCGCTGACTCTCTTGCGGTGGTCGATGTGCGTGGCGACGGCTGCCGTACCCTACGCCGTTGTGCGGGAGCTGGCCGAGGCACAGGGATTCGTGCCCCTTTTCAAGCCCGCTGGGTCGCGTTCGCGTTCATGGGCGTGTAATGCACGTGCGCCAGCGTCTTGCGCGACAGCGACAGGAATTCGTCACTGTCTTTGCTGGGTGGTGGCCGGATCGATAAACGCGGCTTCGGGCAGCCAGGCGCGGCCGTGACGGGGATGCTGAATCCTGGTAGTGGTCACTAGGGTGCATGTGTGCCCCATGGACGAAGCCTGGACGCCGACCGTCAACGGTTATTCAGCGTGGTGCGGGTGCTGAGTGAGCGTTCGGCGGAGTCGGGCAGGGCCGCCGAGCACAGTCCAGCTCTCAGCCGTCGTCGGTTGTCCACCCTGTTGCGGTTGCTGCGGGAAGGGTCGGGGCTCACCGCCACCGAAGTCGCCCGGCGTCTCGGGGTGCAGACCTCGACGGTGACCCGGGGCGAGCGGGGCGAGTGGAGCCGCCCTGATCCCGAGTATGTCGGCCGGCTGCTGGATGCGCTGGGTGTCACCGACCGGCAGCTGCACCGGATGTTGCTGCAGCTGGCATGGGAGGGACGGGAACGCGGGTGGTGGAACTCCTACCGGGCCATCACCGAGACCTACAAGAAGTATCTGGGGTTGGAGGAGGGCGCCTCGAGGATCTGCGTGTGCGATCCGCAGATGGTCCCGCACCTGCTGCAGACCGAGGAGTACTCCCGCGCCGCGCTGGTCGGCCGGTATCCGCAGCTGCGCGGTGACGCCTGCGCCGGTGAGGGGGCTTTGGTGGAGCAGCACCTGCGGGTCCTGCATCAGAGGAAGCGCCTCATCACCAGGCCCGATCCGGTGCATCTGTGGGCGGTGATCGGGCAGCAGGCGTTGCGTCCTCCCGACGGCGACGCCGAGGGTGTCCTGGCACGCCAGCTAGAGCACTTGCACGTCATGGCGCAGCGGCCCAACGTCGACATTCAGGTGATTCCCTGGTCGGCGGGCGTGCCTCCGACGCCCAATCCCTTCACTGTGCTGCGCTTCCGGCATCCGTTGGATCCCGAGGCCGGGTGGATGGAGACCGTGCTGGGATCCCGGATGGTCGATGATCCCACCGATGTCGCTCACCTGCACGAGATCTGGGTGTTGATGGTCGACCTGGCGCTGACCCGCAGGCAGAGCTGTGATCTTCTATCCCGCCCCCCGGCGGAGTGATCCGGCCCGATCACGGCGTCCAGGAGCCAGCAGCGCGCCGAGTCGCTCCAGCTCCCGGGACCTCGGGCCGGCTCATCGGACGGCTGCCACACCCCCCAGAGCAGGAAGCGCATAGGAAGGCGCAAGCTCGTGCGCGTGCCACCGGGTGATGTCGACCAAGCCCGGAGCGAGCGGCTCGTGGCCAGCGAACAACGCGGCGATCGCGGCCGGGGCGCGAACGTATACCGGCACCGGGGTCTCGGTGTGCTGATCGCGGATGGCCTGCAGGACCGAGGGGGTGGCGCCGGCGTCGGTGACGTGCGAGATGGCCACAAAGCTTCCGGGCACGGTGTGGGAGGTCAGCCATGCCACGACGTCGGCGGGCTGGTCGGCCTCGGACAGGAAGTGCAGGACCGCGATCAGCAGGATCGCCACCGGCCGTGACCAGTCGAGCAGCTGCAGTTCGGGGGTCTCCAGCAGGCCGGGGTCGCGGACGTCGGCACAGGCGAACGCGGTGCGCCGGTCGCCTGAGAGCAGGGCGCGTGCGTGCGCGCGGACGCTGGCGTCGTTGTCGACGTACACCACGCGTGCCTCAGGGTTGTGCTTCTGGGCGACCTGATGGACGTTGGCGGCGGTGGGCAGTCCTGATCCCAGGTCCAGGAACTGGTCGATGCCCTGGTCGCGGGCCAGGTGCATGACCACCCGTCCCAGGAAGGCCCGGTTGTGCCGGGCGCCGTCACGGATGCTGGGGTCGCGGCTCATGATGGTCTCGGCGGCCTGCCGGTCCACCAGGTAGTTGTGGTGGCCGCCCAGCAGATAGTCATAGACCCGTGCCGGGGAGGCCCCGGTCACATTAGAGACCGCGGGGATCGGTCGCTCGCTCATGGCATTGATGGTGACAGACGCCATCTGAGCCTGGCAGTCCCCGGTTTCTGCCGCAGGCGATGTTCCGCTGCGGCGTCCCCGCCAGCATCGGCGCGGTCGGCGCCACACACCTGCCAGAAAAGAGAACCACTCAGAACAAACCGAAAAGCGTTTACGCCGGGCTTTGTGATCGCCGCAGTCAGCAACTCCGCAAAGACGAGAAAAATCCTCGGTATTGCAAGTTTCTGGGTGCTGGACCATGATGGAGCGCTTGCGGCGAGCGGGGATCACCGACGGCTTCGTCGGCTGTGACCGGCCAGCCGCGGTGATGCGCAGGCACTGCGGGAGCTGCCGCCGGTCAATGGCGGCAGGAGGGAGTCTCATGCAGGTGCGGGTCCTGTCGGCGACGGTGGAGGTGATTGCCGACGACGGTACCCCGGTCTCCCTGCAGCCCCTGCTGGGCGCCGCGCTGGGTGTGCTGGTGGTGGTGGGGGGCAGCCGCGGCGTGGCCCGCGACCGGCTGAAGGCGATGCTGTGGGACGACAGCGGCATCGTCGACCGCGGCAGTGCGCTGAAGACCGCGATGAGCAAGCTGCGCAGGCTGGTGGGCAAGGACCGGGTGCTCTTCGGCGACGGCGTCTACCGTTTCGCAGCCCGCGACGGCCAGGACTACCTCGACCTGCAGGTCATGCGGTCATTGCGGGACCGGGCCGGCCAGCTGCGCGGCGAGGACCCGGCGACCTCGGTACGGCTCTACCAGCATGTGCTGCAGATGTGGGCCGAGGAGCCGCTGGCCGGGCTCCCCCAGACCCCGGAGGTGATGGGCCACCTGCAGACGCTCGCCGAGGAGCGCATGGCGATCGTCGAGGCGCTACTGGAGACCCAGCTGGAGCTGGGCCAGCACCGGGAGGTCGCCACGACCACCCCGGCGCTGGTGGCCGCCCATCCGCTCAACGAGCATCTGCGGGTGCTGCGGATGCGGGCGCTGGCCTGCACCGGCCGCAAGGGCCGGGCGCTGCAGGAGTACCACGAGGCCGAGACGCTGCTGCTGGAGGCCACCGGCACCCGCCCCGGCCCCGCACTGCAGGACATCCGCCGGCAGCTCATGGACAACTCGCCCGCCCTGCAGTCGCCTGCGGCTGCACCGCGCGCCGGCGATGCCCTGGTGCTGGCCTCGGGCGCGGACGCCGCCGCGCACTCGGTGGCCCGGATGATGAACTACATGACCGGCGGCTCCTACCACCTGCCAGTGGACCGGGCGGTGACCGAGATCGTGCTGGCGGCCGTCCCCGATGTGTGGATGCTGCCCAACGAGACCGGCGACTTCTGCCGCCGCGCCGCCCACGCGGCCGCTGCCGCCGGTATCGATCAGTTCCTGGAGATCAGCTCCGGGCTGCCGGTGCGCGAGCCGATCCACCAGGTCGCCCGTTGGACCGCTCCGCAGGCCCGGGTCCTGTACGTCTGCACCGAGGCCAGCGTGGCCACCCATCTGGGGCCGCGGATCGGCGACGAGCGCACCGGCATCGTCCATGCCAACGTCTGGGATCCCAGCGCCCTGCTACGGGCCGCCGCGCACCGGCGGCTGCTGGACTTCACCCGCCCGACCGCGGTGATCGTTCGTGACGTGTTGAACTTCGCGGGCGCAGACGATGACCCGTGGGGGGTCACCAGAGCGCTGGCCGGGGCGATCTGCCCGGGAAGCCTCCTGATCCTCTCGGTCGCCACCAGCGACCAGTGCTCGAGGGTGCTGCAGCGGCAGATCGCCGCGCTGGCCCTGCACCGACCGCTGGCCAAACGACTGGTGCTGTGGTCGCGTGAGGCCATCATGCAGATGTTCGCCGGCCTGCCCCCGCTGGAGCCGGGGGTGGTGGAGCCACACCAATGGCGAGCCGGCCGCGACGGCGGATCCGCCGCCGGGCCGATGCGCGCCCTGGTGGGCATGGCCCGCAAGCCCTAGAGAGCCACCCGCCCGCTCACTTCTTCCGGCGCCGGGGCCCCGGCGCGGGCCTAGGCCGTGTGTCGAAGTAGGTGGAGCCATTCGTTGATGGCAGTGATCTCAAGGACGGCCTGGTAACGGACGCAGAGCTTGTCGTATCTGGTGGCCACAGCCCGGTGCCGCTTGAGACGGTTGATGCCGCACTCGACGGCGTGGCGGCCGTGGTAGTCGACCGGGTCGAAGGACGGCGGGCGGCCGCCGCGGCTGCCCCGCCGCTTCCGGTGACCGGACTGGTCGGCCGGCTCCGGAATGGTGCAGGCGATACCACGGCCGCGCAGGTGAGCGCGGATCGCCCGCGACGAGCAGGCCTTATCGGCCCGAACCCGATCCGGGCGGGTGCGGGGACGGCCCCGTCCTGGCCGGGCGACCCTGATCTGGGCCATCACCGCCTCGAACTGCGGGGCGTCCCCGCGCTGCCCGGCCGTCACCACCATCGATAAAGGCCGCTGCCCCTGCTCACAGGCCAGATGCACCTTGGTCGACAACCCGCCGCGGGAGCGGCCCAGGGCGTGATCGGCCGGCTCGGTGCCCGCACCTGCGGGTGGCTCGCGCTGCAGATCGCCGCGGCGGCGGGCACCGGCGGCGTGCTGGTGAGCCCGCACGATCGTGGAATCCACGTTCACCTCCCAGCCGGTCAACCCGGCCGCATCCGCCTGCGTCTGCAGCCCGGCCAGGACGCCTGCCCAGATGCCGGCGCGCTGCCAACGGCGAAACAGCGCGTAGACCGCGTGCCAGGAGCCGTAGTGCTCCGGCACGTCCCGCCAGGGCGCACCGGTCCGCACCCGCCAGCGGATCCCATCGATGAGCTGGCGTTTGGTCCACTTCGACGGCCTACCTGGCCCCTTGGGCGGTGGGAGCACCGGCTCCAGGAGCGCCCACTGCTCATCGGTCAGGTCGAACCGCCTCGTCACCGCTAGGGTGGCCACGAGGTCTCCGGAACTCAGGGTCTTCTTGGTCGATGACTCCTGTACCGGAGACCTCACTACTTTCGGCGCCGGACACGCCGCTCACTCCACTTTGAGACAGGACCTAGTCGAAGGCCAGATCACGCCAGCACGGTTGCCTGGGAGCGTGCTCCCGCGCTGCAGATGAGGCGACGTGGTGTGACGGGCCAGGTCGACCGAAGTACGCCCACGGCCCGGTCCGCGAACCATCGCGTGAGCGCAGCATTCGCCCCGCAAAGGGGCAGGCGAACCGCACTGCGGTCAGGAGAGCGGCTCGCGCAATGGCGCCGTTTCACAACCACTGCGACTGCTCGGCACTTAACTTTCCGGCGCGCGCTGCTGGAAATTATCTTCAATGCCCAAGCGCGGGCCCGGAGATCACCCGGGACAGATGCTCCCCTTGACCGCTTCCGGTCGATTTCCTTTCTCGCAGCCAAGGACGCGACGCGCCCGTGACACAGCAGTCGCTTCCGCGGCAACCAGATGGAAACCGGGAAGGAACCGACCGAAAACCGCAGCCCCTTAAAGTGACAGCGCTATTGACAGTCATGACATGAGTGGTTGAGGAACCAGAGGGCACCGATGCCTGGGAGAGACGATGCAGATCTCAATGCTCGGCGAGAGCCTCGTCATCAAGGACGACCACGGCCGCAACGTGCTTCCACAAACCAGGCGAAGGCAACAACGCCTGCGCGGCCTGCTGTGCGCCTTGTCTTTTGAGGACTGGGCGATGACGGCACGGCAGCTCAAGGCACTGGTCTGGGCGCACGAAGACTACCGCGACCTCACCTCCGCACTCACCAGCCTGATCTACGACGCACGCCGGCTACTGCCACCCGATCGCCTGATCACCACCTCAGGCGCTGACGGCACACGCCGCTACCGGATCCAGCGGCGATCAGGCGACCGCGTCGACGTCGACCAGTTCAGGACCGCGTACGAGCTGGCGCAGCAGGCATGCCGCACCGGTGACCTCGACACAGCGGCGCGACATTACGGGAAGGCGCTGGCCCTGTGGCACACCGACCAGCCCACGCCTCTGGGAGACCTCCCCGAGGCCATGAGCGGCCACCGCGAGAAGCTACTGGCACAGCGCCGCCACGCCAGCGAAGCCTATGCCGAGACCCGGCTCGCGCTCGGCCAGCACACCACCGCCCTCGCCGAGGAGATCAGCGCCCTCATCCGCAACCAGCCGGCCAACACCCGTCTGCACCACCTGCGGATCCTCACTCTGCATCGATCCGGGCGGCCAGCGGAGGCTCTTCTGGCCTACCGCGAGGCGGCACAGGCGCTACAGCAGCTGCCCGGATCAGATCTCGAACGGCTGCGCGACAGGATCGTCGCCGATGACCCTGCACTGGCCTGGCAGCAACACAGCCAACCCTGATGACCGCAACGCCATGACCTGGCAACGAGACCGGTCAAGCGCACCGGGGCCAGCGACAGCGACCGGCGGCTGGCTCGAGGACTCAAGCCCGACCTACGAACCGCCCACGACCAGCCGCGCTCCTCTTGCGGCATCGCCGCCTACCTGGCCCCCAGCCCCCGAGGGCGCGCCCTGCACACCACCCCCGGCACCTGCCGGAACGGCAACGTCAAGGCCTGTGCACACCCCTGGCCGCGGCAGTCAGTCGCCGAATCAGGAATATGCGAGCGGCGGCCTCTCAGCATACGAACCGCCACCACATGGAATCGAAGGTCGAACCTGCGCAAGCAGGCGGCGGGATGATTGGGTGATCGCTGTGACCGCTTTCAAAAAGATCAGTGAGATCTCTAGCAGCACCTGGCTCTTTCGATACAACAAGATGCGCGAGCATGCGAGGTGGATAGAAACACTTGATCCATGCAGCCAGCACGATGGGGGCCGGGCGGCGATGGAGGCGCTGCTGTATGTGTACAACGGGTTGGCGGAGTGGAGCTATGCCGACCCGGCCGAGGCGGCAGTGCTCCAGGCCCGGGTCCGGCGACCGGAGCTGATCGACCTCCTACACGGCCAGCGCGCCCAGGGCACGCTCATGTGCTACGCCGGCGAAGGCCAGAGCTACGCACTGCGAGGCCGGGTCGACGGCTACCGGCAGGCCTGCGAACACCGTTCCGCGATCAAACTGCTAATAGACGACTTCGAAGAGGTCATCATCGACCAGTTCACCCAGGAAGAACTCGAAGACCTCGATGAGGAACTGCGTGATGCGGCCGACGACGCCACCCCCGTGCACCGGCGACAGATCCCCTCCTGGGCACCACGGTCGCACTGGTGGTGGTGGAAACCTGATCACATCGACATGAGCATGAGCGAGTACGGCAACCGCATCTACGCAGGCGACCTCGAAGATGGCGCCTCGGCGTTCGCCGAGGTGTTGCGTTGCGGCGACCAGGAATGCTGGTGCTACACCGCACCTGCGTGATGGAACACGGAACGGGCATCACGCAATGGATCCCCGGTGACCTCCGTCGCAGGCTTCTTATTGTGGCTGAGCTGCCAACATGAGGATTGATTGCTGTCAAAGGGCTCGTGTTGCACGCCGGCGCTGGGTTGCTCGCTATCTTGGAACCGGCGCCGCATTCCTCGTGGACAACGTCCACGAACGGCCTGTTCACGGTCGACCCGAATCGGCCGCGTTCAGGTGTCCCTACCGGCACCAGCGCTGGTAGGCGCTCACCAGCCCGTCCCAGAGATTCCGCAGACCCGACTGCTTGACCTCGGTCTCGGTCCCGGTGGGCCGGTGGGTGGCCAGAACGTGGGAGTCGCCCAGCCTCAGGGCACCCGGAACAAGCCGTCCCGTGTGTTGGTGACGCTGCCCGCGGGGCCTCCGTCGGCTCCGGCCCCGCTGACCCTCATCTGGTGTTCCGCAGTATCGCGGCGAGGCGGTGGGCGCCGTCGGCGCGCGGGTGGCACTGCACGAGGTCGACGGCGATCTGGCGGATGCTGGGGCGGGCGGTGACCTCGCCGGGGGCCTGGTGATAGGCGGCGAGCAGGGCGTGGGCGGCCTGGTCGGGCCTGCCCCACTGCCACCAGGCGCGGGCCATGTCGGTGTGCAGGCGCCCGCGGCGTTCGGGAGTGGGGAACTGGCTGGGGTGCAGGTCGGTTCCGGCGTCGATGGCGGTACCTGCGTCGCCGAGGGACCAGTGGACTCCAACCTTGTAGAGGGTGACCTGGGCCGGGGTGATGGTGAACGGCTGGCCGGCGACGGGGTGGTCAGGGAGGCGGGCGGCGGCTTTGCCTGCGTCGGCGATGAGCTCGAGGGCACGGGCGCGGTCGCCGGCCTGGGCGGCGTTATAGGCGCAGGTGGCGAGCATCTGCGCGTACGCGGCGGCCTGGGCCTGCGTCGTCAGGCCGGTGGCGTCCAGCCGGTCGGCAGCGGTGAGGGTGACGCGGTCGGCGAGAGCGCGCCGGTCTTCGTGACGGAGGACTATGCCCAGGCAGCGCGCCGAGGCCGCCATCGCGATGGGTGACCCAGACAGCGCCGCCGCTGTGGTGGCGCGGTCCGCGGTGATCCGGCTGGCCGGATAGCTGCCGATCTTGTTGAGGGTCTCGGTGGCCACGTCGTAGCAACCGGCCAACAAGGCGAACGCTTCTGGGGCGCGGCTGCTTTCGGCGGCGTGGTTGGCGGATGCCAGCAGGTCGGGCAGTTCGGCGATGAGACGGGTGAGGCTGCCGGTGTCGAACTGACGGCGGGCTCTGGCTAGCCGTGCGGTGAGCTGCGCCTGGCTGGGCGGGGTCTTGGGTTCAGGGAGTATGGCCAGGGCGTCGTCCAGGCCGGTGAGCAGGGTGAGCGGGACGGCGAGCCCGGCGGTCATCAGCGTGCGGCGGCGCATCGCATCATCGGTTTCTGCTGGACGGCTGACGGTTGGAGCCACGGTAACGGGCGGGGCGGTGGTGATGCCCACAAGCTCGCCAAGCAGATCGAGGGGAACGCCTGCCGCGGTGGCCACCCGGCGGAGCATGTCCAGGTCGGTTCCGGCACGCCGCCCGGTCTCCATGCGGGAGATGGTGGAGGCCGAGTAGCCGCATTCCTCGCCCAGGTCGGACAGGCGCCAGCCACGCTCCTGGCGCGCCAGGCGAATCGCGCCGCCGACGTCGCGGGCTTTGATGATGGCGCGGGCACGGCGCGAACTCCACAGGGCGTCGCGTGCTGCCATCGCGGAGCCCCCGGGAGGTCGGAGAGGGCGGACACAGCGGACTCGCCACTACCGTACGGCGCGGCAGTCCCGTCGACCAGAGCGCTTGCAGAACCTGCAAACGGCGTGCGAATCGCAGTCGAAAGACTCCCCTTGGGGTGCATTGTCGCGCCTAATGAGGCGCATACGTGCCACATTCGGGCACACTGTCGGCAGAGGAGCCCCCCGTGGACCTACGGTTTATCGGCATCGACCCCAACACCGGTGACGGCCACTGCCCGGCCGTGTTCCTCGACCACGACAGCGGCGACCTGGTCCTGGTGGCCAAGAAGGTCACCGACCCGGGTGACCACGCGCAGATCCTGGAGCACACGCCGATCGGCGAGGACGAGAGGGTGGTCAGGATGCCGGCGCGGATGCGGGACATCATCTTGAAGGCCCTTCTGGGAGAGGAGCACGGTGATGACGACGGAGCAGACGGCGGACCTGCCGCCGTTCGGTGAGCTGCTGGCCCGGTGCGAGCGCTCGGTGGTGCATCTGGAGATGCGCGACACCTACGCCGACCCGGTCGAAGACGAGCGGGTGGCCGCGTGGCGGGCCGGGCACCGCGACGACCCCGCCGACCCCGCGTCCTGGTGGCGGCCCTTCCATCAGGACATCGCTGACACCATCGCCCGCGGCGTCAGTGTGCAACGGGCCCGGATCGTGTCCGAGCCGATCACCGAGTATGTCCGCTTCGAGTACGACACCACCTTCCAGAACCTGGCCTCGGGTGAGGGCGTGCGGTGGCTGCCCCGCCGCCGCGCGTCCCGGCTGGCGCTGCCCGGCAACGACTTCTGGTTGTTCGATGACCACACCATCCGCTGGCACTACTTCGCCGGTGACGGGACCTGGCTGGAGGACGAACTGGACCACGACGCGGCCGCCATCAAGCTGTGCGCCGAGTCGTTCGAGGCCGTCTGGGGCCTGGCGATCCCGCATTCGGCCTACACCCCGCACTGAGCAGCGATAGCGCCCGCCCGCGATGCCCGTATCCCCGTCCCCGTCCCCGTCCGCCCAGGCAGCCCGCCAGGCCGTCGCCGACCAGCTTCGTGACATCCGCACAGGTGCGGGGATGAAGGCGATCGTGCTGGCAGATCGGGCGGGCTGGGACCGCACGAAGGTCAGCAAACTCGAGCACGCCGTCCGCGCCGCCTCCGCCGACGACATCGCGACCTGGTGCCGGATCTGCGGTGCCGAGGACCAAGCCGCCGACCTGATCGCCAAAGCCCGCGAGGCCGACTCGATGTACCTGGAGTGGCGGCGGGCGCACCGCACCGGGCTGCGCCGCCTGCAGGCTTGGCGCCAGCCGCTGTTCGAGCAGACCGAGCTTATGCGGGTGTACTGCTGCAACGTCGTCCCCGGCCTGTTCCAGACCCCCGCGTACGCGACCGCGCTCCTGCATGCCGTGACCGAGTTCCAGGGCACCCCCAACGACGTGGACGCCGCGGTGCAGGCCCGGCTGGACCGCTCGCACGTCATCTACAAGGCCGGGCACCGGTTCTCGGTGGTCATCGAGGAAGAGGTGCTGCGGCACCGCATCGGCGACGCCGACACGATGGCCGGGCAACTGGGCCACCTGCTGGCGGTGATGTCGCTGCCGGCGGTGTCGCTGGGCGTCATCCCGTTCGCCGGGCCCGCGCGCCAGATCTGGCCGGTGCCGACCTTCGACGTCTTCGACGACAAGCGCGTGCACATCGAGCTGCTGTCGGCGACGGTGACCATCACCGCGCCCACCGAGGTCGGCGTCTACGTCAAGGCGCACACCCGGCTCGCCGAGATGGCCGTCTACGGGGCCACCGCTCGAGGGCTCATCACGACAGCAATCGACGCGCTCGACTAGGTGCTCGCCACATTCGGGCACATACGTGGACCATGCCCTGTCTCCAGCGTAAGTGTCAGGTGACACTTTCCTGACGATGCGTTCGGAGGGCCGCCATGGGCACCCGAGGCCGCCACACTTCCGCAGCACGCCGAGTCGGCCACCCGGACGGTCACCGGGCCGACCGCCGGGCTGTCGACCAGACCGACCAGACCGTTGTGCCGCCAGCGTCCGGGCGTGACCCGGACGAGGCGCAGCAGCTGGAGAACCTTCGGGTCACCGTGGGACGACAGGATCCGGAGCTGTACGCCAAGCTGGTCCGCCCTGCGGGCAAGCCGCCGTTCCTGCGGCTCCTCAACCGCGCGGCCGGGGACCTCGCCGAGGACGTCTCGGTCCGGGCCGGTGCGACGGCCTGCGACCCGAGCAACTTCTTGTGGTCGTGGGGCCAGGTCATCGGCCCGGTGAGCGACCTGGACGGCTCCGCCGCGTCGCTGCGCAAGGTGCTGGCGACGCATCCCCAGGACCAGTGATGCGTCACCGTCGCCACGGCACACCACCGGCGCCCGGACGCATTCGGTCGGCCGCCAGCACCCCGCACCGGCGCAGCCCAGAACCCACGATCCCTGCGGGCAAGAGCCCGTCCTTGACCGACCAGCACGGCGAGTCGGCCGCGGAAGAACGGCCACCGAACCCGGCCACGCTCTTGCGGCGGTTCCAGGCCGCCCACCCGGACTGGACGTTCCAGCACGACGCCCCATCCGGCCGGTGGATCGCCGCGCGCGGCCACGACCTGACCTTGATCCGGTGCGCGCCGGTCGCGCTGCGGTTGGCGATCGACACGGCCGACAAGCGCGCGCGTCCCTGAAGGCGTCACCGGGGCCAGCGCCCGAACGGCCGCCTCACTGCTCATACCCCTTGCTGCTCCCCTTTTCCTGGTTCGCGATGGGAGATCGCCATGCCTGAAGCACCGCGCACCGCGATCGGCAGACTGATCCTCGGCATCGAGCACGCCACCGGTCTCCGCCTCCAAGAAGCCGCCTTCGAGGCGATACCGCTTACCGAACCGGCCTGCCTCGCCGAGGCCATCAGCGGCCACCTCAGCGACGACAGCGGGGGCTGGGAGGTCGTGGTAACCGGAACCCTGGACCGCCGCCTGGCCCTCATCGAGCACGACGCCGACCACGACATCGGCCACGCCCGGGATGCACGGGCCGATGCCGCCTCCACCTGGACGGTGGTGGACCTGTCCGGGCAGCCACACCGAACGCGAGCCTGGCCATCGTGGACCGCTGGTCGGCTGACCCTCGACGACCCGGCCGGATGGCTGTCAGCGGCGACGGTGACCGCCGGGGGCGCGGCCCGGCTGCTGTCACCCAAGCTGCTGCTGGTGGCGCTCTACCACCCCGAGTACTTCCCGCTGCCGCGCTTCCCCCTAGGCATCTCCGGCCTGGCCCGCGCCGCCCGTGCCACGCTGCTCGGCCAGGTCGACCTGATGGACATGCAGCTCGGCCACAGCCTGGACGATGTCCTGGAGCGCATCGCCGCCACCGAACCCGACATCGTCGGGGTGTCGGCGACCTTCGGCCAGCACGACCTGATGACCGCCCTGCTCGACCAGCTCACCACCCGGCTCGCCAACGGTCAGAACGGGCCGATGCTGGTCGCTGGCGGCAGCCTGACCGTCCGCAACGAGCGCCTGCTCCTGGACCGCTACCCACGCCTGCTGATCGCCCGCGGCGCCGGCGAACCCACCATCCAGGACGTCCTCGCGCTCTGGCATGGCGACCTGCCCCTCGACCATGTCCGCGGCATCGGCTACCACGACGCGCCCCCGGAATCGTCCACCTCGTGCGGTGGGGTGCTGCAGATCGGCAAGAGCGGGCAGGGCGCCCGCCGGACCGCCACGGTCGCCAACCGGCTCCAGACCGACATCTGGCCTGAGCTGGACCTGCTCCCCGAGACATTCCGCCACGGCGGGGTCGCCCAACTGGAATCCTCCCGCGGCTGCGTGAGCTTCTGCTCGTTCTGCCCCCGCGGCCACAAGGGCTCCTGGGCCGGTGCCGACCCCGACGATCTGACGTGGGTGCTGGGCGCCTACCGCGCGGTGTTCGACCAGTTTCCCGACATCCCGCCGATCCTCTACCTGGTCGATGAGGAGTTCATTGGCCGCGACGCCGACGCCATGCCTCGGGCGCTGCGCCTGGCCTCGGTGCTGCAGCAGGCCAAGCTGGAGTGGGAAACCTCCTGCCGCATCGACCAGGTCGCCCGGACGGACCGGGACCGGGACTGGCACCTGGGGCGCGCCGCCCTATGGCGCGCCCTGATCGCCCGTGGGCTGCGGCGCTGCCTGTTCGGTGTGGAGTCGGGGGTGACCTCGATCCTGCAACGGTTCAACAAGGAGACCACCGGCGAGCAGAACGCCCTGGCCATCCGCACCTTGTCCGCGCTGGGTGTGCCGACCCGCTTCACCTACATCACCTTCGACCAGCTCATGAGCCTGGACGAGCTGGCCGCCAGCCACGCCTTCCAGGGCCGCACCGATCTGCTGCTGCGGCCGCTGCCGCACCTGGACGTCGCCGCCATCGTCGACGGGGTCCGCGACGAGGCGTTCGTCGCCGAGCACGCTACCGGTGAGCCCTTCCACACCGCGATCAGCTACATGCTCGTCAGCATGGAGTGCCTGGTCGGCGCCGCCTACACCCGCCAGGCCGCCGCCCATGGATTGACCGGCGACGCCGATCCGATGATGGGCCGCGTCCAGGCCCGCTTCGCCGACCCGCGCATCGGGGTCGCCAGCCGGTGGGCGCAACTGTGGGTGGACCGCAGCTTCCCCTTCGACTACACCCTCAAGTCCCTGGAGAAGGTCCTCACCGGCTCGCCGCGCCGCCACGTGCACCAGATGCGCAGCATCCTCAAACACGCGGCCTCCGGCCTGCTGGGCGACATGCTGGCCCTTCTCACCAGCCCGGACGCGGCGGCACTGGACGAGCTCGACCGGGCCCTCCAGCGGCTCGCCCACCGTCGGCTCACCGACCTGATCGGTCAGATGACCCCGGCCGTCCCCGAGCTGTGCCGGGCCCTGCCCGACGATCGGGCCGCCGTCCTGGCCCGCGAGCACCACCGGTGGGCCACGCCAAGCCGGTGGCGGCTCATCAACGCCGCCGACCCCTGCAGCACATGACCCCGCACCCGAGGCCGGAGGACCCAACAGTGACGACCACGCTGGACCAGCGCCGCGTGCCGGGGCTGTCCCGTCCGGTATCGGTGATCGGCGCGGGCTGCTGGACCATCGGCGGCGCCGCCACCAACCAAGGGATCCCGATCGGCTGGGACCACGTCGACGCCGACCAGGCGCTGGCCGGGCTGGTCCGCGCCCACCAGCTCGGCGTCACCCTGTACGACACCGCCGACGTGTACGGGCTGGGCCGAAGCGAACGACTTCTCGGCCGCCTCCTGCAGGCCATCCCGCGCCATCAGGTCGTGGTGTCCAGCAAGGTCGGCTACTTCGCCGGCACCGCCGCGCACCCCTACCAGCCCGACCAGATGCGCCGCCAGCTCGACACCACCCTGGCCAACCTCGGCACCGACCGTCTGGACCTGTACTTCCTGCACAGCGACGACTTCGGCGATGATGACACGCATCTGCAGGCCGCCATCGGGCAGATGCGCGCCTTCCGCGATCAGGGCCTCGTCGGCACGATCGGGATGCGGGCGCCGCACGAATTCGCCGCCGAATGGGCCGACAGCCCCGAAACGGGCTGGCGCGGCGTGCAGGCTGCCCGGTTCCTGCACCTGTTCACCCAGATCCGGCCGGACGTGGTGACCGCCCGCTACAGCCTGCTGTCCCCGACCTACCGCGACGGCGAGACCGACATTTTCGCCTTCGCCCGCCACCACCGGTTCGGCGTGCTCATCAAGCAGGCCCTCGCCCAGGGGCTGCTGGTCACCGACCTTGACCGGCCCGCCGTCGCCTTCAGCAACGGCGACCACCGCAGCCGCGACCCGCTGTTCCGGCCTCCCGCCCGCGCCGGCATCGGCCACATCGTCCTGAGGCTCCGCGACCAGTTCGGCCCCGCGGGCCTGCACCGGGCCGTCCTACGGTACGCCATCGACCAGCACCCGGACGCGGCCGTACTGGTCGGGTTCCGCAACGCGGCCCAGATCCAGCAGACCGTCACCTGCCTCGGCGACCCGCTCACCGGCCAGGAACTGGCCGCCCTGCGGGCAACGGCCGAGACCGCGCGACGGCTTCTGCGCGGCGGCTCGGCCGACAGCCCCGAGGTAGGTCGCCGCCCGCCCTAGCCAGAGCCCGTACCGGCCTGCGCTGGTGCATCACCGGTAGCCGCCCATCGGCACCCGACGCATCGGCGCACCGTGGTCCGACGCCCGCACCACCAGCAGATCGTCACCTGGAGCTGACCGGGTCGGCGCTCGGAACCGATGATCGCTTTCGCTATTTGCGCCGGTCACCTCCGCAACATGCCAGCGGATTCATACCCGCCGTCACCACGACGCTCTAGGGTGCGGGGCACGGCCTCGGGCCGGTCCGCGCCTGGTTCACCCATCCACCCGAGTACAGGAAGGCACAACCGTGAAATACGTCGAGATCGAGCAGAAGTACCAGGTCGCCGACCCCGACGCCCTGCGGGCCGTTCTGGCCGACCGCGGCGGCAAGCCGAGCACGCCCGTACGCCAGGTCGACACCTACTACAACGCCCCGCACCGCGACTTCCTCGACACCCCGGTGGTCACCGACTGGCTGCGCGTCCGCCACACCGGCGACGGCTCCTCCCTGAACTTCAAGAAGTGGTACCTCGGCGACGACGGCAAGGCCACCCACTGCGACGAGTACGAGAGCGGCGTCACCGATCCTGAGGCCGTCCACCGCACCCTGCACGCCCTGGACTTCACCCAGATGATCAAAGTGGACAAGGTCCGCGAGGAGTGGACCCTGCCCGACGGCCAGGTCCTGATCGCCTTCGACACCCTCGCCGACGTCGGCGCGTTCGTGGAGTTCGAGTTCAAGGGCGACGCCGATTCCATCCCGGCCGCCATCACCGAGCTGACCGCCTTCATCGACGGGCTGGACGTCCCGCTCGGGGAACGGATCCACCGCGGCTACCCGCACATGCTCCTCGGCCGCGACCAGTAACCCATCTCGGCGGCTCTGGCCGACTCTCAAGCTGGTCCAGCCCGCCACGCTTCCGGGCTAGACCAGCTGGTCGAGGGCTCCCGCTCCGCTGACCTTCATGCAGTGGGCTGCCGGACCTGAATCTTCCTCTTGTGTGGTCGGCAGGCGTGGCCGGGGGTGTCGACCGAACCGAGCCCGTCGTGGCCAAGTGGGCTGGCTCCACGGTGACATCGTTGTAACGCCGTCTCCACAGGGCTGCGCGAATGACCTGCTGAGACGCCCCTGCGCGATCGGAGTCCCCAACCATCGCCCGTGGCCAGGTCATCAGAGGAACGAGTGGCTACTCGTCCCGGAAGTACGCGGCGGCCTTCTTGCGGATCTGGGTCAGACGTTTGGACACGGGGCTGTGGTTCCTGTAGCCCAAGAGATCTGCGATCTCGGTGAGCTTGGTGATCCCGCTGTGCAGCAGGACCACCACCTGCCGCTCGCGCGGATTCAGCAGAGCCAGGAAGTCGCCGTACACCAGGCCGTCAAGGATCTCGCTCTCGGGCCCCTGCACGGGGATGGTGTCGGTCAGCTCGACGAACCGCACGCCGATCTTGGACCGTTTGCTGTACAGCTTGCGTTCGAAGTCCTCCCGCGCGAACGACCAGTAGTCGGAGAAGTCGTCCTGCACGCGGTGCGACCGTACCGCTTCCAGGATGCCGCGCAGTTGGCCGTCGGCGTCGGCGTGCTCAACGGTCGCCCGCACCACCTCGGCGGCCTCGGCTTCGCCCCGCCAGAGATCGCTGCCCATCCGAGGGCTGGCCGCCACCGCGCCCTTCAGGAACGATCCGTCCTCCAGCGGAACCGGCCCCCCTTAACGGTGGCATCCACCCTTGGGAGACCGCCGAGAATGTCCTGGATGGCCGCGGTCACCGGCGGAATCCAGAAGTCCAGATTGTGAGCCAGCAGCCGGATCGGATCAGAGTCAGAAAAAGCACGCAGCGGCGAGCCGGAGACCAGCTGCCGCCACACCGTCGCCGCCCAGGCCCGCGATAGACGCTGTTCGAAGTCAGCGGGCAGGAACCGGTCGACCGGCTCGGTCTTCGCCACATACGGCCACTGCCCACAGCGCAGCGCTGGCATCTCGTACCGCTGGAGCGTCGAGTGAGACAGTAGGTGGAACAGCGGGGCGTACTCGTAGTGGCGGCTGGCCGTCCGTGGCACGAACACGACGTTCACATCACCGCGATCGGCGATCTCGTGCATGACCGGCGGGAGGTCGTCCTCGGAGAAGAAGCGGCGCCGGAGCTGCGCCGCTTCCCAGAGCAAGTTCCACTGCGCGACCATCACATCCAGCCGCACCCCGTCCTCATCCCTGATCCGGGGCATCGGCAGCGTGACGTACTCCGGCGGATCGGGTACGAGCGGACGGATCACGCGTCGGTAGATGTGTGCTGCGGACAAGTTCGTGGCGCGAGGGTAGAGTTCGGCGGTGACCGCCTCGGGCTCGGCGTAGAACTGCTCGCGCTGGAAGGCTTCGATTTCCGCGGCGGTGAGCTCGCGATCGTCGGTCATCGGCTCAGGACCTCGGTCGGTGGTGTCGGTCATGTCTACATCACGACACCAGCGGCCGTTTTCGTTCCACCGATTTGCGAGACGCTTCTGAGGTCCTCATGTACCAGCCCGCCGACAGCAACTGGTGGCTGGGGCGGCTGGTTAACGGCCAGCTGCAATCAGGTCCGCGCCCTGGTCACCCGCATCGACCGCGACCGGCAGCCGACGCCCCGGCTCGAAGCCCAGGACCTCGCCCATCTGCGGACGCTGGCGCGGGACACCGACACCGGTATCGCCCGCAAAGCCGTCGCGCTCGCTGCCTCGGTGCCTGGCCCGGAATCCCTGGAGATCCTCACCGAGGCCAGCACCAGCCCGCACGAGGAGATCAGGCTCACCGCCGCAGCCACCCTGTGGCGGTACGGCCCCAGCGCCGACGACCTCGCCCCGGCGCTGCTCCTGGACCCCGACCAGGGGGTGCGCCGCTTCGCGCTGCGCTCGCAGGCACGCCGCATCAGAGCACACCCCGGCACACCGCTGCCGGCACGCACCCGCGACGCCATCGATCTGGTGACGGCACGCGCCGCCCCCGCGCTGCGTCTGCTGGCAGCCAGCGTCGCGGCGCGATTGGAGGATGAGGAGCCCACCTCGGCGGAGGTGAGCGGCCTGCTGCAAAGCCCGCTGCTGAGCAGGGACGTCGCAGACGTCATCGGGCCGCAGGGCTCGGGACCGCTGCTGGAACTGATCCGCTCGGCTGATGCAGGCATCGCCGGTGACGCCACCGACGTCGCGAGCGAGATCGAGGGCGACCCCGCCGCCCTCCTGACGGCCGCGGCCCAGCACCCGGACGCGAGCGTCCGGATCCACGCGGGGCAGGCGCTGGCCCGCACTGGCCCGCCCGAGCTCGTGCTCCTCCTCCTTGACGACGACGAGGCCGCCGTCCGCCATCAGGCCCTCGCCGCGGTCCCCCGGCTTCCCGCCAGCCGGGAGCTTTCCGCCAAGCTGGCCCAGCTGAGCGCGCAGGATCCGGCCGAAAGCGTCCGCACACGAGCCCAGCGGGCGACTTCACCCCCAGCGGAGAACGGCCTATGACCCGGCCACCAGGAAGGCGCTGCGCCGCCCCGGCGGCTTCTGACCCTTTATGGCAGGCCACTGGCTTGACCCTCGACCTTGCGCGCCTGCACGATCAACTCCCGCGTGCTTGGAGTCCGCTGTCTTGACCGCCGGGCCGTCGCCGAATGCACTTCCGCCCCGCCCCCATTCGCCGTCCCCGCCTATTCAATGGACCAGAGCCGAACGGTTTCGTCTCCAGCGCCAACGGCGAGTCCCCGGCCCTTGGAAGCGAACTTCAGCACGATCACCGGCTCGCCCCCTGCGGCCAGGAAGGCGCGGTCGCGTTCACCGGACGTGACGTCCCAGACCGATACCACTGCCCTCCTCGGTCCCGTACCTCCCGGGGGCTGCCTGGAGCTTGCCTCTCCAGGCCAGGGTGGTCACCGGGCTACCAGGCGCGCGGGACGGCGGCCACCTCGGCCAGGTGACGCAAGCGGTGACCGGTCCAGCCGTGCCCGCGTCCAGGTCCGGGAGCTTCGGCACCAGGCACCGCAGGACCCTCCTCCGCCTCGGCGGTCGGGCGCGTACTCGGGTTCAGGCTCGGGTTGCCCGCCACCGGCCATCCCTTGGGAGGCGATCGCGGGGCGCACCACGACCACTCTGCCTCTACAGCCACAACTCAACTACTCATTGTAGTTACTCGGACTCGGAGGGTGTCAGGATGGTGGCCTTCGACATGAGGAGCCGTGATGTCCCCCCTCTGCTCACCTCCGAGCTCTACTGCCTCCGCCCGGTATGGCCGTGCCCGCGCCCTTCTCTTGAGAGGTCGCCGGGCCTCGCGTGCGATGCCACGGGCCGCCGCCCTCACAGGCAGCGCGGTGCTGGTGACGGGGGCATTGGCACTGGGCGCCGCAGCGCCTGCGTCGGCCTCGCCGCCTCCTGCGCGGCACGCCGCGCCGCACGCGCCGGCGGTCGCCTTCCAGGGCGGGCCGGGTGGCAGGGAGGCCGCGTACTCGGCGTCGGCGATCGTGCCGTCCTGCGAAGGGCAGGAATGGCTGTACCGCCCGCAGGCGAACACCTACATACCCGACCCGCGCCCGGGGGTGGGATACCGGTACCACATCGATGCGCAAGGACGCCCAGACCAAGGGCTGGCGAACAACTACTCCTTCCGGGCCGAACCGGGACAAGCAGACAACAAGTGCCGGGGTGATGTCGGCCATTACGGCGGCAAGGGATACCACGGCGGTCACCTGATCGGCTACGAGTCAAACGGCCCAACCTTCCGCGCGAACCTGGTACCGCAGTGGGGCCAGATCAACAGCGGAGTCTTCCAGGTCTTCGAGAAGGGAATCCGGGCCTGCGCCAGGACGAGTACCACTCCGGGCACGGTGGTGGAGACCTACTCGGTCCGGGTCACCTACGCCGCCACCACCACCGTGATCCCCAATGGCTTCACCGGGACCGCACGGGTCCACGTCGCAGGGGCCGCCTCGACCATCACCCAGCAGTTCCCCAACGCCCAGATCGACAATCAGCAAAGCCAGCAGATCAGAGACAGCATCAACACGCAGTTGCAGGCTGCCGGGTGCAAGTCGTAGACGGACCCCCTTTCCCGGAGTGTGGACGACCAGTCACTGCCAGGCCCCAACCCACCAGGGCGGCTTGGCGTGACCGGTCGTCAGGGCAGAAAGAACAGCCGCCCACGCCGACCACGTGACGGCCAAGCAGCTCACGCAGGGCACGGCCAGCCCCGTCTCCTGCTGTGCCGGGCCGGCACAATGCACGCGATCGCTTCTCACTCGAAATGACTGCCATCTCATGTGACTAACGAGCGCAAGGCGAGAACACTGAACCCTTTTCATCCGTGCTGGGCAGGTGCTGATCACGGCATGATCGCGATGCGGGCGTTCGGCCGCTGACACGAAGAAGCCCCTGGTAAACGGTTTGATCACCACAACCAGCACGTCCGAACCAGGGGCCCTGCATGCTTTTGTACCGTGCCGCCGTCGATTTGTCGCGCGCGACGCTGAACTGCCTGGCCGGACTGCTCCGGCGGAGTCGCAAAGCGATCAGGGCGCCTTGGCGACGGCTGAACGCCGGACGGCACACCCTGCTGGTGCTGGTCCACCTACGCAAAGGCGAGACCTTCACCGAACTCGCCGCCGGTTTTGAGGTCTCGGCCAGCACCGCCTGGCGCTACGTCGAGGAAGCGGTGACCCTGCTGCCAGCGCGCTCACCGAAGCTGACAGCGGCGTTGCGCAAAGCCCGCAAGGACGGGCTGCACGTGCCCGTACTGGACGGGACGCTCATCACCTGCGACCGGGTGCGCGCCGACCGGCCCTGCTACCCGGCCAAGCATCGCTGCCACGGCATGAACCTACAGGTCATTGCCGGACCCGACGGGACGATCCTGTAAACCTCGGGGACGCTGCCCGGCAGCACTCACCACCTGACCGCCGCCCGCATCCTGAAGCGCCCCGGGTTTGCTCGAGGCTAGATTGCTTGGAGAGGATCGAGTCATGGCACGTCTGTCCCCCTATCCCCTCGAGTTGCGTAACCGCGCGGTGCGGATGGTCACCGGGGTCCGTGCGGACTACGACACCGAGACCGCCGCGTTGCGGGCGGTGGCGGTGAAGCCGGGCATCCGCTCGCCCGAAACGCTGCGGAATTGGGTCCGCCAGGCCGAGGTCGATACCGGTCAGCGGGCGGGGACCACGACCGAGGAGGCCGCCGAGATCAAGCGGCTGCGCCGAGAGAACGCCGAACTCAAGCGCGCCAACGAGATCCTCAAGGCCGCGGCGGGTTTCTTCGCGGCCGGGCTCGACCGGCCACAGCGGTTCTCATAGCGTTCATCGACGCCTTCAAGCAGGTGTTCGGGGTCGAGCCGATCTGCCGCGTGCTGCGCGAGCACGGCGCGGCGATCGCCCGTTCTCGTACCGGCACAGCCTGGTGGTGTTGAGGACGAACCCCCGCGCCGTCATGCGGCGTGAAGGTTGGCGGCCAGCCCCTCCACCTGGGCCCGCGGACAGCCGCAGGCCCGCTGGCCTCTCGAGCGGATGGACTGCATTCGACCGCGCACCACGCCGCAATACAAAGGCTGCTCCGGGAGCAGAACCCTAGGCGTTTACAACGGTCATCGCCGACGCCGAAATGAAGTACATCACGCTGGGCTACTTTGCAGAGAGTGAAGTATTGGGCAGGAGCCACGATAATGCGAAGGCGGTGGTCAGCACGATCGCGGTGAGTAGGAAAACAGTCGCGATCGAGTCGGCGAATGCAGATCGGGTCGCGTGGTCAAGTCCCTGGTGGATGGCGTAGGGAGAGTCGGCCGAGGAGCTGGCGCTGCTGGTGGCTGCTGGTAGGCGAGTGTTGAGTCGGGTGGTGAATACCGCGCCGAGCAGGGCGATGCCGACAGTCCCGCCGAGGCCCCGGGCGGTGGAGATGGTGGAGGTAGCCGCCCCCAGGTCGCCAGCGGCGGTTGTGGCCTGCGCACCGACGAGCAGATTCTGGTAGATCACGCCGATGCCCAGGCCGAACAGCACCATGGCGGCGCTCGTGAGCAGGGTGCTGGTGTCGGTGTTCATAGCGGCGAGGGCGGTCATCGCCGCGGTGGCCAGGGCGGTGCCAGCCAGGACGACGGGACGGTAGCGGCCGATCCGGCTGACCAGTCTGCCGCCCAATGCCGACGACAGGGTCATGCCGCCCAGCAGGGGCAGCATCAGCAGCCCGGACCCGGTGGCATCTGTTCCCGAGGCCAGCTGCAGGAAGAGCGGCAGGAAGGTGGTGGCTGACCACATCGCGACACCGACCAGCGCCACGGTGATCGTTGCGAGCAGGAAGGTACGGTTGGTGAACAGCCGGGGCGGCAGCACTGGTTCGGCGGCTTTGCGTTCGAGCAGGATAAGTGCGATGAGTGAACCCAGGCCTGTGGCGGCTAGCCCGATGATGACCGGGGAGGCCCATGAGTAGGTGGTGCCAGCCCAGGAGGACAGCAGGGTCAGAGTGGTCACCAAACTAGCAAGCGCGGCCATGCCGGGGTAGTCGATGCGGTGGGGACTGACTCGCCGTGGCAGGTGCAGGTTCCGGGCGGCCAGCAAGATCGCCGCAGCGCCCAGCGGCAGGTTGATGAAAAAGATCCACCGCCAAGACACGTAGTCGGTCAGGAGGCCGCCCGCGACCGGCCCGCCGATGGAGGCAATCCCGAAGACCGCCCCGAACACGCCTTGCCACTGGGCGCGCTCGGCGGCGGGGGCGACGTCGGCGACGATGGCCATGCTCAATACGATCAGGCCGCCGGCACCGGCCCCTTGAAGAGCGCGGAAGACCAGCAACTGCTGGATCGAGGGCGCCAGGCCACATAATGCTGAGCCGAGAAGAAACAACACCAGCGACCATAGGTACAGCTTTCTGCGGCCGTACATGTCACTGAGCTTGCCGAACAGCGGTGTCGCTAGGCTGGAAGCCAGCATGAACGAGACGATCACCCACGATAGATCCTGGTATCCGCCCAGTTGGCGAGCGATCGTGGGCAGGGCAGTGGACATAATTGTCTGATCGAGCGCGGCCAGCAGGAGACTGACTGCTAGCGAGGAGATGACGGGTACCACCGCTGAGCGGTCCCGCCCGTTTAAGTCTGACTGTGGTCTGGTCACGGCGCCTCCGAACCAGACGTTCGATGGTGACTGACTGCCATGAGCAACCGTAGTCGATGCCGTCGGCAACGTGATGGCGGCGTCACTGCGGTCAGCTCGCTCATGGCGCGAGCCGTTCGACGGCCTGATCCAGCCGGAGGGTCACCTGTTGTTCTGTTTCGCCGCGCACTGTCAGGACGACCGCGGCGTCTCCCCAGTCACCCGGAGCATTTCGTTCCTGGTTGTGATTAGTGGAGATCCGGGTGTCGATGACCCATGGTTCGCCAGCTAGAGCAGGCAGGGCATGCTGAGCGCCGCTGTCGGAGTAGATCATCACATAGCCGGTCAGATGTTCGGCAATCTCGAGCTGGGAGGGGACTGGTGCTCCCAGCTGCGCGTGGACGGTGATTTCGTTGAGGTTGGCGCCGGTCCGTGAGTGAAAGCCTGGTACGACGCCGCCGCCGCCGGGCCGGGCTGCGATCTCGCAGAATACTGGTTCACCGCGGGCGAGGAAGACCTCGTGATGGGTGACGCCGCTGAAGGTTGGGTGGCAGGACAGGACCGCCTCATTGAACGCGAGCAAGGTGTCGAGCTCGGGGCCCTCGGCCACGCCGACATCGCGGCAGGGTTGCAGACCTTGGTAGCTGGTGGTGGGGTCGATAGTGCGGCCTGCGGTTGCTGCGACGACACGGCCGTGATCGACGACGCTGTCGATATGGAAGAGCTGGCCATCGATGTATTCTTCGATGTCGAGCTCTTGTGCTGCGGCTGGCCGGTTGCGGGCAAGCTGCTCGATGTCCTCTTGACTGGCAAGGACGGTGACATCCATCGATCCAGCACCGAGCCGGGGTTTGACGAATAGCCGCCGGTGGGTTTGCAGCAGTGAGCGTGCCGCCCGTCGGTCGAACGGCATGAAGTCGGGGACCCTGATGCCCTGGTCGCGCAGATGCTGCTTCATAATAATCTTGTCGCGGAAGGGGAGCACATCGGGCACGTGTGGTCCGGTGAGCCCGAGCTCTTGGCGCAGCTGTGCTCCGAGCAGCAGATGCACCTCAGAGATCGCCACCAGACCGGCGGCTGCGGCAGCACCGTTGTTGCACTGGAAAGCAGCAGCGCAACGAGATGTCTCCTCATCGAGCCGGATGCCGAGCACTGATTCTATTTCGGGGCCCTTGGCCTCATCGAGTTTGCCCACGTCCGTCACGAGCCGGACCGAATACTGGTCACAGGGCAAGAAGGGCGTGCCGTCCCGGCGGTGGTAGGACCGGTAGCCGAAGCGGTCGAGCAGGACGACTGGCACCGGGCCAGCTACGCCCGCGCGGATCATGGCGTCCTCGTCTGGGGTGCGTAGGCGCGGTAGCGAGCGGCTAGTTCCCTGGCCCACCCGTCGGCTTCGGACCAGTGCATCTTGGGGCAGCGGTACCCGAGTTCGTCCTGCATGACCTGCATGCTGGCTTCCTCGAAGGTGATGTAGCCGTTGCCGTCGATGTCGGCGATGCCGTCCTCGCGTTGACCGATAATGTTGATCTCGCGTGCTGCGGAAGGCGTAACGCCGCCGGGAAGATCCAGTTCCGCACGGCCAGCGTTGAGTCTGACCGGGTAGCCGCCGTGCATTCCGTCGAAGCCGGGGGCATGGACTTCGCTGGCAGTGCCATCGGCCAGGGGTTCCAAGACGCTCAGGGCAGATGATGTCGTCATGAAGGTTCCGGCCAGACCGCCGACGCGCCGGTACTTGACCAGCAAAGGCTTAAAGATGGTCCCGACGTCGACGCCGGGGGTAACATCATGGCCGTCGCATTGAACCGTTAAATGGAATGTTCGGGGGTTGGCGTCCCCCATGCGGGAGATTCGATGGCTCACGTAGTGGTGGGCGACGAAGCGGACCTGAACGCGTTCGACACCGCATCCCAGCCGTTCCGCGGCAATGACACGCAGCGCCGGGACGTTGTTGGCCACGTTGCCGATGCCCAGGTGGGGGCTCAATCCTGCGCCTTTGAGGGCGGGGTGCACTGCGTCAGGATAGGCGGCGTTAATGACGAACGCGCCGCTGCCGGCCATCCGGACGGCCTGCATCAGTTTCGCCACGGGAGCCAAATGCATCGGCAGCCATGGGCCAAAGTTCGCCGAGTAGATCCTTTCGAACTTGTCCTTGGGCAGGTTGTTGATGAACCACCACGACTGCAGGGAGGCGGAACTGAAGATGATGTGTGGCTCGAACTGGGAGATGTTCTCGGCCATGTGCGCGATGTCATCCAGGGAACAGATCGCATAGCCGACCTCTGGCGCATAGCCTCGCTGCACGGCGCTTAGGCAGGCGAGATTGGCTGCCCGAACCACCGATTCTTCCGACCGGCCGACTAGGCTGAGTGTGCGCGGCGAAGAGGAGTGGGCAAGGCCTTGAAGAACTTGGGTCCCCAAGGTTCCGGCTCCGACGACCATGATCCGGGCGCGTTTTTCCACATGTGCTCCAAACGTGACTTTGAGCCTGGGCTTCAGCACAGCGTGTGGCTGGGGCCTGCCTCCAGCAGGGCGGGGAGATGCCTCATGTCACAGAAGGATGTGACTTCATCGGTTTCCGCATGCTGAGCTGGTGAGCTGTAGCGCAGAACGGGAATATCCGCGCTGAGGGACGCCTGCACCCCCACGGTGCTGTCTTCGATTACAACACAACGGTCGGTCGGATAGCCGCATGTCTCGGCTGCCCATAGGAAGAGATGAGGATCCGGTTTCCAAAACCCGATGTCGTAGGCGGAATAGATACAGTCGCCGAAATATTCGGCCAGGCCAGTCGCTTCCAGTCTTGAATGGATGATCCCCCTAGGGCTGTTAGAGGCTACGCACATGTGGACGCTAAGGCATGCCAAGACCTGCTCGACCCCCGGAATCGGCCGCAAAGTGGTCCGCAGGATCTGCTCACAAGTGCTGCGCACGATGTCGACCGCATCGGCCGGGGCAGATGTTCCTGCAAGCTCCTCAAGTAAGGCGATGCATGTAGATAGCCTTTTGCCGCTGAAAAGGTCATCGGCGAGTTCGTCTGTTAGCTCTACTCCCATGCCGAGTCCCAGTCTCATCAAAGCTTGGGATTCGGCCCCTTGCGCATCGACGAGGACCCCATCGAGATCAAAGATAACTAGCCTGTCCGGTGTCTGGGAAGACTTAATCATCATGTCGCCGCCTCGAGCGACGATGGGTCCAGGAACAGGACCGGGAAATCGCTATTGCGCAGGCATGAGCCCGCGACAGTAAATACCGCGTCCTGGTAGATGCACACGGAGGGCCCCAGGCGATCCACGATCAGCCGCGCATAGAGCTGGTACTCGACGTAGCGTAGGAGCGCGTCGTAGAATGCTGATTCCAGCAGCGCGCGACGCTCGCCAGAATCGAGTTCCCCAGGGCCCGCAGCGCGGTGGAATTCCTCTCGGAAGCGCACGTAGGCGATGCTCCTGTAGGTCTGCATTAGCACGGTTGCCGCTGGCCGAACTTCGGCAGGGATGTCCCGGTAGTCTTTTGGAGACAGCCATTTTTCCAGCCCGTCATCCGGTAGCCTCATGACGGCGTCTAGCATCTCGTCACCGATCCAGTCTATTCCCTCCGCTATCCGCTTCGCGAGCCAGTTGCGGCGCTCGGGTGCGTGCTTGGAGAATCCCAGCGGCAGGTGTTTCGAGACACCCAGTTCTGTGAGCGACAGCACCATGTGCTGGGGAAAGGCCTGCGCGCACAACTCCCGCAAGCTGGCCGTAAAGGAACCCAGCTTCTGGATGATCTCGTCATCGTTGCCGGCGGTCTGGCGAACGCCGGGCAGGTCCACCAGCGCCCAGTCTCCCAAGATCGCCCATGGCTGACTCTGCACGCCCTGATTTCGAAGTAGCCGGGCGGCATTTTGCAGCCCGGCCAACTGGCTCCGGTAATCGTAGTCGGATTGGAAGGCTTTCGGTGAAGCGAAAGCATCGGTGAATAGCCCGTTATATCCGCTCAAGCGACCATCGGCGGCATGTTTGGTATATGGAGGGCAGAGCAGCGCAACGACATTCCCGGGAGTGCCTGCCAGGATGTCTTCTGCCCGGTTCCAGTCCCAGGTGGTCGTCGGTTTCTCGGAAGCACGCTTCCCGGGGATCTGTAACTGGTGCTCACCGAACACGTTCCTGAGGAAGCGTGTGCGATCCCTGGTCTTCGTGCCCCTTTGACGGGACTTAGCTTTCTGCCACGTTCCATGTGATGTTAGTTCAGCGGAGTGCAATTCCACCTCGATCCGCCGTGCAGAGGGCATTCTGCAACGCACCATGCGGCGGCCCAGCCACCGGGCTAGCGCCTCGGCGCTTCGTTCGCGTACCAGGCTTTGCAGGGGCTTCTTAGCAAGTAGCCTTACAGTCTTCTCGTAGAAGAAGTTCCGATTTTGGCCCTCGTTGGGCCTGTCCAGGTAGACAGAGATCACAACGCGTTCGCCGGAGCCGGGCGGGTACATCTCGGTGCTCCATGCACAGTCAGGTTCGTCTCGCATGAAGCGTGGCTCACTGTCCCCGGTAGATGGCGCCGGACGTGGCTGTCTCCCAGACTGCTACCTCGCTGAGTACCGGGAGTTGTGCGATGAGCTGTTCCCACACCCATCGCGCGAGGACCTCACAGGTAGGATTATCCAGGCCTGGAATGTCGTTCAGAAGCCGGTGGTCCAGTCTTCCAACCAGCGTTTTAACCGGGCCGCCAATGTCAGCGAAGTCGATCACCCAGCCCAACTCACCGTCGACCTCGCCGTCCACGGACACCTTCAGCAGGTAGGAGTGGCCATGCACCCGGCCGCACTTGTGCCCTGGCGGCACGCGCGGCAGCTGGTGCGCCGCCTCGAACCTGAACTCCTTAAATACGATCATACCTTTTCCTCTCTCTGTTGCAGCCTTGGAGTTCCGCTACGGGTTGCGGAGCATTCCCATGTACTCGCGCCTGGTCTCCGGATCCGACTGCATCTTTCCGCGAGCTGCGCTGGTCACCGTGACCGATCCCGGCTTGCGCACACCCCGCATGGTCATGCACAGATGCTCGGCGTCGACGACAACCAGCACACCCTGGGGACGCAGGACCTCCTCGATCTTCTCCGCGATCTCCCTGGTCATCCGCTCCTGCAGGCTCGGACGGCGAGCCATGACGTCCACCAGCCTCGCGATTTTCGACAGACCGGTGATAAAGCCGTCCGGATGCGGCAAGTAGGCAATGTGGGCTTCGCCGATGAACGGAACGAGATGATGCTCACACACCGAGGCGAACGGTATGTTACGCACGATCACCACCTCATTGTGGTTCTCGTCAAAGAATCTATTCATGGCCTCTCGCCCGTCGCTTAGCAGGCCAGAGAACACTTCGTCACACATCCGGGCATAACGCGTCGGCGTGTCCTTGATCCTAGGATGGTCAGGGTCCAGCCCCAGCCCTTCAAGGATCATGGTGACACCTGTCTCGATCATGTGGTGGTCGAAGGACCTTTTGCGCGGCTCGAGAGGGTCCTCGGCGGGCAGAAGCTCATGCGAAACGGTCTCTGTTGCTCCAGCTCGATACTCCAAACCTTCGACGATGGAGCCGCCCACGATGGCGTCTCCGTTTTCGCTGGGCCCGTCCATGCTTCACTCCCTGGGATAGTCCGGCAGGATGCTGAGAACGTAGAGGATCGCGTGGGTGAGAACTCATGCGCGGCACGGATATGCACCTCGGGCACTTCAATTTCGTCTACTCGAGCCCACTAGAACAGAGTTGATTATTTGGTGTCAACCGTCAGTAACTTCTTACCTCGACGGACTTGCGTGCGGGCCTGCCAGCGCTTTTACCCGGTCGCGAACTGGCGCCGCCAGCGACCACGAGATGACGAATCCGCGCTCTGCAGCGGCAGAGGTGACGATTTTGCGCAGCGACACCAAGATCCGCGGATCCGGATAGATCTTCTCGGCTACCGGCTGGCGCGTAGATCACAAGTCGGCAACACCGGCTTGCTCGGAAGGGTCGACACTCCCATCTTTGCTGTCCGTTTCCGGCCATGTAAGCGAACTCACGCGGCTGGTCTGTGCCTGTCCATCGCTCTCAGATTCGCCTTCGTCATCTATCCTCGCCAGGCCGGTCTGGCGATCGTCATCGGCCTATCGATGCTGGATGAACAGATCAACTCCGCTCCACGTGGTGTCCGCCGCGTGCCATGCGCATCCCTGTTCACCCGGATTCCACGTGGATGCCGGGCCGATGTAGCCGTAAATTTGGATAGTGGATGTGTTGATCGCGGCAGGTGCTCGCAGTCCTGGTACTCCGTGGTGAGGTCGCCGCTGGCGGCCAGAAGGGAAAACGCACTGCGTCGCCTGGACCACGGGGACCCGCGGGAACCTGTGACCTGAAAGCCGCTACGACCTCTATGTCATAGGGAAGTGGCAGCTTCCCGGCGGCGGCCCCGATGAGCAGCCTGCCCGTCATGGAGCGGACGAGAGCGGTCCGCAAGGTCGCACAGGCGTCCCGCCCTGTTTCAGCCCGTGATTTGACCTCTGGGTTCCACGCTGCTGAAGAACTCGTGGAGCCCACGGCGAAGATCGTCCGGAACCGGCTCGGCGTTGAGTGCTCACCTACCGCGAATGTGCCCCGGCCAGCCGGTGATGCGCATAAGGCCCTGGCCCAGCACCCGGCTGCGCGCACGACGGCCTGGACGCCAGCAAGGAGATCAAGCGGCTGCTGGGCTCCGCACAACGACTGGCGCCGCGTCGGCCGCCTTACGCAAACAGCCATGGCAGCGGTTACGGCCCAGCCACACTCCCCGACGGACTTCGCCCACGCCACGGCCGGCTCGCCCTGCCCAATGCCGATGGCTGGTGCATCTCCATGCTTGACGCCCTCGCTGACCTGGCCGAACCGACACCAGCCCCGGCGATTTCCACACCGCACTCCGCACTCCGCAGCGACGCGAACACAGTGGCCGCCGGGGCGCGGCCGGAACTCATCGCGCCGGGCGATGCATCCAGATCGGCCGACCGCACCCGCTGGATCCGTGCCAGCGGTACCAGGCGATCAGCAGACTCTCGGCGGGGTCCTAACCTTCGGAACCTACTACGCAATCGGGCGTACCGGCAGGGTCGAACGCGTCGACGAAAGTAGGGACATCGATCAGCGCAGCCTCGGCTGGCCATGACGTCTTCAACTGGCCCCGCCGGGGCGACCTCCGTAGCCCCTCTTCCGGCAGCGCAGGGCAGTACGAAACGGTTGCGCCGTTGTGCGGCAGATCGCGTCTTCCCAGCTCACAGACGGAGCTACTTCTGGACTTCACCGAGGTCGCTATTCGCGGTGGGGCCGCTGCAAGGCGTCCCGATGAAACCGGTTGAAGACGTCGTAGCCAGCCTCGGCCAGGCCACTCCCCCGGTGGACCGGGATCGTGCGAACGAGCGCGGCCGGAACGGCTGATCAGGGCCGGCCCATATGACGAACACCTCTACCAGGGGGCGCGCGCGCTGGATCCGCAGCCTCTGGTGGCCTGCTCGGCGGGCCGCTGCGGGCGGGGCATGTCGCCCATGGCCTCCACAGCCAACGCGAGCCGTAGCCCGCGGCCGCGCGGAGCCTGCTGGCACCCCCGGTCGACGTGGTTCGAGGTATTCACTCGTGACCGTTGTCCTGGCCACGCGGAAGGGCAAGTCCAACTTCGCGGTAGAGGTCACGCAGTCGCTGGTCGACGTCGATGGCTGCGTCGAGGGTCTTCAGCGTGGAGATGAACGCTTGCCGGAGGAACTGCTCAAGCAGGGAGTGGTCGTTGCCCGGCTGATGATCACGGTCCATGGCGTCCCCCTTCCTGGCCCGTAAGCTCCTGGGTGAGACGCTTGCGGGCGTGTCGGAGGTGTGAGCGCACCGTGGCGGGCTTGTGGCCGGTGAGCTCGGCGATCTCGGCGGGTGTGAAGCCGTCGATCGTCCATGCCATGACGGTGCGCTGCTCAGTGGGCAGCAGGCTCAGCAACTGCAGCAGGTACTGGCGCAGGCCTTCATCGGTGTGGGTGCCCGCAGCCGCGAGCCCGCCGGGGCCGGTTCGGGAGACAAGGGCCTGGGTCTCGTTCTGAACCTTGGCACGCGAGCGCCGTAACTGGCGCTGGGCGACAGTTCGGGTGAACGCCTTAGGGTGCTCGATCGCCGGCCAGCTCAGCAGGGCGGCCTTCATCGCCTCTTGCGCGATATCCTGCGCCTCGTGCTCGGTGGCACCCAGGTAGATCACAAAGCCGATCAGCGGTTTGATGTCGGCCCGGTAATACTGCTCGAACGCCGCCATCGAGGAGCTGATCGCCATGTGTTCTGGCATCTATGACTCCGTGCTGTTGGTGGGGGTGCCTGAAGTCCCTCATGGATGGTGTCTCTCCCATTGGTCGTGGAGCTCCGTCGTGCTCCGCGCCCTTCGCCGGCCACTGAAGGTCCGCCGGGTCAAGCGGCGAACACAACGGTTGAGTGCTCCCAGCAGGCCCGGGCGTGCAAACCGCCTCCAAGATCTTCTTGGAGGCGGTTTGCTGCGGGGCTCTACCGGCGGCCGCTGCCCAAGAGGGCGAGCACGATCGCGGCCACCGCGGCGATCACGGTCACCGGCACCGACCGGGAAGCGGCGTAGGCGGCGGGCACCCCGATTAGCGCCGCATTGGTGGTAATCAGCAGCCTGGTCGTCGGCTCTCCCTGGTCAGTCGGTTTCGCCGTGGCTTCAGACGTGCTGCCCTTCTCCGGTTCTGGCACCATCGGGTGGACGCTCTCCTTGCGCAAGATCTCCTCCGTTCGCGATATCTGGGAGGTACGCCAGGTAGGTGCAGTCAAACCACCTGATGTGCAATGCGCTCGTGGTTTCCGTTGTGTCGTCCTAGCCGCCGCTGCCGCCCGATCGCCCTGGCCGCCGCTCGCGCCGCCCAGGGCGAGGCCGCCACTCCGCAGGCCGCTGATGCCACCGACCCCCTCACGCCGCGCCGCGTACCGGCGTCGGGTGTCACCCAGATAGGTCAACATGACCGGCGGACGCGGCGATCGGGGTACGCGGCTTGGCCGCCACGGCGCGGCGGCCAAGCCGGTGGTCTTCGCAGCAAGGCTGTGACCACCTCCGCTAAGGCGGCGGCCGACACCGCGCGAGCCAGAGCACAATCCTGTTTTTGATCGTCCTTTTCGACGCGAACGCCCTGACCGCCACCCCGTTCCACAACCCCTGGTTGAAGGTTCTCGCCCTCGCCAGTGACGATTGGGACGTCCAGATCCTCGTCCCCTGAGTCTCCTTCGAGGAGATGGTCGCCAAGGCCCAACGGGACACCGACAAACTGATCAAGGATTTGGCATCCATCGCCAGCAAGGCCGGGGAACACCTCCGGCTTCCAGGCGGCCCTGGCCGACCTTCGAGCCCGGCGCGCCGCCGTCCGCCCGAGGCAGACCCAGGACACGGAGGCCGCCGGAGCGGTGTTCGTCGATCCCGTCAGCGCTGCAGTTCGCCGATGACTGCGTGCTGCGATCTCCCAGTTCTCCGATTACCTGCCCCCGGTGGCCGAGAACAGGCCGCGCCGACGTACAGCCGAACGGTTCCATCGACATCTACAACGACAGCGGCACCCAGCCTTACCCGCAGCGGTGACGGCGGGGGCGGTTGTCGGGTCGCGGCCGGTCACGCCGCCAGTGAGGGCGCCTGGTTCATGCCACTGCGCGGCAGCGGCTCCCCGCCACGCAGCTGCGGCAGATTCCGACAGTGCGCCCGACGGGCTGAAAGTCCGCATCATTCCTGAGGGTCACAACACTTCATCTGCCCCTGACCGCCGCCATCGGGGCTGGGAGCCGACCTCCAGCTGCGTCCCATCCCCGCCCGCGGACGCGGTTCGACGGCGCCAATACCGGCGGCCCACCCTGGGAGTGTTCTCTACCTAGGGCTAGGGGCAGCCGTCACGCGGGCCGCACCCGGCGTGCGCGGGCGCGACCCGGGACTTCGGCGCGCCGTAACAGTGGTCTTCGATCGCTTGTTGCCACGCCGAAAGTTGAGCATCGGCCACCCGAAGGCCGTCCGGGTACGCGAGGCACTGGACACCGACAGCGCCCGCGAAAGGCTCCACAAGCCGTCTGATACACGCCAGAACAACCCCCTTGGAGATCGTTTTTAAAGGGGGCGTTCTGGTTTCGCATACCCCGGAATCTGGTTTCGTCCCGGTTCCGGGGATGACCTGTAAGGTTCCGGGTTTCGCCCGATCAGCTCAGTGCCGTGTCGGCCAACTCAGAGACCTCGCGATAGGTCAGGGCACGTGGACTGGACAGCAGCGTTCCGGCAACCGCCAGGATGGCAGGCCAGAGGATTCCGGTCACCATGAGCTCGGTTCCACGCCACGTAGGCACCCATTGTCCAGGAGGCAGTGCGCGACCATACGCGACATAGTCTCCCGACGCCCACTCGCCGCCCTCGTCATCGACCAGGGCGACCGCGTCCTCGATTTCCTCGATGATCTGCTCGTCTGTGACTGTTCGGCCGAGGTAGCGGAGTTCAGCGATGGGGCCCGCCGCTGCTATCGCGGCGAGGTCCCACGCTCTCGTGCGCCGAGGACGCCGGAGTGCCACCTGTCCGACGTTGTGCGTGCTGCGAATGGTGACGTATCGGAAGCTCAGGCCTTTGTGCCAGTACATGACAGCGTGCGCGGCCTCGTGATGCGCCGTGATCGGGAGCTGCTCGGTGATGATGGTGCGGTACTGCGACGTCGTCATGGTCAACCCTTCTTGCGGAGGCAGGCCGCAGGCAATCGTTCAGCACGTCCGAGATCGTCTTGTCCTCCTCGGCTGCCTTTTCCTTTGCCGCCTTCCAGACCTCATCCGGGACGCGAAACCCGCGCACCGACGTACCAGCTTCGCAGTTGCCCGGTTCAACGGCCGGACACGGTCCGACCCGATGTGCTGCACCCCCATCGCGGCCAGCATGGCACGTGCCTGCACGGCGCGCTGCTCGTCGCGACGACACGCCTATCCGCTTCGGCTCTGCTGATCGGCTCGAAGCTGAACACAGTTGCCACACTCCACGCCTGGGGCACCCGCCCGCCTACCACTCGGCCACCGAGGGTCCAAGGCACATTGCGCCCATGTTGAGGGCGCTTTGGCCCGTCTGCGACGTTGACTAGTCCCCACCTGTTGCAAGTCGGCAATTGGGAGGCACATGAACGGCCTCGGCCTGCCCAGACCGGCAATTTCTTCGGGAGCAGCGCTTATCGGAATACCTACAAGGCGTCCCGTTCGATCGCCTCGAAGATATCGGAGTCTGTCTCCTGCTGCCATGAGGGCAGGTCTGCCCAGTCTGCGACATAGGAGGGTTTCGGATCGGGAATGTGCTTGTAGATCTGAGCTATCCAGCACAGCGACACAAAGCGGCCCTTTTGCTCCCTGGTGAGCTTAGATGCTGCACCGTCGGACAATCCGATGAATTCAACAACCTGATGGAAGACAGCACTTGCGGCCTGCCGCTCCCAATCGGGCATTTCTTTCCAGGGGGCGACGTAACCCGGATTTGGGTCTCCGGGGTAGTGTTTCCGAACACCTTGGATCCATGCCTGCCGGAACACGAGTCCCGAGTCGTCCTGCTTTCCCATTGCACTCCTAGAGTCGGATTATGCGGTCATTAACTTAGATCGTTCGATTGTCAACCATGGAGGGCCCTAGTTTGCCGCTGAGGGTTTCAACTCTCGCCCGCCTCACCGAGCACGTCTTGCGGTTCAGCATGTGCGCAACCGACCTCCTGAGACTGCGCCCCAAGGCCTTTGGCGCCCAACTCACCGAGATCAACTTCGAAGGGCTGGACGTGGCGCAGCTGTAAACGTGGGCACGGGGGCAGTCGATGGGGTCCTTGCCGGAGTCCACCAGACGTCCATAGAGGGCTCCCATCACGTCTTCGGCGATATCCGTAGACGCCTCCCTTCCCAGGAGGATCCCGCCGCGGCGGCTGATGAATCCGGCAAGCTCTCTGTAGTTGTCCTTGAAGAACTGCTCGAACTCGGCCCGGGCGCGGCGTTTTTGAAGATCGTCGCTGTGCTGGTCCCGGTCCGTTGGTGCCACTTGTTGGCTCCGATGTCGTGTCCTTCGTCGGCACAAGCTATCGACGGGTACCAGTCGCCAGCACCCCAAAACGTGACCGCTCTGCCCGAGAACCTCCTTGCCGGACCTGACGCCCCACGTCGGCGGCGGCGTCCAGGTTCCCGGCGCGGGCGTGCGCGGTGGCCAGCAGCGCGATGTTTAGGGCGCTGGTGCGGGCGTTTCCGGCCGGGGCGGCCAGGACCTAGGGAGGCGAGATGCAGTGCCCGGGCGGGCCGGGAGAGATCTAGCAGTGAACGCAGAGCCACTCCGGCAGCGGCCAGCCCACGTGGAGTACTCACCTGCCTCATCCTGGTCCCGGGTTTGTCGGGCAGGTCGGGGGAAGCCTGATGTGGCGGCCGGTCGAGGTATTCAAGCGCGAGAGTGATGTGGTAGGGCGGCATGTGATGGCTGCTCAACCCACAGTAGTGCTGGGCTGGTCCAGCCAGAGGGTCTGACGGTCGTGGGTGATGGTGATGCCGTAGCGGCCGCGGTCGGGCCGGCCTTTGCCCAGCCACCACCGGTAGGCGCTGGCCGCCTCGTCCCACAGTCTGCGATCCCCGTGCTGATGGACCGTGTACTCGTCGGCGCCGCGCGGGGCCTGGCAGTGCGCCCAGGCGTCGCCGGTGGTCAGCGTCGCGGTGTAGGCCCATTCCCCTGCGGGGGTCTTGGTCCAGCCGGTGCCGACCGACAGGCCGGGGACGAGCGCGGCGATGGCCAGCTGGGCGCCGGCGTCGGCCTGGGCGATCAGCCGGGGGTCCATGCGGGTGGTGCCCTGGTCGCCAGCCCGGGCCATCTCCCTGGTGGTCTCCTGGGCGGTGTCCGGGTCGCCGGGCGGGATGGTGCGCTGGCTGCGGAGCATCATGAACCCGCCGCCGCCGGTGAAGCGTCCCACGGCGGTGGTGTTGCAGGGGTCGATGACGTCCAGGCGCAGCTGGTGTCCGCCGGCGCCGGTGACCGGCATGTAGGGCAGCACGATCTGCCCGCCGGGCCGGGTCTGGGCGATCCAGGCGCGCGGGATGTCGCGGACGCCGCAGGTGACGTGGACCCGGTCATAGGGCGCGCGCGGGGGGTGCCCGCCAGCGCCGTCGCCGGTGACGACCTGCGGGTCCTGCTCGACCCGTTTCACGTGCTCGCGGGCGGCCTCGGCCAGGTCCTTGTCGACCTCGACGGTGACGACGTTGCGGCCGCCCAGGCGCCAGGCCAGCATCGCCGCGGTCCACCCGGTGCCGGTGCCGATCTCTAGCATCCGGTGGTGGTCGTCCAGGTCGAGCAGTTCCAGGTACTGCATCGCGATGTGCGGGCACGACAGCGAGCACGTCGGTGTGCCGGTGGTATCGGCCGGGTCGGTGGCGCCGTCGTCACGCTGGGTCACGATGGAGAAGTTGCGGTAGACCGCGTTCAGCCAGCCGGCCCGGTCGGCGGCCCGGTCGATGACGCGGTCGGGCTCATCGGGCAGGAACGAGGCCGCGTACGCGCGCGGGGGCACGAACCGTCCCCGTGGGACCTCATGCAGCGCCGCCCGCCACCGTGGGTCGGTCAGCACACCGGCGTCGGCCAGGTAGTCGGCCAGCGCCTCCACGCGGGCGTGGAACATCGGATCACGGCGGGCCATCTCGTTCAGTCCTCGGGCGTGCAGGGGATGTCGGGGTCGCACTTTTGTGGTTCGCAGGGCGGCTGGCAGCCGTCGTGCGGGCCGCACCCGGCGTGCGCGGGCGCGATCTGGTCCCGGGCGCGCCTCCAGGTCTCCTCCAGGAGTCCGGCCAGCGGGCTGGTGCGGACGTCGCCGTGTGCCATCCACCGCGACATCGGGCACGGCGCGAGAGAGCCGGAGGCCAGGACCACCGCGTTGCCCCGCCCGCAGTGGCCGCATAATTCGCCAGGGTCGTGGCCGCCTGCGGGGGCGGCGCGGCCGAACGGCCGGACACGGTCCGAGCCGACATGCTGCACCCCCATCGCGGCCAGCATGGCACGTGCCTGGGCGGTGCGCTGCCCGTCCAGGACCTCCACGATGCCGGCGCGGACCGGGATGCCCAGCTCCACGGCGCGGACAATGTTGATGCGGGTCTGCCGGTGGGTGTCGCGGCCGGTGATCTGGCGGTGCTCGTCCGGGTCATCGCTGTAGAAGCTGGTGGCGAGCCGGACCCCCTCCTGGGCCAGGGCCGTCCACACTGGCTCGGTGAGGTGGACCAGGTTGCTGTACACCTCCACCTGCAGGCCTGCCCTTCGGGTCGCGCCGATGAGGACGGGCAGGCCGGGATGCAAGGTCGGCTCGCCCCCGATGAACTGCACCAAGCAGGTACCGAGATCGGCGGCCTCGCCGATGGCGCGCCGCCAGTCGTCCACGGTCATCACACCATGATCGCCGTCGGCACCGGAGTCGTTGTAGCAATGACGGCACGCAAGCTGGCAGAGGGTCCCCAGCTCGAGCCACAGCATGCGGGGGACAGCACCGGCAGTATCCTCGAACGGCTTCATTGCAATCACTCCCAAGGCGCGCGCAGCAGTCTGCGCGTCTCTCTGGCGGAAGAACGCCATGCATCAGGGCATCCGCCGGTCCCGCTGAGGCGCAGCCTGGTTATCGACGAAAGCACTGATACGGGCGCCTATGTCGGGGCCTCGTCGGCAGGCGCCAGAAGCGGTGTCGACACCGGGCAGGGTTAACGACCGTCCGTCCTGCTGGCCGCGTCGAAAGGGGCACGTGGCCCAGGGCAGTCGGGGGGACGGTGGCGTGTGGCTGGCCCGGACGTGTGGCAGCCGGTCGGCGCCGCGGTCGCGGTTACCGGGCTGGCGCCGACACTGTACAACTTGCGCCACGACGACCCTCACCCACACTTGCTAGCGATCCTGTCCGGGGTTTGCATCAGGCTCGAACTCCACGATGCGCGGGGTCTGCGAGATCGGTGACCAGCGAAGAGCATCCACTGGGCGGGGCTGCGGCCCACGCGTGCCTTCAACGGTGGATGTGACTGTCTTGCGGTGATGCGATCAGTGTTCGGGACCGGGCGGGGCAAGTGGAAGCTGCATGATCAGAACGTCCATGAGGGGGGCGTCGGGTAGGCCGGGACGAAGCTGGGTTGCTTTGCGCCAGCCCCATCGCGTGTAGATGGCGTAGGCGGGATTGTCCGGTCGTACGAGCAGTGTGGCGCGCTGTTCGGTGCGGGGGCGCAGGAGCGCGTCGTGGAGGGCGTGGGCGATGCCGCGGCCGGTCCAGGGGCGGCAGACCATGATCTCCGACAGTGCGAAGGTGCGGCTGCCGTCTTCTTCTGTAAAGGAGGGCTCAGGCGGGATCTCCAGTCCCTTCCACCAGGCGGTCTGCGGGCCCAGGGGCCAGCCCCATGTCTGACCGACCGGCCGCGCATCCGGGCCGGTGTTGTCGTAGGCGATGACGAGGTCGAAGCCTTCGCGCTGAACGTAGACGTCGAAGCGGTTCATGAACGCCTCGACACTGTCGAACTGGCTTCCAGCAGCGATGCGCTCGGCGTAGGCGCCGCGGTGGATCTGGGAAACCACCTCGCGCTGAGCGCGGGCACCGGTGGCGTTGAACCTACGCAGCGTCACATCGCCGGGCGTTGCTCCGGGGACACGATCTGTGTTCATGCCGCCGCCACAGTGAGCGTGCGCGCCGCAGTGTCGAACTGACGGCAAAATTCCTGGGCATCGTCGGGAATCGGCGGACCGACGATATCGCGTATCGGGCGGAGTCTGTCGAGCACGCGCATAGAACTCATCGTGTTTCCCAAGCCATCGACGACGTGAAGGCCCTGGGTGATGGCACCGCGGTGATCTCCGGCGGAACAGAGGGCACCAGCGAGCGCAGCACTATAGAAGGCGAGGTCGTGGGGCGTGCGAGCGGTGTCTTTCAGCACCGAGCGGTAGAGCTCGGCGGCGTGGCCGGGGCGGTCGTATTGGGCTGCCATCGCTTCGTGTCCTGTGATCTCGGAGTGGCTGATGAACGCGGTCCAGGGTTGATCACTATCGTGCGGGCCGCGGTCGATGTCCCGCCGCGCCTTGGCGATTGCCGTTTTATAGGCAGTGGCATCACCGAGCTGGGCGTGGGGAAGTGCTCGGCGCAGCGCGAGGAGGGCCTGCAGAGTCGGGGAGGGCAGGTATCGGGCGGAGTCGGCAGCTCGGTCGAGGAACCGCAGGGCTTCGCGGGCGGCGCCGCGGTTACCGGTGGCACGGGCCAGGTATGTGGACTGCTGGGCCATGTTGGCGTAAATGTGCACCAGTAGCTGGGCATCGTCAGCGCCCCCGGCGAGCGTTGCGGCCTCGGTGTAGAAGGCCCGTGCGCAGGCCTGGTCGCCTGAGTCGTAGGCGAGCCATCCGGTGACTAGGGCGAGGTCGGCCGTGACGACCAGCAATTCGCGGCCGACCTGCTCGGTGTAGTCCGATTCATCCAGCATCGCCCGCGCGCGAGAGAACAAGCGCGTCGCCTGTGTCCGCAGGGGCATGCCGCCAATGCTGGCTGCCTGGCCGCGTAGCCGTTCAAGGCTAGCCTGGAGGTATCGGATGTGTCCGCGGTCGATCCTGTCCGGCGGAACAACGGCCGCCAGCGCCAGGCCGGAGATCATTACGTTGAACCCTCGTCGTCCCATCCGCGCGAGCGGCTCCATGGCGTCCTCCCAGAAGGCAGTATCCTGGTCGGTCACCAGCCTGGAGTCTGCACAACCTGTGACGAGTGGCAGAAGGGCTTGACGTGGCATGTCTAAAAGGTCGGCTACGCGCACGATCTCCCGGATGTCGTGGAAGGTGTCACGCTTCCGGCGTTCGATCTTTGTGACCACCGACTGGGACCAACCCAGGATATGCCCGAAATCGAGCTGGCTCATCCTGGCCGCCCCGCGCAAGATCGCCATCACGGCTGCCATATCCACTCGGGCAAGAGCGTTGCGCAGCGGCACCGAATCCCAGAGCCACAATGGTGTCACCCCGGTCCCATTGCGCACGGCCACGAGACATGCCCCGCAGAGCGGATCGGGGTTGTAACGGCTCAATCTTGTGATGCGGCACGCCGGACAGACCCGATCGCCCGCTTGTTCAGCCACGGTCCTCCTCCATCGGTCACGGCTGTCGCACTCACCGTAGCCATTGCTCTTCGGTCGATGAGGCCAATGTGGCCTATCCGGGGTCGGCGGCGGTAGGCCGCTCCGGCGTTGGTTGCCGCCCGCTGTTCCCGCACGCTCGATACGCCCACTTTGCAGCGGCAACCGATCGGAGGCGTTCGGTGAGACAGTCCCAGCCAGGACGCGTTGAAGGGGCGACCGCGATCGGGCGCGCCGCGAGTTGGTCGCCGCCGATCCGTAATGTCGCGCTGGGCTATGGCGGGGTGCTTGATGCCCAGGTCCCCGGCAGCAGGGTCGACTTTCCGCAGGGCTATGAGGGCTTTGTGGCGGTTGCTCTTGCTGAGAGCAGGCTGCTCAGGCAGGAGTCGTTGCCGGTAGATCCGGCGGCCGCGGAGGCGGTGCAGGTCCTGGCCGGGTTGGGCCTGGGGGTGCTGGTGGCCTCTAATACGCTGCCCGGTCAGTCTCGCGAGCAGCAACTGGCCGCGGCGGGCGTCGATGAGCTGCTGGACGCCGTGGTCGAGAGCGAGCACATCGGTGTGGCCAAGCCCGATCGTGTCTTCTTCGACATGGTGGTCGCGGCGGCGGGCGGGTGCGTGGCGGCCGAGGTCTGCTACGTCGGGCACCGAGTGGAGACCGATATCGGTCCGGCGGTGGCGGCGGGGATGCGCGCGGTGCTGGTGACACCGTCCGCTCCGACACTGCAGATTCCGGCGAGTGTGCCGGTGATCGGGCATGTGGCGGAGCTGCCGGGGCTGTTCGCGCGGGCGGCGGGGAGGGCCCGGTGATCGCCGCGGGCCCGTCGACGCGGGCGCGGTCGGGTGGTGACCTGGATGGGTACGCCACCCGGCTGGTGGAGTGCCTGGCCGGGCTGGGGTTGCGTGCTGCCGGGCGGCGGGCCGGGTCGGCGCTGGCGGATCTGGATGCGATGACGGTGACGGCGCACCAGGCGGAGGTGGTGCCCTCGGCCGGGCGGTGCGTGGTGTTGCTGCCGGGGCCGGGCCCGTCGGCTGGGTTGTACTGGCATTGGCTGCGGGGGTTGCGCGGGCACTGGCCGACGGCGCACTGGTTTCAGCCGTTCTGCCCGGCCGAGGATGCCGGTGGTGCGGCGGCGGCGATCGCCGCGGCGATCGAGGCCGAACAGGCCACCCGCGCCCGCCTGGAGCACGCCTCGCTGATGTCGGCGGCTGGGACCGCCCCTGGCCCGGGCGGTGGCGGGGCCGAGGCGCCGATGCTCTCCTGCGTGGGCAGGCCGCTGACGACGCTGACCCACCGGCTGCTGTCGCAGCTGAAGGCGGTGGAGGATGGCGTGGAAAATCCTGAGCTGCTGCACCGGCTGTTCGGGATCGATCACCTGGCGACGCGAATCATGCGGCTGACCGGGCGGCTGGCGGTGCTGAGCGGCCAGGCGGGGCGGACCGCGCGGCTGCCGGTGCCGCTGGCGACGGTTTTGCGTCAGGCGGTGGCCGAGGTCGAGCACTTCTCCCGGATCCGGGTGGCGCCGGCGGGCAGTGCCGTGGCGTTACCGGGTCACGCCGCCGATGTGATCTTGATGCTGGCCGAGCTGGCCGAGAACGCCACGGTGTTCTCGCCCCCCGACACCCAGGTGAGGATCTGCGCGGCCCGCACGCCGGTGGGCCTGAACATCGAGATCGCCGATCACGGGCTGCCGATCTCGGTGGGCAAGCGGACCGCGCTGAACCGGCTGCTGGCCCTGCCGGACCTGGTCGATGTGCACGAGCAGGTCCGGGCCGGGCAGATCGGGCTGCTGGTGGCCGCCTTGGTCGCGCAACGCCACGGCATCACCATCACCCTGCTCCCCCGCCGCGGTGACGCCTGGGGCACCTGCGCGGTGGTCGAGATACCGGCCGCGCTGCTGGTGGCCCCCGTCCCCCCGCGCTCCCTCGCCTGGCCCGCCGGGGCGGGGGCAGTCCCCGCGGCCACCGGGCGACCACACCGCCCGGCGGCTGCGGCCGGACCCGCCGGGTCCGGCTCCCCGCCGCCCGCACCGTCGCCCGAGGCCTTGTCTGAGGTCGACGGTGCGCGGCCGGTGCTGCCGCAGCGCGGCGCGGGCGGACGCGCAGCGCAGGACCCCGCCCCCGGACGGAGTTCCGCACAGAGTTCCGGGCAGGGCTCAGCCGTACCGGGCTCCGGACCGGCGCGGGGGGCCGCGCCGGTCCGCGATCCCGACCCGGCGTTGATGGCCGCGTTCATCGCGGCCACCCGTCCTCCCCGGCGGCGCGGCGAGCAGGACCCCCCGCAGCAAGGCCCCCCGAAGCAGGACTCCTCTGCACCTTCGGGGGATCTGGCGCCATGACCGCCCCCACCTCCCTCTGCCGTCCGGCCGTGCCCGGTCCCGGGTCCGGCGCCACCCGCAGGAGCCACCGATGACCACTCCCCCGCCGCCCGCCAGGCCGCCTGCCGCGTCCCCTGCCGGATCCCCGGCCGGGTTGCCTGATGCGCCGCCCGCCGCGCCCGCCGCGTTGCCCGCCGCGCCTGCCGCGTTACCGGCCGAGCCAGCTGCGGCGGCGGCCGGGGGCGTGCCGGGCCCCGGCGGTGACCTGGGGTGGCTGCTGGGCGAGCTGCTCACCCGTGTCCCGGCGATCGAGGCGGCGCTGCTGGTCTCGCGGGACGGGCTGAGACTGGCGGCCGCGGGTATGAGCGATGACGACGCCGACATCGCGGCCGCGGCGGCTGCGTCGCTGTGCTCGGTCGCCGGTGCCACCGGCCGGATCAACCGGCGGCCCGGCGGGTCCTTGCGGATGGTGCTGGTCCAGCACGACGCGGGATGGACGTTCGTGATGGGCACCCCGGGTCAGCAGGGGCTGGCGGCGGCGCCGGGCGAGCCGGACACCGTGCCCGAGGCGGCGCCGGAGTTGGTCGGGTGCGCGCTGGCGGTGCTGGCCGCACCCGATGCCGACCCCGGCGTGATCGGGCATGAGATGAGCGCGCTGACCCGGGCCGTGGCCGAGCACCTGCTGATCGCGACCCGCGCCACCGGCACCGACACCGGCACCGGGACTGGGACTGGGGCTGGGAGCGGTCATGGCGGGGGGCGGCCGTGACCGGCGCGCCGCATCCGGGCGCGGGCGGGCCGTGGTGCCAGGTGGAGTCGCTGACCGCGCCGTCGTTCGCCCTCACCGGCGGGCGGGTGCGCCCCCGGCATGCGATGCGCCTGGACACCGTGCTGACCCCCGGCGCCGCCGGCCACGCCACCGGCCCTCACGCCGCCGGCATCGATGATGGTGCGGGTGCGGCCGGAGCGCCCGAGGCCGCGCACGCGCTGGGGCTGTGCCGGGTGCGCGACTGCACGGTCGCCGAGATCGCCGCCACCCTCGGGCGTCCCGTCCCGGTCACCAAGATCATCTTGTCGGATCTGCTGGACTGCGGTGCGCTGGCGGTGGCGGTGCCCGCGGCCGCCACCGATCCGGTCACCGGCCGTCCCGCGCCCCAGGTGCTGGAGGCGCTGCTGGCGGGGCTGCGGAACCATCATGCAGCCGTGTGAGGTGCGCCCGGCGCCCGCACCGGCCCGGTTGAAGATCATCGTGGCCGGTGGGCTGGGCGCGGGCAAGACGACTCTGATCGGCGCGGTCAGCGAGATCGCGCCGCTGGCGACCGAGGAACACCTCACCGCTGCCGGCGGCGGGGTGGACTGCCTGAGCGGGGTGGCGGGCAAGACCACCACCACGGTGTCGCTGGACTTTGGCCGCCGTAGCTTCACCGACCCCGCGCCGATGGCGTTGTTCCTGTTCGGCACGCCCGGCCAGGACCGGTTCCGGTTCGTGTGGGACGAGCTGGCGTTCGGGGCGGTCGGCGCGGTGGTGCTGGTCGACACCCGCCGCCTGCCCGCCGGGTTCGCCGCGGTCGATTACTTCGAGGGGCGTGGCGTGCCGTTCGTGGTCGCGGTCAACCGGTTCCCCGGCACCCACCCCTACACCCCCGCCGAGGTCGGCCAGGCCCTGCAGCTGGGCGCCGGGGTTCCGGTGGTGGGCTGCGACGCCCGCGACCCCGGATCGGTCCTCACCGTGCTGATCACCCTGGTCGAACACGCCCTGACCCGCCCCCACGCCACCCCCGCTCCCGCGCCCGCATCACCCGTTCATGCCGCCCCGTCCCCTCCGGACACAGGAGCCCGCCCGTGACCATCGACACCGGCCCGCACACCCCGCCGCTGCCCGCCCGCAACACCCCCGGCCCCGGCATCAACCCCGGCACAGGCCCCTGCGCTGACCCCCGCGTCGGCCCCGGCGCCGCCCTTGCCGCCGAGCCGGGCCCCGGCTCGAGGGCTGACGCCGCCGCGCCCGACGGCGGCCTGGCCGCCGGCCTGCGGCTGCGGCTGCTGGGCGAGCTGGGTCTGACCGGCGCCGAGGGCCGGTGGGACGCTTTCGCCGCCGACCTGGCCCGCGCGTTCGCCGGGCAGCTGCACGCCGCCGCAGCAGTTCCTTACGCGATGGTCAACGTGATCACCGACCGGCAGCATTTCGTCGGCCTGCACATCCCGCAGGGCCAAGAGCCGGTGGAGCGGACGATGTCCACCCAGGACGGGTTCTGCCCGGAGGTGGCGGCGCGGGGCCTGGGCCTGGTCCTGCCGGACGTGTGCGCCTATCCCCGGTTCGCCGCGAACGCGGTGGTCGACGGGCTGGGCATCCGCACCTACGCCGGGGCGCCGCTGGTCCACCCGGCCACCGGCATCGTGCTGGGCACGGTGTGCGTGGTGGGCACCACCCCGCTCCCGCTGTCCACCGGGACCGCCTCGCTGGAGCTGCTCAAGGCCCGCAGCACCGCGCTGATGGACCTCATCGACCAGGCCGCCGATCCCTTCCCCGACCGGGACGGCTGCTGAGAGCGGGGGCGGCGGGGCCTGGCGGCCCCGGCCCCGCCGCCCCGGGCCGGCCAGCACCCGCCCCGCCCCGCCCCGCCCGCCGAGCGTTATCCAGGCCCCCCGCCGCAGCGACGGCTGCCGGCCGACCACCGGCAGCAGCAGGCCAGCAGGAAATGAGGGGAAAGCCCGTGTTCGAGACCGACGACCACCACCGCCTGCGCGAGCAGGTGCGCGCGTTCGCGCTGGCCGAGGTCGCCCCGCGCGTGCAGCAGATGGCACAGCGCGCCGCCACCGGCGCCGACCCGGCCGACGCCGAGGTTTCGGCGTTGATCGCCCGGCAGGGCTGGATCGGGGTGACCATCCCCGCCCAGTACGGCGGGATGGACGCCGGGCACCTGGCCAAGACCATCGTCGTGGAGGAGCTGGCGCGGGTCAGCGGCGCGATGGGCGCCATGGCCCAGGCGTCCCAGCTGGGCACCGCCCCGATCCTGCATTTCGGCAGCGCCGAGCAGAAACAGCAGTGGCTGCCGCCGATCGCCCAGGGCCGGTGCCTGCCCACCATCGCCGTCACCGAACCAGACTCCGGCAGCCACGTGCTGGGGATGCAGGCCACCGCCCGCCGCGACGGCGGCCACTGGGTCCTGCACGGCCGCAAAAGCTACATCGGCAACTCCCACATCGCCGACCTGCACCTGGTCATCGCGCGCACCGGCGGCCGCGAAGAGCGGTCCCGGGAGCTGTCGGCGTTCCTGGTCGAGGCCGGCCGCGACGGCGTGCGGCTGCTGCCGCACCCGCGCACCCTGGGATTGCACGGGTTCTGCTTCGGCGACCTGGCCCTGGAGGGCTGCCGGGTCCCCGACGGCAACCTGCTCGGCCAGCAGGGCGATGGCCTGGCGGTGGCCTATTCCTCCAGCATCCTGTACGGGCGCCCGAACCTGGCCGCGGTCGCGCTCGGCATCCACCAGGCCATCGCCGAGGAGACCGTCCAGTTCGCCCGGCAGCGCCGCCGCTACGGCGCGCCGCTGGCCGAGCTGCCCGCCATCGAGCACCGGATCGGGCTGATCCAGCACCGGCTCATCACCGCCCGCGGCGCGGCCTACCAGGCCGCGTCCATGCTCGACCGCGGCCAGGCCTGCGACCAGGAGCTGATGAACGCCAAGTACTACGGCGCCCGGGCCGTCGTGGACTCGGCCCGCGAGGCGATGGAGGTGCACGGCGCCGCCGCGCTGCGCACCGGCCAGCCGGTGCAGCGGCTGCTGCGCGACGCCCTGCACCTGGAGGCACCGGCCGGGACCGGCGACATCCAGCTGCACCGCCTGGCCCAGGCCGCCCTCGGCACCCCGCACCACCAGCCGTGGTCGCAGCTGCTAGCCCACCTGACCACCCCGCGAGCCGCCTGACGCCCCCACAGCCACCCGGCCCCTCCGGCCCACCCGGCGACCGTGCCGGGCCACCCCCACCCCAACCAGCCCCCGCCCCCTACACCCCGTGCACTCCTCATCCCTGGACACCGCCATGCCCGCACCCCGCCCGCGACCATCACAGGACCACCTCCAGCCAGCGTCCACCCAGATCAGCACCGGCACGCCGAGCCCCGCACGCGTCTATGACCATCTGCTGGGCGGCAAGGACAACTACGGGCCCGACCGCGAATTCGTCGCCGCGCTGCCCAAACCGGCGCAGCTGCTGCTGCGGCGGCTGGCGCACGACAACCGCTCGTTCCTGGGCCGCGCGGTGCGGCATCTGGCAACCAGCGCCGGGATCCGGCAGTTCATCGACATCGGCACCGGCCTGCCCACGCGCGACAACGTCCACCAGATCGCCCAGCGACATACGCCCGGCACCCGCGTCGTCTACGTCGACAACGATCCGGTGGTGCTGGCGCATGCCCGCGCGCTGCTGACCTCGACCCCCCAGGGACGCACCGCCTACATCGACGCCGACGCCCGCGACACCCCCGCGATCGTGGACGGGGCCGCCCAGGCCGGCGTGGATCTGTCCCGGCCGGTGGCGGTGCTGCTGGTGGCCGTCCTGCATCTGATCGACGACGCCGAGGCGGTCGCGGCGCCGCTGCGCCAGGCCGTCGCCCCGGGCAGCCAGGTGGTGATCTCCCACGGTGTGGACTGCGCCCAGATGGCCGAGGTCGCGGCCGCCTACCGGCAGCACGTGGGCATGGGCACGCCCCGCACCGTGGAGGAGATCGCCGGGCTGTTCGGCGGGTGGCCGATGGCCGACCCGGGCCTGGTCGGTGTCGCGCACTGGCGTCCCGACCGGCCCCGGCCCGCCCAAGCGCACGACGGGCTGGTGGTGGGCGGCATCGCCCGCAAACCCGCCGCCCCGGCACCCGGCCCCGGGCGGGAGTGCACGCGATGACCGGGCACCCCCGGGAACCCGCCCCGGCCCCTGCCCCGCCCCCGGACACGGCCACGGCGCCCGGAGACCACGACGAGGGGTGGGACACCGGCCCCAGCCTGATGGCACGGTTGTGGAATCTGCTGGCCGCGGGCAAGGACGCCTTCCCCGGCGACCGGGAGATCTGCGACCGGGCCCAGCAGATCTACCCCCAGCTCACCGGCCTGGCACGGCACCGGCTGCTGTTCCGGGCCAGAGCAGTCCAGGCCCTGGTGGCCGGGCACGGCATCGACCAGCTGCTGGTGGTGGGCACCGACCTGCCATTGCAGGCCGAGGTCCACCAGATCGCCCACCGCATCAACCCCCACACCCGGGTGCTCTACACCGATCCCGATGTGTTCCTCATCAGGACCGCCCAGGCGCTGCTGGTCGCAGGCGAGGGCAACACCGCGTGCGGGTACCTCACCGCGGGCCTGGACGATCCCGCCGCGCTGCTGGCCGGTGCCGCCGCCACCCTGGACCTGCAGCGCCCCATCGGGGTGCTGATGCTCAACAGCCTGGACCGCATCCACGACGACAACACCGCCGCCGCGGCGGCGGGCGCGCTGCGCGCCGCGCTGGCGCCCGGCAGCGCCCTGGCCTCGTGCCACCTGGTCGACGACGGATACGACACCGCGCTGCGCGTGGCCCTGGGCAGCGGACGCGACCCGCACCTGCCGCTGCCCCGCACGCTGGCCGCGGCCAGCCGGTTCCTGGACGGCACCCGGCTGCTGCCGCCCGGGATCGTCCCGGCCTCACTGTGGCGGCCCGAGACCTGCCAGCACGGCCCGGTCACCACCGGCCTGTGGTGCGGCATCGGCCAGATCCCCGCCCGAGCCGCCGCGCCGCACCTGACACCCGCCACAGCCCAGCACACACCATGACCCGCAGCACGGTGATGGACCTGCAGACCGGCCACCGCACCCTGCCAGCGCACACCGGCCCCGGCCACACCCAGGCCCGCCCCCGCGGCACCGACCACCCGGGCACACCACCCGGCCACCCGCACGCGCCGGCCACGCTCACCGGCGACACCGCATCCGGAGGACACCACCCGATCATGACCACTGCAGCATCCGGCCCGCACCAGATCAGCCCCGGCCCCCTCACCGGCGCCCTGCCCTTCCGCACGATGGTCGCCGCGGCCACCGGACCGGCCGTCTACGAACCCGCCGGGCGCCTGCTCCCCCGCCGGGCCCCGCTGACGCCCGCCGACGGCCACTGCACGCCGCCATCACCGCTGTCGGGCAACATGACCGAGGGCCTGCGGGCCTGGTGCCAGGGCACCGCCGACACCGGCGTCCTGGCCCCCTGGACCTCCCACCGGCTGCTGGCTGCGATGACAGGCAGGGACGACTTCGCAACCATCGCGCCGGTGCTCGCCAACGCCTTCACCATGATCATTGTGGACGGATGCCACCGGCTGGGGGCACACACCAGCGACGGGCTCCCCGATTCACGCCGTTTCCTGCCCGCCGCCGGACAAGGCCCGCACGCGGCGATGACCGATGCCGTCATCGCCCTGGTCACCGCGCACACGGCACCGGATGAGGCACGGGCCTTCACCGGCGATTACCGGGCGCTGCTGCGCACGCTGCTGATGACCGCGATCAACGTGCGCCGCCGCCTGCCGCGCACCTCCGGCATGCAGCACATCGCGACGGTGACCGGGGACCGCATCGCCTGGCCCCGCTCCCCGGTCCACCCCCGGCCGCGCACACCCGCCCCGCAGCCCCCGCCCCGCCCGCAGGCGGCCCCGGCGCGCGCACAGACGCCACCGGTCCCGGCAGTGATCAAACCCTGGCTGCTGCTCACCCGCACAGACATCACCGCCATCCGCGCCCGCGCCACGGCGGTGATCGCCACCGCCGCCGACGGCGACCACCAGACATCCGATGAACTGCTCGCCCGGCTGCTGGACCGGCTCTACCTCGACCGATACGAGGCGATGATCGCCGGCGACGCCAAGGAATCGGACGAGCTGCTCCACCGCCTGCTCAGCCAGTTCCACCCCGGCACCATCGCGCCGGTGATCGCCGGCGCGTTCACCGCGATGATCGTGACCGGATGCCGCGCCCTGAGCGCCCAGACCGGCGACGGGCTCCCCGACATCCAGGCGTTCCTGCCGCCCGCCGACCCCGCGCTCGGCAGACTCGCGGGCGAAACCATGACGGGCAGAAGGATCGGCGTCCCAGGCGCCCGCACCATCCACGAGCGTGCCGTGCACCGAGTCAACGCCGCCCACCGCATGCTCGACGCCGCCAGCGACATGGTCGCCGAGCACGCCGCCGGAGGCGACGGGCAGTCCTACTGGATCTTCTACGCCGCCGACCTCGCAGGATATGGCCGCGGCCTGCTGCAGGCGCTGCGCGAGACAGCCACCAACATCCACCGCAAGCTCCACACCCCATGACCGCCACCCCAGGACCGGCCGGCACCCGCACAGAACCTGCACCGGCTCACCCCGGCGAACCGGACGGCACCCCGTGCGCCATCTGCGGGGCGCCGATCCCGGCACAGGCCACCAGGTGCGTGCTGGCCTGGGGGTGGGTGGCGGTGCTGCACTGCACCAGCGGCGGCTTCTGGCACTATCCCCGCCAATCCGCGCTGCTGGCCGGCGTGAGCACAGCCCACCTGCGGAACTGGGCACAGCACGGCCTCATCACCGCCCTGCACTCCCCGCCCGCCACACGGCGCTACTACGAGCCCGAACTGCACGCCTTGGCGAAGATCGTGCGCGCCCAAGAACTGGCGGCCCTCCCGCACACCGCTGGCCGCAGGCTGCTGGCCGAACACCTCGGCCTGCCGTAGCCGCAACGGCAACAGCGGCCGATGAACACCACCGATCCCCGCCAGCACGCGACCGCGGCCAGCAAACAGTCGACACCAGACGCCCGGCCGCAGACCGCAGCCGACACGATCACCGGGTGCGGCGCCGAGCACGGCGGCCACCCTGGCGATCACCGGCCCGCCCGGGCCGAGCCCGCCACCCACCGGCAACCCCCAGGAGGACACCATGCGCGGCCTTGACCGCCTGCGCCGCCAGCGCGGCCGCACCCACCCCCACCTCAAGCCCCCGCCGCAGGGCACGATCCTCACCGACCAGGCCGCCCGGCGGCTACTGGCCTCGGCCATGGACACCTCCTGCAACGTGTGGGCCTACGCCGCCGCATCGGCCACCCCCGCCGACCCGCCCGCCGATGAGATCGTGTGCACCGAGACCGATGCCGGCGGCATGGCCGTGGTGTGGGTCCGCCATCACCGGTCCTTCACCGGCGCCACCGGGCACCTGGCCGCCGCCACCGGCACCGGCACCGAGGACTACCTGCCCCTGCTGCGGCGCTGGCAGGACGCGGTGTTCGAGCTGGCCGACCTGATCGAGCCGCACGCCGCCCAGGAAAGCGAGCAGGCCTGGTTCGCTGAGCTGCAGGTGGCCCATCTGCGCTGGGCGGGCTCCTACGGGCTCACCGCCGCCCTGAGCGGATCGGCCGGCCACACCATCGGCGACACCGTCCGCGACGCCATCGAGCACCACCAGATCAGCGGACTGCACCACGACCTGGGCCAGATACACCCCGATGACGCCGCCCGGATCGCCTACAGCACCACCCAGGGACCCGCCGCCCTGATCCCGCCCGGCTGGAGCACCACCGGCTGGGACTACGACCGCCCCCGCACCCACCCCATCCTCACCGGCCTGCGCACCCAACCACACCCGGCCAGCGTACGCACCGGCCCGCCCAGCCCACCCCAAGGACCCCCAGGATGACCGCGGCCAATCTCACCAGCCGCCAGCGCAGCAGCGAGACCAAGAAACAACGGACACGCCAGGCACTGCTGAAGGCGGCCCTAGACCTGTTCACCGAACGCGGCTGGCACGCCACCCGGATGCAGGACATCGCCGAGGCCGCCGACGTGACCTGCACCACCGCCTACAACCATTTCCCCACCAAGCCGAAGCTGCTCCTGGCTGCGTTCACCCCGCTGCTGGACGAGCTGGCCCAGGCCACCGACCGGGCGATCGAGGCCGGGCACCCACCCATCACCGCCATCGCCAGGCACCTCCTGGAATTGTCACGCCTGGCCCGCACCCACTCCACCCTGCCCGCCTGCGCCATCACCGCCCTGCCCGAACCGGGCCACCACCCGGCCGGCACCACCACCGAACCTGGCCAAGCGCACCTGCTCGCACTGCTGTCCAGACCGCTCACCGACCTCATCTTCCACGGCCAGCAGACCGGAGAACTGCAGGCCGCCCTGCCCGCAGCCGACACCGGCCTCCACCACACCAGCGCCCTGCTGCTTCGCGCGCTGACCAGACCAGGCGAATCAGCCGAGGACACCGCGGCCGCGACCCTGAGCCAGCTCCTGCCCGTCCTGACCACCGAACCGGCCCAATCACATCTGTGCGCCACGATCGTGAACCCGCTCACCGGTGGCGGCGCCATCATCGACCCCGGCGCCGGCCCCCGCTGAGGCCGCTCCCCGCATCACCCTCCGGGCAGTCAGCATCGGGAATCGGCGAGGAAGGCTGCTCGTGATCGAGAGGGCCGACGGGCACCGCCGCCTTCTCGTACACCAGATCAACACGTCGGCGTTCCTGCCATCCGGCTCTGTCATCACCGGCCGGCTCGGCCACTCCATGCTCTGCACCGCCACAGAAGTCACCGGCCTGTGCCACGCCGACGTCGGACCGCTCCGGACATCATCGGGCGACGACTGGAGCCACCAGACCATCGGCGGGTACCGCCGCCATCCCGGCCAGCAGGCCCTCCGCCGACTGAACAAACCGGCACCACCAGACCCCCGGACATCCGTGTAGTCGACTTCGGAAATCGACAGCGGCTGTCCAGGCGGGAGGCCGCCGACAACCCCGCCCACCAACCCGACCTCGCCCGCGCCCTGGCCAACCTCGGGATCACGTGAGATCAGCTCGGCCAGCACAGCGAAGAGCTGGAGTGCAGCGGGGAGCGGTCACTGTCCCGCGGGAACTGGCAGCCCAAGACCCCGACCAGTTCAGCGATCGATACCCCAACAGCCGCGAAGCTCTGCAACGATTCTTGGAGGGACTGTACGGTTTCCGGCTCTATCCCGTAATCGGTGGTGGCGTTGAGTGATCACCTGCCAGTCTGGGGTGTGCTGGAGATCGACGATCTGATGGGTATGGTGTTCTCGGGCTTGTCCGCCCTGGTCATCGAAAATGTGGAGGACGAGGCCGATCTCATTCGGATCAAGGCCCGCCGACGCCGACCGGCGTGGGCTCACCCCGCTGTTCCACACCAATATGACCCCGTACGGCGAGATCCAGCTCCGCACCGACCGTCGGCTGGACCTCACCGACCTGCCGACGGCGTGAGCTCGGCCCTATACCGTGGCCCGGGCCCCGTAGGCGCGCTGCTAGCCGGTTCGCGAGCAGTTCGGCGCGGCGGGACGACCGGTTCCAGCGCGCAGGGGGTACAGGTAGCAAACGGCGACTGCAGCCGTGGACGACCGGCCGCCAGGCCGACAGGGGGGTGGTGATCCGGCAGGCAGGGCTCCTGCTTGATCGGATACTCATGGCCGGAGATTTCCGGGCGCCTACGAGGCTGTGTCCCTCATACATGCGCTTAGGACTGCGCAGAAGGTGATCCGGGTCGCGCCAAGCGAGGGCTACTCCCACCATCAGGGCGGAACGCAGCACCACTAGACCCGCACCAGGTCTAATCTGCCCCTAGCAGCCCGTATCGCCGAGCTAGGCAAGGAACCATCCCATCGATTAGGCACCCACGTCATCAACCACGGCTTCTCCCGCGCGGTAGTTCCCAGGATTCAACAGCCACGATCGACAGGTCGAATTCGCGGCCTGACGCGACGGTCATGTCCGGTCTCCCGAAAGGACCATGCCTATGCAGTCAGACACTGTGGGACGCGTCCGTTGGCTGCGGCAAGGCCATGTGGGGGAAGTCTTCGCGCTATGCACGCTCGGGACGGACTCCTCGATGCTTGTGACGGCGGGGCGCGACGGTACGGTCCGGGTCTGGGACGCAATGACCGGCAAGCAGCAGCAGGTCTTGCGGGGTCACACGGACTCTGTTTTCAACGTCACGCCGCTAACTGGCGGCACGGTTCGGCTCGCTTCGGTCGGCAGAGATCAGACGGTACGGATCTGGGAACCGTCCAGCGGACAGCAGTTGGGCGTGATTGCCGGGCATTCCGACGTGGTCAGGGGAGTCTGCGAGGTGAAGTTGGGCGGCACAACACTGCTCGCCTCCGCCAGCAATGATCAGACCGTGCGGCTGTGGAACCCGGATAGCGGCGAGCAGGTCATGCTCTTGTCCGGGCACAGGTCCAGCGTCTACCGGGTCTGTGCCTTCGAACTCGGCGCGGAGACGCTGCTTGCCTCTGGGGCTTCCGACCACACGGTGCGGGTCTGGGATCTTGCTACCGGGCAGACCCGCCACATCCTCGACGGGCAGACCTTCCGCTGGCACGAGCGGCAGCCCGATGCTCTGACAGGCCGCATCAAGGTTCTGGTGCGTTGCACCTGTCACGAACATCGCTGCGGGCTCTTCAAGATGCCGCCGCAACTTCGCCATGTCCACTTTGTCGGCCACCCTCCTATGCTGGCAGGCCGCCATAGCTGGCCGCAGGAAGCGCCGTCAGCGCTCTCCACCCCGACATCATCCGGAGGTCCGGTGACACTTTTTGTTGTCGTCGTTCCTCCTCTCGGCCGAGGCAACGTCGATGTACGTGATAATGGCTAATTATCACGTACGTGGATTCAGGCGGGGTCGGGGCCGCCCCACGGGCCCGCCGCCGACGGATCCGCAGCGATGATCTCCCGCCACACCTCCAGCAACCCCTCCAGCCCGGCAACCGGCTCGGGACGGGTCAGCAGGTCATATAACGGCCGCACGAACCGATCGCGCGGGCGCCGGCCGTCCATTGCGGAGCGGAGGATCTCTACGGCCTGCGGCCCGTTCCCGTTGCCGGCCACTGCTAGTGCACGGATCTCGGCCACCGCGAACATCGACGGACGGACTATCCGGGGAGGCCAGGGGTCGGCAAAGGCGGCCAGCACCGAATCCGGTGTATGCATCGAGGCACCGTCTTGAGAGTTGACCCGGGCGACAATCCACCGCAACAGCTCGGTGCGCGGCCGACCGTCGGCCTGTTTCAAACCCAGCCTCGCCCGTTCCAACTCGCCGGTGAACAACAAGAACCTGCCTAACCAGCCGTAGGCACTGGTGTAGTCGCGGTCCAGTTCAATGGCCTTGCGGAAGGCGGTCTCGGTCTCGGCGAACCGCTCCAGCTCCACCAGCGTGATCCCGAGGCTGTTGTGGACGATGGCGTTATCAGGGTCCAGTTCGATGGCCTTGCGGAAGGCGGTCTCGGCCTCGGCGAACCGCCCCAGCTCCAACAGCACGTTCCCGAGGCCGTTGTGGGCGTTGACGTTATCGGGGTCCAGTTCGATGGCCTTGCGGAAGGCGGTCTCGGCCTCGGCGAACCGCCCCAGCTCCACCAGCACGTTCCCGAGGCCGTTGTGGGCGTTGACGTTATCGGGGTCCAGTTCGATGGCCTTGCGGTAAACGATCTCGGCCTCGGCGAACCGCCCCAGCTCCACCAGCACGTTCCCGACGTTGGTGTGGACGACGGCGTTATCGGGGTCCAATTCGATGGCCTTGCGGTAAACGATCTCGGCCTCGGCGAACCGCCCCAGCTCCACCAGCACGTTCCCGAGGCCGTTGTGGGCGTTGACGTTATCGGGGTCCAGTTCGATGGCCTTGCGGTAAACGATCTCGGCCTCGGCGAACCGCCCCAGCTCCACCAGCACGTTCCCGACGTTGGTGTGGACGACGGCGTTATCGGGGTCCAATTCGATGGCCTTGCGGTAAACGATCTCGGCCTCGGCGAACCGCCCCAGCTCCAACAGCACGTTGCCGAGGCCGTTGTGGGCGTTGACGTTATCGGGGTCCAGTTCGATGGCCTTGCGGTAAACGATCTCGGCCTCGGCGAACCGCCCCAGCTCCACCAGCACGTTCCCGACGTTGGTGTGGACGACGGCGTTATCGGGGTCCAATTCGATGGCCTTGCGGTAAACGATCTCGGCCTCGGCGAACCGCCCCAGCTCCACCAGCACGTTCCCGACGTTGGTGTGGACGACGGCGTTATCGGGGTCCAATTCGATGGCCTTGCGGTAAACGATCTCGGCCTCGGCGAACCGCCCCAGGTCCACCAGCACGTTGCCGAGGCCGTTGTGGACGACGGCGTTATCGGGGTCCAGTTCGATGGCCTTGCGGTAAACGATCTCGGCCTCGGCGAACCGCCCCAGCTCCACCAGCATGTTCCCGACGTTGGTGTGGACGACGGCGTTATCGGGGTCCAGTTCGATGGCCTTGCGGTAAACGATCTCGGCCTCGGCGAACCGCCCCAGGTCCACCAGCGTGATCCCGAAGTTGTTGTGGGCGATGGCGTTATCGGGGTCCAGTTCGATGGCCTTGCGCTCGGCGGTCTCGGCCTCGGCGAACCGCCCCAGCTCCCATAGTGCACTGCCGAGGTTCATGTGGGCCGTTGCATCGGCGGGATGGTAGCGGGTGGCGAGCTTCTTTGCGTCGATGAGGGCCTTTTGCAGGCGTGTGGGCTGGGTGTTGGGGGTGGTCAGGGTGCAGGACTGGGCGATGTCGCCGAGCTTGGTGGCTGTGGGACCGCTGCCGGATGGGAAGGCGCGGGCAGCGCGGCGCAGGTGGATGACCTGGTCGGCGAGGTCCAGATCGAGCGCGGGGGCGGTTTCGGCTCGGAGGAGGTCCAGGTATGGCTGGGTGTCGCCGTGCAGGAGCGGTGGTTGGGGGGTGGGGGCGGTGGTGAGGGCGTCGATGGCTGCTCGGGCTGCCTGGCGTTGAGGGGACCGGGAGTCTAGGTCGGTGAGGTGGGTGAGGAGCTTCTGGTCGGTGGCGGTGAGGTAGGGGGCGAAGGTGGCGGTGATGTCCAGGAGGAGTTGGGCGTAGGAGGGCTGGAGGACTCGGGCGGGGAGGTAGAGGTGGCGGAGCAGGGGGATACCGTCGGCGGGGTTGATCCAGCAGGTATGCCAGAGCAGGGCAGCGGTGGTGGTGCGCCAGGTGGCGTCGGTGAGCTGGTCGTCGATGCCGGTGTGCTGGTGGGCGCTGAGTTGCTGGATGAGGTGATCGGCGGCGCGGGTGTTGATGTCGGTGACGGTGGCGCGGTGTTTGGGGCTCAGCAGGAAGGTGCGGATGGCGTCGCGGACGTCACGGTGCAGGGTGCCGGTGCCGCTGTGCACGAAGTCGTGGTGACGGCCGAGTTCATCGAGCCGGGCGGCGACATCGTGGACCTCGATGCCCCACAGGGCGGCGAGCAGGTCAGGGTCACGATCGATCGTGACCGCAGTGTCGGTGTCCTGGCGGACTGGTTCCCACCGGTCGCCGAGGGAGCGGGGCGGGAATGCGCGGGGCCGGGCAGGGGTCTGCTCGACGTTGACCAGAGCCAGGCCGTAGAGGGCGGTCAGGTCCTGGTGCAGGTCGGAGCCGGGATCGTAGGTGGCGTGGTGCAGGTAGCGGTCGGCCATCCGGGCCACCACCGCCGAGACCGTGCCCTCTGCGGAGACCTCGTCGTAGAGGCCGTCGAAGGGACGGCCGACGCGGATCTGGTCGGCGAGCATCCTGTACATCAAGTGCAGCGCCAGCGGCACCCCCTGGGTCAGGGCGATCACCCGCTCCAGGTCCAGGCCGGGCGGCAGCGAGCCCAGGCGCCGCTGCAGGTAGTCGGCCGCGGTGCGGTCATCGAAGCGGTGCAGGGTCATGGTCCGGAGCCGTTGCTGGTCGATCTCACGTTTGTACCGGACGGCTTCGCTGTCGCCGGCTGCCACGAAGTCGGGCTCCAGCCGGGTGCCGATCACCCACACCACCCGACGGCCCGAGCGGCGCATCACCTCCCGCAGCCACGGCCCGGAGGCACCCAGCAGCTCGCAGGTGTCCAGGACCACCACCACCGGCCGCCTGCGCGCCAATGCCCTCAGGCCGTCGGTGAACGCGGTCACCAGCGCATCGATCTGGTCGACCAGGGCACGGTAGGCGGCAGGGTCGATCTGGACGGCCCGGTTCTGCTGGAAGGTCGTGGCGATCTGCGCGCCCGCGCCCGCGACGGTGTTGGCGGCGCCGACGATCGCGGCCGGCGCACCGGAGACCTTGGCGATCTCTCCGCCGGATCTGACGATCGCGGCTAATTGCACGGGCGTCAGCGGCCGGTGAGCGGCCTGTTTGCCCAGACCGAGCCGGGTGGCATCGGCCTCCAGCTCCGGCAGCTTGGTCACCTGCCGCTGGAAGGCGGCGAACCCCTTCAGGCGGCGTCGCTCCAGCGGCCCCCAGGACGCGGCGGAGTTCTCGATCTGGGTGCGGATCCGTTCCAGGATCCGCCAGATCGGCGGCCCGGCGAACTCCACATACTCCTCAGCGTGCAGTTCACGATCCCGCTCCCAGTCCACCAAGAACACCGTGAACCGCCCAGCCGAGACCTCCGGCAGGCCACCGGCGGCGATGTCGATGAAGCGGCGCAGCAGCGTCGACTTCCCGATCCCTCCATAACCCTGCACCAGCACCACGTACGCCTCATCCGGGCCACCACGGCCCCTGGCAGCCGCCTCGGCCAGCACCAGCCGGAACCGGTCCTGCTCCTCGCTGCGCCCCACAAACAGCCCCATGCCCCTGGCCTCCTGCACATCCCCTAGCCTTGGCTCCCCACATTCGGCGTCCTCCAGCAAACCTGCGATCTCCCCGCGTACCAGCGCAAGACACGCGAACGTCATGGACCGACTGCGGTCAGGCAGCAGCGGCGTGGAAGGGCCGCCGCCCGCAGTGAAGCCGGTATGGGCGAAGGCGTAGCGAAGAAGAACGCCGGGGACACCAGCGTTGATGAGGAGACCTGACAACAGCGGCCAACCGCCACGAGACTGGCCTCGCGGTGACGCGCAGCGAAACTGAGGCAAGGCCCGGAGTGGAACACCACATCACGCCAGCCGACCATGGCTACGCTCACGGCTCACCACGGCGATGTCACGCTAGTAGCGCATTATCGCGTACATGCGAGCGATGGGTGCAGGGGCCTCGTGGCTTGAGTGTCTGGCTTTCGGGCTCAGCGGTTGATGCAGAAGGTCGCTTTTGTTGCTGCGGTTCGGTGACGGCGCGGTCGCGTCACGAGTCGGAAGGCTTACTCAAGGGCTTCCGAGACGTTCTCAACGCGTAACCCCCGAGGTAGACGAAGCTTCCGAACGGTGGAGACTTCGTCATGCCACGGAACCGCGACGGCCGTAGCAGCCCTGGAAGTCAGGGCTGGAGGAGATCGGAGCGGCCGAACTCGCGGGCGTCTGGAAGGAATGCCGCGGGGACGCCCGAGGCGATCAGCAAATGGCGTTCCCGGTCAAAGCGCGCCAGGGTGCGGCAGCGGCGGGTGAACAGGGTGAGTATCTGGCGGGCGGTGGCCGGGTCGGTGCGTGCGCGTTCCAGCACCTCCTCGGCCTCGCCCTGCAGGTTCCTCCACGGGTCGGCGGGCGTGCCGGGCGGGTCGCCATCGTGGACGGGCTGGTGCCGGGGAGGGTCCAGGAGCGCACCGAGGGTGCCGCGGGCGGTGATCGCGCCGGTCTCGGCGAGGTGCAGCGCGGTGCCCGCGGCTCGCAGGATCGCCTCCTGGTACGTGGGGTCGAGGCGTTCGTAGGGCCGCCAGAGCCGCAGACCGGCCCGCGCCGAGACAGCCGCAGTGTCCCAGATCTGGTGCAGGGTGGCGGCGGATCGGGCGCCAACCTGTGAGGGGGCGACAGTGACCTCATCCACCAGGGTGCGCAGCAGCCGGAACCATAATCCGACGTGGATCGCTCGCCCTGGCAGTGTGACCCCGCCGCTGGTCAGGCCCTGGTGGGCGAGGCGGTCCAAGGTGACCAGAGGCGTCGGCGCGTGCCGGGCCGGTACCGGTTCTGCAATGGCGATACCGACGCGGACGTCCACTTCGGGTTCCAGTCGGCACCCGTGTTCGGGGCAGCTGGTGGTGAGGAGCAGCGTGGCGGTGAGGGGGGTGCCGCGGTCGGGGTCGGCTGCGCAACTCGGGCAGATCTTGCGTGCCGATCGCTTCCGGGTGCCCGGTGGTATCCAGGGCAGCCACCGCGCGACGATGTTGCGTCCGGCCGCACGCCGAGGCAGCAGCACCGAGTCCTGGCAGACGTAGGTGTGGAAGGCTTGCTGGCCGTGGTCGGGGTCGAGAGTGTCGGCCAGCCACGGCACCCATCCGCCGACCGTCATCAGCCGCAGCTCGCCGGTCGGCGTGCCGGTCCGCTAGGGCCTGTCTCAAAGTGGAGTGAGCGGCGTGTCCGGCGCCGAAAGTAGTGAGGTCTCCGGTACAGGAGTCATCGACCAAGAAGACCCTGAGTTCCGGAGACCTCGTGGCCACCCTGGCGGTGACGAGGCGGTTCGACCTGACCGATGAGCAGTGGGCGCTCCTGGAGCCGGTGCTCCCACCGCCCAAGGGGCCAGGTAGGCCGTCGAAGTGGACCAAACGCCAGCTCATCGATGGGATCCGCTGGCGGGTGCGGACCGGTGCGCCCCGGCGGGACGTGCCGGAGCACTACGGCTCCTGGCACGCGGTCTACGCGCTGTTTCGCCGCTGGCAGCGCGCCGGCATCTGGGCAGGCGTCCTGGCCGGGCTGCAGACGCGGGCGGATACGGCCGGGTTGACCGGCTGGGAGGTGAACGTGGATTCCACGATCGTGCGGGCTCACCAGCACGCCGCCGGTGCCCGCCGCCGCGGCGATCTGCAGCGCGAGCCACCCGCAGATGCGGGCACCGAGCCCGCTGATCACGCCCTGGGCCGCTCCCGCGGCGGGCTCTCGACCAAGGTGCATCTGGCCTGTGAGCAGGGGCAGCGGCCTTTATCGATGGTGGTGACGGCCGGGCAGCGCGGGGCCGCCCCGCAGTTCGAGGCGGTGATGGCCCAGATCAGGGTCGCCCGGCCAGGACGGGGCCGTCCCCGCACCCGCCCGGATCGGGTTCGGGCCGATAAGGCCTGCTCGTCGCGGGCGATCCGCGCTCACCTGCGCGGCCGTGGTATCGCCTGCACCATTCCGGAGCCGGCCGACCAGTCCGGTCACCGGAAGCGGCGGGGCAGCCGCGGCGGCCGCCCGCCGTCCTTCGACCCGGTCGACTACCACGGCCGCCACGCCGTCGAGTGCGGCATCAACCGTCTCAAGCGGCACCGGGCCATGGCCACCAGATACGACAAACTCTGCGTCCGCTACCAGGCCGTCCTTGAGATCACTGCCATCAACGAATGGCTCCACCTACTTCGACACACGGCCTAGGTCTAGCGGGGGCGTGCCGCTAGGACGTCCCGGTCCGCTAGAGGACGTCTCAGCGCTTCCCCGGGACGTCCCGGCCGGACGTCGCGGCCGGACGTCGGGCACGGGCAGCGTGCCAGGCACCGGTTGCCGAGACCGGCGCCCTGTCGTATTCGCCTGTGTCGTATCGGTTCGGCGTATCGGCCGATGAAGGGCCTCCGCCTACGGGCGTTCGGGAGTCCCGAGTTCCTTGGTGGCGGTGCCGAGTTCTACGCGGGCTGAATCGACGAACGGTTGCCGCTTCTCACTCATCAGCGCCCAGACGTGGCGCTCGGTAGGGAGCTCTTGGTAGAGGAGGCTGTGAAGGCCCTCGGCGTAGTCGGTGACGGTGTTACGCACAGGGGCGGTCGACACGAGGTCCACGCACTGCTGGAGGAACCACATGCGGTTGGTGAGCTCGACGGAGCCCTCCGGCCGCTCGCCCGAGTGGACACGTTGTTCGATGAACCGCTCGACCTGCTTGGCGGTCTCCATGAACTCAAGGATCGCAGTCTTTCGCTCGGCGCGGAGGGCGGTCCGGCGCTCGGCGAGGGCCTGCGCCTTGGTCGTGCGTGTCGTGAGGTACTGACCGATGAGTGTTCCGCTGGTTCCGAGTGTGACACCGATGAGTGAGAAGACGGCGGGGCCGACGACGGACCAATTCATGGGCGTTTCCTCGATTTCGGCGTGCGTGTCGTGGGATAGCGGTCCCAGGTTCCGCCGGCGGCGGTGCGGTGCTTGGGCACGGTTCCGTGGTGGTAGCCGAGGGCTTGAGCGACGACGGGCGCGGGGGCTTGGGGGACGAGTTGCCGACCGTGTCATGTTCGCGCCGGATGCAATACGACGTGGTCGACCGGTGTCCTGCCGTATTCGTATGGGTCGTATTCGGTCGGCGTGTCGAAGGTGATCTGCAGCCCTACGGGGACGGTGATGGTGGGCCCATAGGAGGCTGAGGCGGCAGCTTCCCCGGGCTACGACCTGAGGTTCTGGTGGGCAGGCGGACCACCCGTCCACCAGTCTGTCCCTCTGCCAACTTCTCCGGCTGTCCCTTCGGTTGGCCGTCTGGGATGCCGACGTACGGGATGCCGGCATAGATGCGCCGCCAGGCGGTGGTCCAGTGCTGGAGGTCGGCTTCGCCGCCACCGCAGCAGTGGATGATGGTCTGCACGTACTTCAGCGTCATCGGTGGCCTTTTGTGCGGCGCCTCGGCCAGCAGCGCGTTCAGCGTGGTGTGCGAGACCTTGCCGTGCGGCCCCCCGCGAGACCAGGCACTGAGTTGGCGCGGGGAGTAGGCGCCTGCCCAGAGCCAAAAGGCCCGCAGTGTGGTCACGAACTCCTCACGAGTGCAGGCCCGTAACGGATCCGGTCGGGCGCCGTGCCCCGCGGCATCGTCCACCAGCGGTGGTGCTCCCGCCTGCCTCGGCGCCTCGGTCGGCGGAGGCTGATGAATGTGCACGTCACCGCCACCACCGTTGTTGACCACGGTGACCGGCAGCCCCGTATGGCTGCCGTCCTCCTTGCCCTGCGTGCCTTTGCTCGGACGGCCACTACGCTCACGTTCGGCACGGGCTTCACGCTCTGCCTCCAGATAGAGACGACGGAGGTCTCCTTTCTGATCCAAGGAAAAACCGAGGCCCTGGATCAAGCTGTCCAACATGGTGCGCCTCGGGAGAACAGCCCCATTCAAGACTCCCTGCAAAGTCGATCGAGACATGCCCGTGGCTCTGCTCAGCTGATCCAGAGTTCGGTCGCCCATTTCGGCCCTGAGGCGACGCGTGAACTCCATGCGCTTGGAATTCGCTTCGGCGCTCATCATGTCCGCCGGTGTCAGGCCAGGCCAGCCGGGCCCGGCCCGTGCGCGCCCCGGCCCATCAGCAGACCTGTGGCCAGCATTGCGGCGTTGAGCAGCGCCTCGGCGTGCTCGATGGTGTCGCCGCGGTACAACAGCACCGCGACCGCGACCGCCACCGCCATGGCAGCCAGTTGACGCCCGTCCAGCTCCATGGCGCCGTTGATTTTGATCATGCTCTCTCCGCTCGGTGTCAGACCCTCGCGCGGCAGATCAGGAGAGATGCCTCGCCCCGGTCCTAGCCAACCGAAAGCAACGCTTCTCCCGCCGCGCGTGCGCTCATTATGCCCTAGAACCGCAAACCAGGAAAGCCGAACAGAATGGAGTGAAATCCTGATCCAGGAGAGGGTGCCAGGGGTACTCATCGCCAATTTGTTTCATTTTCGAAGGACTATGTATGCCCACGTCACACGCCGTACAAGAGTGTAAAAGTCTGTCAGCGATCGACAGAGGGATTTGTATTCATCTGGATACCTCAGCATCCTTAGGCCAACACTTCTTGCCCAACTCGGACAGGAAGGAACCTGCGCCCGCTCTCGCTCGGTGTCAGACCCGACAGCAGGAAGAGGCGCACGGGTGCACCGGTCTAGCCACCGACCACCCACAGGCGAACAGGGGCCTGGTCCGACTTACGGCCGGCCGGGCTCTTGTTCGTTCTGTCGTCTCCGTGCGGGTCACACCGCCAGCCTTAATCCCCAGCTGAGGTTCCCCCCGTTCCACGGAACCGGCGTTTCCCGGATCGGCCTGCCCCCAGCTTCGTTACGCTGCTGCGACAGCGCAGCGGCGGAGTCCTTTCACCTCCGCTCGGTTGCATGGCGCCTCGTGGCGCTCGAGGTCGCCTTCCCAGTGACCGATGGTGCATCGCTCGTTGACCTCCAGCGGACGCTGGTGGATCAGCTTCATATTCTTGATCTTGCTAGGGTTGGGGACGCCGCGGCGTTGCCGTCGGCGGCGGGTCCGGCGAGTGCGCAGCATGCTGGCCGGACGGCCGAGCAGCCCGGCGAACAGGGCTCGGTAGATGGTCTCCGGGCACGCTCGCATCGCCGGGTTCTCGGTGTAGGCGCGGGCCAAGAACCGGGAGACCTGCTGGGGCGACCACCGGTCGGTGAGCTTGTTTCGCACCAGCACACGCAACGATGCGCTGGCGGCGATCTTGGTGTCCTTGGGACGTCTGCGACGCAGCAGGGCCTGGTTGTGCGCCCAGAACGGCTCGTACCGGCCGTCGGGCTTGCCGCCTCGCTTGATCTCGCGGTAGACGGTCTGGAAGCTCTTGCCGATGGAGGCGGCAATCTCCTTGGCATTGCGGCCGGCGTGAAGCCCGTCGGCGATGGCGATCCGGTCGTCCTGGCAGAGAAACCGCGACGAGACCGGCCGGTCAGCAACGATCATTCCGCCAGCGTCGAGGAACCAGTTGGAGCCACAACTGGCCGACACGCCGACCACTCGCGCGGCCGCCGCACCTTTGCATCCCTCCCTCAGCAGTTCGAAGTACCTCTTCTTCACCGACAGCGGCATCTTGTTCGGGACGTACCTCGGCATCCGAACGCTCTCTCTCCGGGGCGTTCGCAACCATCGTTGGAAACCGCCCCGGGTCCAGCGGCCGGTTCTGCCACTCGGCCATCCCCTCCAGCACCTTGTCGGTGCTGGTGGAGATGGTCTGCTTGAACACCGACGCTCCATAGACCTCGGCCAGGTGCGCGGAGATCTCGCCGTGGGTGAGGCCCTTGGCGCTCAGCGACAGCACCATCTCATCCACCCCGGTCAGCCGCCGCTGCCGCTTGGCCACGTCCTTTGGTTCGGAGCTGCCCTCCCGGTCGCGGGGAACCTCGATCTCGACCGGGCCGGCCTGGGTGGTCACCGTCTTGGCCCGGTGCCCGTTACGGGCGTTGGTGCCGGTCTTGGCCGCCCGCTGGTGCTTGTCATAGCCGAGATGGTCGGTGATCTCACCGTCCAGTGCCGACTCCAGCACCCGCTTGGTCAACTGGGCCAGCAGCCCGCCCTCACCGGCCAGTTCCAAGCCCTGCTCGCGGGCCTGGGCCACCAGCTGGCCGATCAGATCCTGGTCCGCCTGGCCCTCGGCCGGCTGATCGGACATGGCCACCGCGGCGTCCGCCTTCGCTTCAGTTGTCGTCATCAGGAGCAACTCCTTGATCAGGAGTTACACCGAAAACCGTACGGTCCCTGTTGCGAACGGATGGCAGTTGAAACGGACTCATGAAACCCTCGGGAGGGGTGAGTGCCGACGACTTCCGTGTCGATTTCCGAAGCCGACTGCACAGATGCCCGAAGTCGTGTGCACAGGACCCGGGTTGTTACATGTCGAGGGCGATGGCGTCGTCGTCGCCGCGTCGGACCAACCGTCGCTGCAGGTCGCCTCGGGTCTCGATATAGAGCTGGTGGAACCGTTTCGGATAGCGGGCGGCCAGGTCTCGATACAGCTCGACCGCCTCCCGGTCTACCCGCAGTGCCTCGTCATACCCACCCACCCGGTCTAGAGCGGACGTGAGGCCGATCAGGGCGTGGGCGAGCCGGGGACGGTGGGCGGGGTTGTCGGCGGCCAGCTCCCGGAACAACCCGACCGCCTCCCGCGCCACCCGCAGAAACTCGTCATGCTCACCCGCCTGGTCCAGGACGGCCGCGAGATTGGTCAGGGCATGAGCGAGGACGGGTTGGTAGGTGGAGTTGTCGGCGGCCAGCTCCCGGAACAACCCGACCGCCTCCTCCGCCACCCGCAGTTGCTCGTCATGCTCACCCGCCTGGTCCGGGATGACCGCGAGATTGGTCAAGGCGTGGGCGAGCCGGGGACGGTGGGCGCGGTTGTCGGCGGCCAGCTCCCGGCACAAACCGACCGCCTCCCGCACCACCCGCAGTAGTTCCTCGCGCTCACCTACATAGTCCAGGGCGGCCGCGAGGCCGGTCAGGGCGTGGGCGAGGGCGGGTCGGTGGGCGGGGTTGTCGGCGGCCAGCTCCCGGCACAAACCGACCGCCTCCCGGGCCACCCGCCGTGCCTCGTCATGCTCACCCAGCTGATCCAGGGCGGCCGCGAGGCCGGTCAGGGCGCGGGCGAGGGCGGGACGGTGGGCGGAGTCGTCGGCGGCCAGCTCCCGGCACAACCCGACCGCCTCCTCCGCCACCCGCAGTTGCTCGTCAAGCTCACCCAGCCTGTCCAGGGCGGCCGCGAGGCCGGTCAGGGTATGAGCGAGGTCGGGTCGGTGGGCGGGGTTGTCGGCGGCCAGCTCCCGAAACAACCCGACCGCCTCCCGCGCCACCCGCAGTTGCTCGTCATGCTCACCCACATAGCCCAGGGCAGACGTGAGGCCGGTCAGGGCGCGGGCGAGGGCGGGTCGGTGGGCGGAGTCGTCGGCGGCCAGCTCCCGGCACAACCCGACCGCCTCCTCCGCCACCCGCAGTTGCTCGTCATGCTCACCTACACCGAACAGGGCAGACGTGAGGCCGGTCAGGGCGCGGGCGAGGGCGGGTCGGTGGGCGGAGTCGTCGGCGGCCAGCTCCCGGCACAACCCGACCGCCTCCTCCGCCACCCGCAGTTGCTCGTCATGCTCACCTACACCGAACAGGGCAGACGTGAGGCCGGTCAGGGCGCGGGCGAGGGCGGGTGGGTTCGCGGTGGTGCGGGTGTGGTGCAGGTGGCGGCGGGCCAATGCCACGGCGCAGCGGGGTAAGACGTAGGCGGGGATCAGGGCGGTGAGGCGGGCGGTGGTGTCGGGGTCGAGGTCGGCGCGGGCTAGGGCGGTGGCGGTGGCGTGGTCCAGGTCGCGGCGGCGCAGGCTGGTGAGCGCGGCGTGGACGGCGTGGTGGGCCAGCCTTACCGGGTCCCGATCCAGGACCTGCTCGAACAGGGTCCGCGCGGGCGGGTGGTCTTCGCCGGCGCGGGCCAGCACGGTCAATACCCGCCCGGCCTGTTCCTGGCTCAACCCGGCCAGCAGCGCCCGGGCAAGATCACGGCCGTCGTCAGTGCCGGTGAGGTGGGTGGTGACGAACCAGTCGGTCAGCACGTCCGGGCCGATCCGTACCTCTGCGGCGGCACCGGGCGGGTACAGGGTGCGGGCCCAGCGGACCAGGTTGGCCACTCGTTCGCCAGGTGCGTCGGCCAGGTCGGGGATCCGCCGCACTACTTCCACCGCCGCCTGCTCACCCTCGGGCGCGAACAGCACCAACGCGACCATCAACCGCGCCAGCAGCACATCGGTGACGTCTGTGAGCCCCCATCGCCGCAGCTCCGCCGTCGCGCGCCACCAGCGCGCCTCATGCTCGAACAGCACCCGTGCGACCTCATCGGCCGGTGTCGGCTCCGCAGAAGGGACAGGGGACGGTGCCGCGGCGGGCGCTGCGCGCAGTACCGCGGTCAGTGCCTCGGCCAGCATCTGCATCAGCGTCTGCCCGGCGCGCACCGGCGCCACCGTCGCCGACACCGGCGGTGCCGGCGCGTCGCGGTCGGCGGCGAACGCGCGCACCGCCTCCCCATACCAGCGGACCAGGTCACCGGTCCCGCCCAGCGGCCCCAGCGACATCACACCGGCGCGCGTCAGCAGCGCGCTGTGCCGTTCGGGGAGCTGCCCGGCCAGCGCCTGAACCAGCCCGGCGCCATTGCGGGTGATCAACATCACACGCAGCCGCGCCCGCCCCCGGTACCCTGCCACCGCCTCCAACAGCGCCCCAAGGTCCGACCGGGTGTCGGCGTCATCGACCAGGACCAGCACCCTGCCCTCGTCCACCGATGCGGCGGCATCCAGCACCTGTGCGGCCTTGCCCTGGCCCAGCCACCCGGTCACCCATCCGTCCCCGGCGACCTGCCCGGCGGCGCGTAACGCCAGGCGGGTCTTGCCGCACCCGCCCGGTCCCTCCAGCATCAGCAGCGCCGAGGCGGCCTGGTCCTGGCACCACTGCCACCATCGATCCAGCTCGGCGCGCCGCCCCCAGAACGCGGTCGGGCACCACTGCGGCACCAGCACCTCCAGCACCCTGCGCGCGTCGCCCCCGGCCTCCTCGCCTTCCGCTGCGGCCCATCCGGGGCGCGGCGCATCCAGCGGTTCCAGGGCCGCCTCCAGCGCCTCCCGGGCACCGGCGGCGTCCTCGGTCCGTGTCAGCACCACCCCGAAGTACGAACCGCTCGCTCCGGCCAGCCCCGCCACCACCGCAGCGATCAAAGCCCGCCATACCAGCGGCCACCCCGCCGGGACCACCAGCGGCGGCACCCCCGCGCCGACACTGGCCGCTACCCCCAGCACCCACGGATTCTTCGCCCACCGCACCATCACCCCAGCATCCCGCCCCAACCAGCCCACACCCCGGTAAACCCACCCAGGTGACCTCAACCGGCTACCGTCCGCGACCGGCCGCCCTGTTCTCAGAAGCATTTCATTTATGCGAGACCCGTGGGGTTGCTAGCGGCCAGTGAACCCTGGGGGAGGTGGCCCTACCGGATTCGCGCGTCCCCTTCGTCGAGCGCGGCCCGGATCCGCCGTGCACAGTATGGTCGACCCCCGAACGCTGTGCCGTGCAGCGCAGATACTCCTCAGCCCCTGCAGCAGACCCGAGTCCGGATACTCAGTGACCATGAAGACGTGTGTCCCAGCCGGTCCGACGTGACTCCAGGAATCAACATCGTTGGGGCTTGGCCGCCCCGGTGGCGTCCACGGCTGGGATGCGATCGGGCACGAAACCTCCGGTCTACCGAGACCAGAACATTTCCGGCCGGTTCGGGTCACCGCACCGCAGGCCGTCCAGCAGGCGTCGCGCGGCCGGCCTGTCCAGTTAAGCCGCCCCGGGCGGCCGGGACCGGCCCCTGGAGCTGGCGGTTGCCGTGCGCACGGGGACGGCGCGGCCCTAAGGTCGGATGCGTGCGGACTTCGGCGGGCGGCGGCTGGTGGATGAGGACGACGAGGAGATCGCGCCCAGTATCACTCGGGACCGCATCCACCCCTACGCCGACCTGACCGACGCGGACCTGACCGACGCGAACCTGAAGGGCGCGAACCTAACCGGCGCGGATTTGAACGGCGCGCACCTGACACGCGCAAACCTGGTCGGCGAACCTTGAACGGTACGCGCCTGGTGCTGCCCTACGCCCAACCGGTCAGCCGACTCACCCGGCTGACCATCGCAGACGTCTCCGAACACCATGGACGGGTATCGCTTCGCCTGGGCGATCCGCCCACCCCGGTGCCCGAACCATTCGCCACGATGCTCACCACGCTCGCCGCCAACCGCGCCAACATGAACACCGCCACCAACCCCGACAGCGACTGGCTGTTCCCCGGCGGCCGCGCCGGACAACCGCTCTCCGCGGGCGCCTTCCTGCAGCAGCTACGCGCACTCGGACTACCGGTCGCCCAGACCCGCACCGCCGCCTTCCGCCAGTTCGTCCTCCAAGCTCCCGCGCCCGTCGTCGCCCAAGCACTCGGCTACCACCACAACACCGCCACCAAGCACCGCACCGCCGCCGGCGGAACCTGGAACCGCTACCCCCGATCAGGAAGGCGCACCCATGACAACCTCCGGAATCCCCTACCGCGTGAGGCCGCACCTGACCAGCACAACCTTCGATAGTCCGCTGCTACAGCTGATGTCCCACTCCACCCAAGCCCAGCCTTACGACCTACTCCTCGGCGAAGGAATTACCGCGGAAGCAGCCCTTAACGACCTGAATGCCAAAGCAGAGCAATCCGCAGCTAAGTACGCCGACGAACAATCCAAGTCTGACTACATGTCCAGCCATGCATCACATGATCGCCCGCATCTGTACTGTTCATTCAGGCTCAGCACGGTCCGGTTAGCCGCAGGTCCCCTGGCCAACAGCCTGCCTGGATGGGTCGCCTACGGATCGCTGGTCGTCGAAAGCTCGCTCTCTTGCAACTGCCCCAAGCCATGAAACCCCCCAGAGCTCACCCGAATACGACAGGGCACCGGTCTGTGTAGCCGTCGGGCCAGTTGCGGTCGTGGTCGGCACGATGCTTTGGAGCACCGAGGTGGGTGAACATCGATACATGGCTTGGGAATGGGTCGCGCCTGTCGCCACTTCGGCTTCAGGTGGTCTCGGTGTCGTTTTCACCTGGCTGGCTGGTGCCCAGAGCCGCCGCCATGCCGAGCACATGGTTGAGCAGAACCGTGCAGCCGAGCAGCAAGCACGCCTGTTTCGGGAGTGGCGGGATGCCTACCTGGCCGCTCTCCGCTGCATTGACCTGCTGGGGCGCCGGGCCGACTACGAGGCGAAGGGAGCACACGACAAGCTCCAGCAGTTCGATCAGCAGAGGCCCCGAACCAAGCGCATCGAGATGGAGTTGGACGAACTTATCGCTGTCCGGGCGTTCGGAAGCGAACGCGTGCTCGCTGGTGCAGACGCCTGGCTTGGCGCTCACCGCGGTCAGAACGACGGCGAGGTTGCGGAGATCACTATTCAGCTTCAAGCCGTCGTCCGAGTTGAGCTCCAGGGCTGCTGACACTGCCCGAATACGACACAGTCGATACGGCAGGGCACCGGTCCCCGCGCGTGCTCAGGACAGTGAACAGCGGTAGCGGAGCTTGGGCAGGGCGAGCCCGGCGGACGGATCATCAACGACGGTGCCGTCCCAGTGCCAGCCTGCAGCCTCATAGAAGCGCCTGGCCCGCCTGTTGGCCGCCAACACCCACAAGCTCGCGTTCCGGTAGTCGGCCCGCCGCATGGCTTGGGTCGTGGCAGCCAGGAGCCGCCGTCCGACCCCTGCCCCCCACACCTCGGGCAGTGCATAGAGAGTCGCCAGCTCCGCGCTACCCGGGATGTCGGCGGCGCTGAACACCGCGAAGGCCACCGCGGCATGATCGTCCTCGGCCAGCAGCGCCCCGGCCGCGGGCCATCGCGAGGGCCGAAGCAGCGGCTCCCAAGCCGAGGCCTCCGCGCCGACGTCCATGGAGTCGAGGTGGCTCTGAGGGAGGATGTCCACGAAAGCTCTTTGCCAGGCCCGAACATAGATCTCGCCGGTCACCACAACATCGTCCGGCCCGGCCCGTCTGATCTGCACACCCCATCCTGCAAGCCGCCTCGCTCACACGACAACTCCTTTACGTCTGTCGATGCGGGTCAGTCAGCGATCTTGCTTCAGGTGAGGTGACGCCGCTGTAGCGGCCTGTGCCTGCCCGCCTGCCGGTGATGCCGGGTTCGTCCCCGGCCGTTCCCCTTTTTGCGGGCGCCGGCGGCGTGCTGGCGGGCGCGCACGATGGTGGAGTCCACGCACACCGCCGACCAGTCCACGGTTCCGATCGCATCGTCGTGGACCTGGACGTGCGCCAGCAGCCGCTCCCAGGTCCCGCCCGCGCTCCAGCGGCGGAACCGCTGGTAGAGCGTCTGCCACGGCCCATAGCGCTCGGGCACGTCCCGCCAGTCCGCACCGGTCCGGACCTTCCACAAGATCCCGTTGATCACCTGCCGGTGGTCACGCCACCGCCCACCAGGCCCCGAAGCGACCGGCAGCAACGGCTCGATCCGCGCCCAGGCCGCATCGGTCAGCTCATGTCGCCGCACCATGGCCACCATCAAGCCACAACCCAAAGATCCAGATCCGCAAAACAGGCCCTAGATCGTTGATGGGGGTTGTTGTGAGTGGTCTGGTTAGTGGTCGTAGGCGGTCAGTGACCGTATGACCTTTGCGTTGATCAGCCAGTTGTGCCAGATTGCGGCGTTGAGTGCGCAGATGCGCTGGCACAGGCGTGTCCACAGCCCTTTGGTGGTGCGTGCGGCGTGGCGTTCCAGCCCGAGCTGGTTCTTCAGCGTCCAGATCACTGCCTCGATGCGCTGGCGCAGCCAGCCCGGGAACACCGTCACGGCGGGCTCGGGCTCGTCGTCGCGGACCGGGCGGATCAGGATGTGGCCCAGATCGGCGGCGGCCTTTTCCACCCCGGCGCCGGCGAATCCCTTGTCGCACACGATCGGGCACGGTCCCGGCGCGGCCTGCCGGACGTGCAGCAGGTGCACCGCCTGCTTGCGCTCGTCCAGCTCTTTGGGGTGGGCCAGGCTGAAGGCGCAGACCGCGCCCTCGGCGGTGGTGATCAGCATCAGCTTGGCGCCCCAGTAGAAGGCGTGGTGCGATCTGTCCATCCCGTACCCGGCGATCTCGCCCAGGGCCGAGCGGTCCACGGTGGTGCGTGAGGCACCGCAGCGCACCGGGGTGCCGTCCATCAGCCGCAGCCGGTCGTGCCAGGACGGAATCTGCCGCACCAGCCACATCGCGGCGGCGAACAGGGCGGGGGCGGCATCGCGCAGATGCCGGTTGTACTGAGACTGGCCGGGCAGCCGCGGGAACAGGTGCCCGATCCTGGCCGGGGCGCCTCGCAGCCACCGCCGCTCGGAATCGCAGCCGAGCAGGACTTGCGCGACGGCCACACAGGTCAGCTCGGCATCGTTGAGGACCCGCGAAGGGCCGCGCCTGCCAGGCCGGACCACCGACGGCAGGACATGGTCGTCCAGGTGGACATAGAGTGCGATCAGAAGGGCGTCCAGGTTTGTCTTCACACACTGATCATGGGCGCCCTTCACCACGTCCGCACCCGCCCCAGAAAACCCCCATCAACGATCTAGGGCGGTGCACTGCTCATATCCCGGGTCACGGTAAATGCAGCAGTGTCCTGAAACCGGGCAAACCGTCGAACAGGCGCCGCCTCCACATGGATGGGGGCGCCTGATCGGCTCTTTGAGTGGCCCACACCCCCTTCGGCAGCCACAGGCCTGGGAAGCGAGACGAGGTTTTGATCATCATTTGATCGTTTGGCCCGATGATGCCAAGATATTCCGTGCCTGGGCCGCATGCCCTACCTTCGGATGCATGACCAGCCCTCCAGACGATGACGAACCCGACGAGGATGCGACATCCCGCGAAGAATCTGATTTCTATTTTCAGAGAATCCTCGGTTTGATTAACCAGTATGAGCTTAGACTCGAAGAACTGGACAGATCTTTACTGCCACCCACTGATGAGCTTCGAGCCGTGGGTATATTTGGTTTACGAGATTTAGATGCAGGATACGAAGAGCTATTTACTTGGGGACCGCCTGAGGATGACTTTCGGCATATAGATTCCCTCAAAGCTGTTAATGATCGACTTCACGAAATCTACAACAGGTTGGGCCCACCACCGGGCTGGAGTCCGGATGACTGATGGGCTGTCCCCCGACCCCCGCTATGCGGAGTGGCGAAAGTTGCCCCCCGCCAAGCAAGCCCAAGCGTGGGAGAAGATTCGCCCCGGCACCTTTGAAGAGATCTGGGCAGAAGCTCTGAAAGAGGGCAAACATCGGCGTTACATTGAGGTTCAGGCTGAGAGGCATCGTATGACCCAAGAGCGCGCAGCGTCTCAGCATATGCGCCGAGTGTCTTGGTTCGCCCACGGGGCACAAACGGTCCGCATCATCTTTGCCTTTTGCTCGTTAATCATTACAGCTTACGCCGCGCAGAAATTTATCAGGGCGGACGCATCCCAAGGGGTGATGGTCTATGCGATCGGCGGAGGAACAACGGTGGCGCTCTTCCTGGGGCTCCGACCCGCGGCCCTAACATTTCTCGGCAAAGGGCATGTCAAGGGAATAGAGGACAGCAATACCGGAGACTCAACCTGAAGGCTGTCCCGTAACGGTGGACGATCTTGGTCGTTGATCTTGCCATGGAGCGGGTGATCAGTGCGGATCGGGACGAGCGGGTGCCGGTGTTCACCGGCCTGCCGGTGCGGCAGTTCCGCAGGCTCGTGCGGATCGTTGCAGGTCGCGGCGGTGAGCAGACCGGCACCGGCCGACGGTGGAGCCTGCCGCTGGCCGACCGGGTGCTGCTGATCGCGGTGTACTACCGCACCAGCCTGACACTGCGGCTGGTCGCATTGCAGTCCGTCGAAGTCGGCCGCGCACCGGGTCGTCGACCACCTGGCGCCGCTGCTCGCGCCGGCCCCCGCCGCCCGCCGGCACGGCCCCGGCACGGTGCCGATCGCGGACGGCACAATGGTGCCCGTCCATGACCGGACGATCACCTCACGGTCCAAGAACCACCAGTACTCGGTGAACATGCAGGTCGTCATCGATGCCGACACCCGCTTGGTGGTCGCGGTGGGGCGTCCGGTGCCGGGCAACCACAACGACCGTGAGGATGATCTAGTGCTGTCCCGCCCGATGGTCTGACCCGCACAACGATCGGCTTTCGATGCCTGTGTGCAGATCTGTCGGCCTCGGTCGGGACGGCCCTTGCTGGCGCTGGGCTGGGTGAGGGGTGTCCCGATAGGGGCTTGCCCGTTTGGGACGTCGTCACAGTCCTGACCTCCTCGCTGGCCCGGCGACTGCCAACTGCCCCCTCGACGTCGTCGAGGAACTCACATCTCCGTGCCCAGCATCCAGCAGCCGACTGCGACCGCGCAGACCGAGACGCCTACCATCGGTCCAGAGATTGTGCTCGGGTTCGATACCCATAAAGACACCCACGTTGCCGCCGCGGTTACCCACCTGGGGGTTCTGCTGGCCACGGCGGCGTTCCCAGCGACCTCGGCCGGCGGCATAGAAGGCCTCGGCAGCAGCATCGGAATCATCACCGCAGTGATGAGGGCCCTCTTCTCTGCATTCTTCGCACCGTGTGCACGGGCAGGGCGCGGCTCTACGGCCGAAACCAGCAGCAGGCGTTGGCGGAACGGCGGGGGGCGGGCGGTGGGAGAGAATCGCCCCCGGCATCCGCCGGGGCGGCATCGCCCCCTGCGCCAAACTGCTCGGCGCGGGCGTGACTGGCGCGGACCCGGCCGAGGCGGCCCTGACCGGCGTGCCCCCTAACGGCGCCGACCTGAGCAACGCGCTCCTCAACAGGACGCGGCTGGACGGCGCGCGAGTTTGATCCGCGGCGGCGCTGACCGGCACAGGCTGGCCGGTGCGAGCCTGCCGGGCGCGGATCTGCTGGAGGCCGACCTGAACGGCACGATCTGAGCGATACCGGCTTGAACCGCGCGGACCTGACCGGCGCGACCCTGCCCAGAGTGCGCCTGGACGGCGCCGACCTCTTACAGGTGCGCTGGCCGGGAGCCGAGGCAGCCGACCTGATCGGAGGAGGACAGCCCAGCGCCGACGGTATGGCCGGGAAGGTGGAGACGCCGGATGCTGTGGCGGTCGACGCGGCTCGCGCCATATCGGTCGGAAGTTGCGTTCGAGGACGTCCCGGGCAAACCTGCGGCACCGCGCCACCTGAGCACCAGAAGGCAGGGGACAACCGCAGATCGCCCCTCCTGCGAACGCCGGTTGATCCGTTCCGCAGGGTGTTGAGGCGGACACCTTCATCGCCTGACGGCGGCCATGAGAAGCGGTTCTGATCCACTTGGTGTGGTGGGGTGCACGTTGAGTGTTCAGTCGGCGTGGAGGATTTGGAGGCGGAGAAGGTCGAAGAGCGCGCGGCCGTAGCCGTCTCGTTTGATTCGTTTGATCCGGTTGACGTTGCCTTCGACGCGGCCGGAGTTCCAGTGGGTGCTCAGGCCTGCGGTCACTGCGTCGAGGTCCTGGCGGATTCCGTTGACTAGGCTTTTCAGGGGCGGGAAGCCGGTGGCTTCGGCCTGTTGGAGCCAGTGGGGTAAGCGGCGTCCGTCCAGGTCGGCCATCATCGTGGCGAAAGACTCCACGCAGGCGGCGACGGCGTCGAGTTCGGGGCAGCGGGCCAGCAGCTGCTTGAGCCGGAGTGTGGCGTTGTCGTCCAGGTGGTCGGGGTGGCTGGTGATCAGGTGGGTGGCGCGGCGGACGCTGAGCTGCTTCGCGACTTCCGGAGCGGGCTTTCCGCTGGCGCGCACGGCCTGGAGATGCCGGCGGACGGTGCGCTGGCTGCCGGTGTAGCCGCGTTCAGCGATCTCGGCGCACAACCGGGCGGCGTCGGTGCATCCCTGGTTCCAGCGTTCATGCAGGTAGGGCAGGAACGGGGCGACGCGCGTTCCGCGCCGGCCAGCCGGGGCGGGCGTCACGTCCTCGGGAGTGGCGGCGTGCGCGTAGCGGCGCACGGTCTTGCGGTCCAGGCCGAGCGCGTCGGCGATCGCAGAGATCCCGATGCCCTTGGCCCGCAGTTCGTGCACCGCCGCGTGCCGCTCGCGCCGCTGAGACACCCGCACGCCTTCCCACTCGGCCGGAACGGCCGGGGAGCCGGTGTGCGGTGAGGCTGGCGCCACCTGCTCCGACGACTTGTCGCCGGTCGGCTCGGCGAGACAGGCGCGGTGGTGCGCCACGCACTTGTGCACCGCCTCGCACAGGTTCCTCCAGACATGGAAACGGTCCGCCACCTGCACCGCGTCCGGGGCGGCGGCCCGCACGGCCTCGGCATAGGCCCCGCCCCGATCGCGGCACACGATCTCCGCCCCGGGATGCTCACGCAGCCAGCCGGCCAACGTGGCGGCGGTCCGATCGGGCAGCACCTCCACCCGTTCGCCGGTCTGCATGTCCAGCAGGATCGTGGCGTAGACGTGGCCTTTGCGGGTGGCGAAGTCGTCCACGCCCAGCACGCGCGGCGCGGCCGCCCGTGGTCGCTCGGGCCGGCGGCGCAGCAGCCGCAGCAGCGTGTTCTGGCTGACCGGGATCGCCAGATACTGGGTGAGTCGAGCGGCCGGGCGCCCGGCCAGCACTTGCATGAATCGTTCGAAGACGCGCCGCAGCCGCGGGGTCCGGCGGGCGAACCGCTCGGTCAGCCCCTCGATCTGCTCGGTGAACGTGCGCCGCGGGCACCCGTCCGCCGCGCAGCGGAAGCGCTGCACCGCCAGGTCGATCACCGTCCGCCGACCACCCACCGTCACGTCGTCGAGCCTGCGGCGATACCGGCCATGCCGGTACCGCGACACCGACCCGCAGGTCGGGCACCTGGCCTCCGACGTCGTCGTCTGGGCGGAGATCGTCACGGCCGACTCGTCCGCCGTGACCTGCTCGACGGCCACAGATCCACGGTGACCGGACAAGGGAGATAGCGCCGCATAGTCACACGCGCCAAGATCCTTCCGGCTCAACCGACGCTACGTGACCGGTTCACACCAAGTGGATCAGAACCCAAACAAGTGGCCGTTGACAGGTCGCAAGACTCCCGTCCCGCTCGGCGCGCAGATGCTTGTAGACCGTTCCCAGTCCATCTGGTCCGGCCACGCGGCCTGCGCCAGGAAGGCGATCGTCTCTTCGGCCGCGAGCGGGTCTATCTTCACCCTGCGCGCCTCCTGCAGATGGTCGGCACCGTTTCTGATCACCTCGGCGTATTCGACCGCCCGGCAGGTGACCGCGACGGGCCGGTCGGTACCGATCGCATCGTTGATGCAGTCGACCGCGTGGCGGCGGGAGGTCTCGGGGATCTCGTCCAGGCCGTCCAGGATCGGCAAGATCAGGCCATGGTTCATCAGCTGCCGGGGGGTGTGCTCGTTACCGAAGAAGAACGTGGCCGCCATGTACTTGATGATCCATGTGTCCAGCGGCTTGACCGGCTCCCTCGCCGGCTCCCATAACGCCGCCGGCAGCCTGACCGGTACCCTCCCGCCCGGCGGCCGGTCCTCCAGCAACCCCAGCGCCAGCAGCAGGGCAACCACTGACTTTCCCGACCCGGGAGAACCGAGCACCACCAACCGCTGCCCGCCGGTCACAGGGCCATACACCTCGGCCAGATCGCGGCACGCCTCCCCGAAGCGTTCCCCCAGACGTGTGCTCCCGGACCACCCATCCGCCTCCGCGGCCTCCGGATCATCCGGCGACCACGTCAACGGCAGCACCCGCTGATCCAGCAGCCCCCGGTTCTGTGCCTCCTCCCGCAACTGCCCCTGCAACTCCCCTGCCAGGCTGTCGGCCAGTGCCTCCGGATCACGTTCCGGCTCACCGCGCTCGGAGACAAAGGCCACCAGCGCCAACGCCAGATCCGCGAGCAACCCGAAGGTCGCCACCACCGCAGCCACCGCCACGGAATTCGCGACAACGACCGCCACCAACGCCAACACCGCAGCCGCGACCAAGATAACGACATAAGTGCGCCTCAGTCCGGAACGGGAGAATCCAGTCGACATAGGCTCAGACTAGGAACCGAACGCTCACCGCGACCGCGCCGTCACTGAACCGTAGCCAACAAAGACGGCCTTCGATATCAACTGGTAACCGCGAAAGCCAGACACTCATGCGCTGTACCCGCCCGGCGTCGCCGCGCAGATGAGGATCGGCCCGGACGTGCTCACTGACTGGTTCGTCACCAGCCACCTCACCGGCACCGATGACGGCCGTGAGCTCGCCCGGGCGGTGCTGGCCCGCGCCGGCGAACATCATCCGCCCACGTGGGTGCTGTTCGAGCCGGTCCTGGAGGGGGAGCCGGTACGGCGGGCCCACCACGCCGTCTACGCCGCGCTCACCAGCCTCCGCCGCCGCGACCTGGACCACGCCACCGCCTTGGTCGATGATTCCTGTACCGGAGGCCGCACTGCTTTCAGCGCTGCACACGCCGCTCATCCACCTTGAGACACGCCTCAAGCGGCCCCGCCCCGGCTCGCAGGACCCACACCCGTCTTCGATCTCCGGCCGTGTTCGGCTGCGCTACTGCAGACTCGGTCAGTCGGTCCAGTTCTGGCGATCCTCACCTCCTGTCATGCGAACCGGCTCCTTGAGGATGCCCGAACCGTGGACACGCCCACCTCGCCGCCGAGCACCGGCAGCTACGAAGGCGCCACCAAGGCGCAGCAACAGCGGTCCAGATCGGCTCGACCAGGGCGGGTGGGGGCAGGGGGCTGCTAGATCCCTACACGGCGGGTCCGAGCTGACGGTGATCGGCCCACTGCTGCCCTAGGGCGGCCAGTTCGGCTTTCCAGGCGATGCCGGGGTCTGCGGTGCTGCGGCGCCGCCAGGTTTCGGCGAATGCCCAGGCGAGGCGGTCGATGTCGGCAGGAGCGGTGCGGGTCCAGGAGGGGAACCGGGACAGCCAGTGCGCCACCTGGCCGGGGTGGTGGCCGGCTTTGAGCAGCCAGGGGATGAGCAGGGCCAGCTCCACCCAGGCGGCTCCACGCGAGGTGAAGGTCCAGTCCACCACGTAGGCGCGGCTCTCATCGGTGATCAGCAGGTTGTCCGGGTTCAGGTCGGCGTGGATCAGCGTGTGGCCCGCCATGGCGGACACGTCGTCTAGGACCGGTTGCCAGCGCCGCTCGACCCGGAGTGTCACCGCGTCGGGTGCGGGCGTCGCCTGGAGCGCCTCTACGGTCTTGGCCAGCAGGGCAAGATCGGGGGAACCGGGTGTGTAGTCGGCGTGGCGGGCCTGGACGTGCTCAAAGCCCAGCAGCAGCCATCCCGCCTCCTCGACACTCCAGAGGAGGCGGGGCGCATACGGCTGCACGTGCGGGTTGATCCGGGCCTCGTTGCGCAGGGTCGCGACCTCGGGGCCGTCCCGGCCGGGTTCCTTGCGAGCGCCCTTGACGAACACTGGCCCCGAAGGTGCGCGCAACGTCCCGGCGATGTGAGCGTGGTTACCCGAAGGAGCCGGGTCAAGACCGGTCACCTCACCGGTATGTGCCTGGACTGCGTCCCTGGCTTGCAGGGGCAGTTCGTTCCATGCACTGCGCGACATCGAAGCCCTCTCGGTCAGCTCACACGCACGGGTTTTCGGGGCAGCAGGTCTCACCGGTGGACCAGAGTTCCATATCGACGGGGTAGCCGGTGGCATGAAGCGCCGGGATGGTGCGAGCCACCGCTGCGCCGGAACGGATGTCCGGCAGCACGCAACCGATCCCCTGCGCCCGGTGTGCTGGTGGTGGAAGTCGGCGTGGAGACCGCTGCCGAGTGTCAGCGGCGGCGTGCCGTTGCAGGGTGCCCGGCGACGCGGACGGTGGCGCGGGCGGCCGACAGGCCGTGCCGCAGGTTCAGCACGATGATCCGCTCGTGCGCCTGGCGGTCCCGCTCGGTGAGCCAGCCGTTGCGGTGCAGCGCGGTCATGAAGCGGCGCCAGCTCAGCTGTTGAATGCCGCCATGGCCTACCTGGCGTTTTCAGCTCTGTATACAACGACGTGCGGCTAGCTTGGCGGGGGCAGGCGAGCGCGTCCCGGGCACCGAGTGCGCCATCGGCAGCGGCTCCTCGACCAAGATTCAGCGGTTTGACCCGGGTGCGGCGCAACATCCCGCCGTTCACGCAGGCAGATCGTCTCGGCTTGGACACAGATCGGTAGATCCAGTAGGCAACACTTTTTCCGGCTCCGGCGTTCGTGTGGACAATGTGCGCTAGATGGCGTCCGATAGGCGTCAACGAACACCCTCCTGTGGAAGGAGCCTCGCCGTTGGACGCGCAGACAACCCCCTTCGGGCGAAAAGACGGCGCAGGGGCAGCCCCGTGGGGATGGTCCAGGGCGGTCGACCGGTTACCAGAGTCACCTTCGGACTACGTTGGTGTGGTGCTGGATCCGCTCACGCAGACCGCCCGGTACATCGATGCCGACGATCAGGTGATCGAGGCGGGCAGACACGGGACCAACAAAACCAGGGGCACCGCGACCAAGTCGGGCGGCGGGGACGGCAAGGGGCCTCAAGAACAGGTCCAAGACGACAACACCACCGACTACGAAACGGACTAGCCCGGGTGTCCGACCTGGCGGTGTTGGTTGTCACCAGCCTGCACGACGTGACCGCCGATCTGGTGATCACCGCGCTCAACGAGCGGGGAGTGCCGGTCGTCCGCGTCGACCCCGCCGACATCGTTCCGACCGACGCAGGCAGCGATGCGCTGTCCTTTGCTGCACAGATCGGCGGCGCCGGGGACCGGTGGGCCGGTGTGCTGCGCACCGCCAGCCGCGTCCTGGAGGTGGAGCAGATCCGCTCGGTGTACCACCGGCGGCCCGGTCCCTGGAGGTTCGCCCATCCCGACCGGCGAGTCCGGGAGTTCGCGGCCCGGGAGGCCCGGCACGGCCTGGCCGGTCTGCTCAACCACCTCCCGGTCCTGCACGTCAACCCGCCGAAGGCGACCGCGTGGGCCGAGTACAAACCAGCCCAGTTGCAGACCGCCGCCCAGACCGGGTTCACGGTCCCGGCAACCCTGATCACCAACGACCTGCGCGCCGCCCGCACGTTCATCCGCGAACACCACCCGGTCGTCTACAAGAGCTTCCGTGGGGCACCGCCTAGTGACGGCCGCACCGGCGCAATCTGGACTCAGCGCGTCGACCCTGCCGACCTCGATGAGTCCGTCGCGGTCACCGCACACCTCTACCAGCAGGAACTCGACAAGTCCGGCGACGCCCGGATCACCGTCGTTGGCCGCCGGGTCTTCGCCTCGCTGATCGAGACGCCCGACGGACTCCTGGACTGGAGGTCAGGGGACTGGGACGAGCTGACGTGCACCTCGCTGGAACTGCCCGACGGCCTCGCCGACATGCTGTGCACCTATTTGGACCGGTTCGGCTTGGTGTTCGGGTGCTTCGACTTCGCCGTCGACCGGCGCACCGGGCATCTCATCTTTATCGAGTGCAACCCCAACGGGCAGTGGGCGTTCCTTCCCGACGCCGATGCCATCGCCGATGCGTTCGCCACCCTCTTGCAGGCAGGATGAACTCCGTGTCCGACCACCCGCCTACGACCGCCGACCTTCAGGTCTCGGCCGCCGCGCTGCGCGGCGAGCTGGCGCGCGCGCTCGATGCCCAGGGGCTGCTGGAGGATCCTGGCTGGCGGCGCGCGGTGCAGACGGTACCGCGGCACCGGTTCGTGGCCGGCTTCTATACCGACACCGGCCGACACGACCAGGAGGGTCTGCCGATCTGGGAGCCGGTCACCCAGAACATCGACCCCGGGCGGTGGCTGGAGGGCGCCTACAGCGACACCACCCTCATCACCCAGTTCGACGGCACGGAAACCGACTGGAATCGGCCGGCCCCGCGCGCCGGTGGCGCGCCGACGTCATCGTCCACGCTGCCGTCACTGGTGCTGCGGATGTGGCTGGACGCCGAGGTGGCCGAGGGTCACAACGTGCTGGAGATCGGGACCGGCACCGGCTACTCCACCGCCCTGGTCTGCGAACGCCTCGGGGACCGCGGCGATGTCATGTCGCTGGAGGTCGACCCCGCCCGGCTGGCCCAGGCGGCCGACGCGCTGAACGCCTGCGGGTACGCAGTGGGCCTGGCGGTCGCCGACGGGCTGCATGGGTACTGGCCGCACGCCCCCTACGACCGCATCGTCGCCGCCTGCTCCGTCCGCATCGTCCCGGCCGCGTGGCTCGCCCAGACCCGGTCCGGCGGCAAGATCCTCACCACCCTGTCAGGCTGGTTGTACGGCTACGCCCGGGTCCTGCTCACTGTCACCGACCCGGGTACCGCGCATGGGCCGCTGCTGCCGGGCACCATCTCCTTCATGGCCGCCCGCCTCCAGGAACGTCCCGCACCCGGCAACCCCGCCGACTGGGACGCCCTCACCCGCAACCTCCCGGCCGAACCCACGCGGCACGACCCGGCACGGCTGGAACAGGGCACCGACGAGGCGTTCTTCGGCCGGTTCCTGGCCCAGCTCACGACCCCGCACGCCCAACTCCTCACCGCAGATGAAGACACCCTGCACCTGATCGACGTGACCGACGGATCAGCCGCCACCCTCACCCGCCATCACGACACCTGGCACGTCCACCAAACCGGACCGACTCGGCTATGGGACGCCATCCAAACGACATGGGACACCTGGGACCAAGCCGGTCGTCCAGGCCCGCAGCACTTTCACCTGACCATCACCCACGGACGGCAGAACATCGCCCACACCACGACACCCGACCTGTCGTTCCCTCTCATATGACACAGGCGCTCGCGGCACGCGCCCTCGGCATGGGACTGTACGGTTTCGGCTCTGTCGCATTTTCGGCTCTGTCCCGTAATCGGTGGTGGCGGTGAGTGATCACCTGCCAACCTGGGGCGTGCTGGAGATCAACAATCTGATGAGTGTGGTGTTTTCGGGCCTGTCTGCGCTGGTCATCGAGGATGTCGCGGACGACAACGATCGCATTCGGGTCATGGCCCGCACTCGGGAGGGGCTGGTGCCGTGCCCGATGTGCGGGGTGCTCACCGGGCAGGTCCCACGGCTTGTGCGGCCGGACCGTCACCGACGTCCCGGTCGACGGGCGGCCGGTGGTGGTGCCGGTGCGGGTGCGGCGGCTGGTCTGCCCCGCACAGGGATGCTCACGGCAGACGTTCGGTGAACAGGTGCCCGGACTGCTGGAGCGCTATCAGCGCCGTACCAGCCGGCTGACCGGCCAGTTGAGCGCGGTGGTCACAGAGCTGGCGGGCCGGGCGGGTGCTCGCCTGTCACAGGCGCTGCAGGTCGTGGTGTCGAAGTCGACGGCGCTGCGGCTGCTCATGCGGCTGCCACTGCCGCCGCCGCGGATCCCGCGGGTGCCCGGGGTCGATGACTTCGCCTTGAAACGCCGCCACCGCTACGCCACCATCCTCACCGACGCCCAGACCGGCGAGCGCATCGACGTTCTCCCCGGCCGCGGTGCCGACGCCCTCCAAGCATGGCTGCGTACCCACCCCGGGGTCGAGATCGTCTGCCGGGACGGCTCAGGTGCCCACGGCGAGGCGATACGCGAGCCCACCAGCATCAAGCCCCTACTCCTGAGGGGGCTCCGGCTCCGTCGGTGCCAGGTGCAGGTTCAGCACCTGCAAGCCGCGAGAGCGGGCTTCCATGGTCTGGCCGGTGTCATAGGTGGCCACGGTGACCGGGTGGGCGGCGAGCCCTTGGACGGCGAATGCCTGGTCGACGATCTCGGCGTCCTCGATGGGCAGGCGTACATGGCCGGGCCGGTCCATCAGGATCTCCAGGGTGATGGCGCCGCGCCCCGGCTTGAAGCCCGCCTCGCGCAGGATGCCGGGTTCCTGCGGTCTGGGCAGCTTCCCGTTGAGGACTCCGGTGGCGTGGCCAGCGCGCCACCGGGTGTGCTTGCGGCCGCTCTCCTTGAGACGGTCCAGTTCCTCAACGACGACGAGCGGTACGGCGATGTGCAGAGGCTCGCCCTCGGCCATTCGCAGGTGCTCGGCCAGGTCCCATTCTGCGAGCTTGACCGCGTGCCTGCAGAACATCGAGGTGTCGGGCACCACGACCCTGGCGGCCGCCCAGCGGTCCCGCTGCGCCTGCAAGGTCTCCTCGATCTGCCTCAGCTCGGTCTTGCGGAAGTCGATCTCGTTGTTGATGGTGTCGGTGTTGACCGCCAGGTCCACGGCGTCGATGGCGTGGATGTGCCAGTACGCCGGCGTCATGAGCAGACGGTCGAGCTCACCGGGGGGCAGGACGTGCCGGAGGGCGGCGACCGAGGTGTTGACCCAGCGAAGGTAGTCGTTTCGACGCCCGACGGCGGCTGAGTAGTGCTGGCTGCCGAGGTTTTCCAGGGCGTTGCGGACCCGTTCGAGCGGCTTGAAGATGCTGTCCGGGGTCGCTCCCGGGAGGAGTCGAAGGTGCATGCCCGTGACCCTGGCAGGTCGCCGGCGTTAGCGTCACCCCGTTTGCCGCAGCCGACGAAAATGTTCTCGCCGCGCACGTGCGGGCCACCGTCGACCTGGATTGGTAAGGCCGCCCGCAGCGGGGGTGGCCAGTCTCTACGTTCAACTCATGGCGGAAAGTGTTTCGGCCGAAATACTTTCGGGACGATGGGACCTTCGGATCTGCTATGGAGTTCTATGGCGGTCATGGCTCCAGTTGGGGTTCACCGATGGCCACGCTGACAGACGTGCTTGTTCCGCATTCGTCTCTGGTTGTTTCGAGACCAAGGCGTACCAGGCCGCGCATGTCGAGGTCGATGTGCGCGGGGCGGCGCAGCTGGACCGTCCCTGAATGGATGGTCTTCCCATCGCCGGTTATTTTGAACGAAACGGGCGAGGTGTCTTCTGTATCGTCGGCGAGTCCCACGGCAGCACGAAAGCGGCTGTAGCCGCGGCTGAGGGCGTACTGACGATCTCCTTTCCCGCAATCACTCAAAACCGTCATGCCATGGACATAGTTCTGTCCGTCAACAGTTACCGGTCCATTCTTCCAAGCATGGTAGAGACTGGGGGTCTCCTCGGCAGGTTCAAGATCTGTCAGATAGACCTTCTGGGCAGGCCGGTCGGGGGGCGAACCCGGTGGTTCGGCCGTGGCCGGAGGGTCAGTGCCGCGCGGGGGGACGCCTTGGCCTGCGGAGGAGGGGCCAGCGGAGGAGGGGCCAGCGGAGGAGGGGCCAGCGGAGGAGGGGCCAGCGGAGGAGGGGCCAGCGGACACGGCTGCGGTCACCAGTGCGACGACGATGAGCGTGGCCACGGCGCCGGCACCGGCCGCCAGGAGCATCCTGCCGTCGAGCGGCCTTGCCGGGGCATCACCATCACCCAAGACCACCAGACACTCTGGCTAGACGAACCGGGTAAACCCGTAGGCGAACCTATTGACCCGGAACCGGCCTCCCCGGAAGAAAACTAAATACAAGGGCCGGTACCGAAAGAGGCACCGGTCCGCCTACTCAAGGCCGGTTTCACTCGACAGTACGCTGGTTTTCATTCTCAATTTGCGTGAACCGCGCGGCGATCCAAACCACCCGCCTCCGGTGTACCGGCCGAGTAACAGGCTCCATGGCCGGAGAACGTTCCCTGCAATATGGCCAACGATCGCAAATTCAGGCTCGCAACTGTCAGCCAGTGACCTCAAGCCGGACGGATCCCGCATTCCCGGCCTGGCCACCTGCACCGCTGGCGCCAGGTTGTCCCGGCCTGCCCCAGGCGGGGTTGGGGCCGGGGTTGGGGCAGTCGCTGCTCGCCGAGAACTCCCCTGTGGTGAAGCCCTGCAGACCTGGAGCACCGTGCGCTCCGCCCTGCCCACCTCGGCCGCCTGCACCGCCCAGGCCGCCCCGTGCAGCCAGCGGGTCGTTGTTCGTGGAATTGTCAGTACGAACCCGGACGAACACGCTTCCACCGTTGCCGCCGCGGCCACCGGCCCCGCCCTGCCCGCCGTTGCCGCCATTGCCACCGTTGCCGCCGACCCGGCCATGTTCGCAGTCGTTCCCGTTGCCGCCCTGCCCGCCCTGGCTGCCGTCACCTCCGTCGCCACCGGGGGCGCCGTTGCCGCCCTCCCCACCTGCCGCCGTGAACTTCACACTGCCGTTGAGGAGACCGATCTCGAAGGAGATCGAACCGCCGTTGCCGCCGTTCCCGCCGTTCCCGCCGGAAATCCCGGGGGCTCCATCGCCCCCGGGAAAGCCAATCTGCGCGCAGTCGTCGTCCAGCCAGTTGCAGTTGGCGCCCTGTGCTTGTGGTGGTTGCCGGGGACTAAACGCCTTGGGCGGCTGGTCGGTCCGGTCGGGAAAGTCTCCACCGCGTGCATCGATCACTGCGACGGTCATCTTAATGCCCCTTCTCAGGAAGCACCCCGGGATAGTGCGCGGAATGCCACTCGACGGACTTCGAGAACCCGGGAAGGAATTTCCCGATCGTGATATTGCGCGGCTCATGGGGGATCTCGAGCGGCGGACGCGGCACGACGGGCGGGCTATAGGGTGGACCAGGTGCGTTCCAGTCCGGCTCATTCGGCCCACTGACCGTCCCGCAGGACGCATTGACCGAACCGCTCATGAAAAGGAGCCTGCTTCCCGAGGCGAGCCGGACGGTGTCGGCGTGGACGACATGCACCGTCGAGTCCATGACCAACGTGGCGTTGACCCCGACATCGACATTCTGTGCCCTGGCCACCCCGACATAGAACGGGGTACTTCGCTCCAGCCAGCGCCGCACGTGGTGGTGCACCTGGACGACCTCGGGGTCTGTCGGTTCGAGGAACCGTCCCCGGGCGCCGTGCAGTACCTCGATGAGGCTCCGGTGGCTCCGTCGAGCCTGGCGGTTCGGGCCCGAGCATTCACCCTCGGGTGCGAGCCGCTCCTGCTGCTCCCGAAAGGCGTCGTCGTCGGCGCGCAAGGCATCGGCGGCGTCCTGCTCGGAGATGTTCTCGGGGACCATGCGCAGGTCGCGGAGATCCTCGAAACGCTGGACCTCGACGATGTGATAGCCGCCGTCGGGGCGGTCGAACGGACCGAACCACCGCGCATCGGAATCCGGAACCTCGATATCGACGCTTGGAGCACCGAGCGCCTCCTGGACAGTTACCGGCTCGGGTAGTTCGACCACAGAAAATCTCTCCTCAACGCATGCGACATGTATGAGCGGCTCGGCAGCACCATTTTCGTGTTACGCACACGGCCATTCAACACCTGACCGCGAGCCGATCGCCGACTCCCTTGCCCTGGCCCGTACCCGGACAAGAGCATGGCTGAACGCGCCAAACATATCGGGGACGGGACCAAATACCCATAAATCGGCGCTAACGCCGGCACCATCCCAAGATCCGAGCAAAATACTCCTTTTGTATCGCCCGGCGCCAAGCAAAATCGATAGCCTCAATCCGAGTCTGCAAACCAAACGCAGACACAAAAGTCACAACAACGCGACTGGGACACACAAAAACACGTCATTGCCGCAAGACAAATGCCCTGGCGCTGCACTTACCCACACGATCGTCGGCCAACGTGGCCGCCGTGAACCCAAAACCCAGGACGACACCCATCCCGACGGTTTCTGGCGCCAGCAGCCCGCTTGACGTCTTCCCGACAGCACCGCAGGCGACGCTAGGCAGGGTCCATGTGCAGTTCTGGTGGGTAGGGTTGCCGCCATCGATGGCCGTCTGGAGGGACGAGTTCTCTCAGGTGGTCGTGGGTGTTGGGCACCATGCTCTTGAAGTAGCGCGTCGGCGCTGCGCGGGGGTTGTTACGTGCCAGGTACTCGAGTCCGTCGCGTCCGGTGAGGTTGGCGTATCCGCGCTGGCCACGGCCGCGGAAGAGGTAGGCGGGTCGGCCCCAACTTCTGGGACCGGCGGCCCTGCGGCGGGAGGCGGTGACGATGAGCCGGCCGCTCTTGTGCCGGTTCGGGCCCAGCCAAGCATCCACCCAGACCCGCCTCCCGTTGGAGATCCAGCGGCGGGCGGCGGCTGGTGGATGAGGACGACGAGGAGATCGCGCCCGGCATCACCCGGGACCGCATCCATCCCTACGCCGCCCTGCCCGGCGCGGACCTGTATGGCGTGGACCTGGCCGGTGCGAACCTGCTCGGCGCGGATCTCACCGGCGCGGACCTGTCCGGCGCGGACCTGACCGGCGCGGATCTGACCCGCGCGAACCTGGCCGACGCGGGCCTGGCCGACGGGCGTCTGATCCGCACGCGCCTGGTCGGCGCGGACCTGTCCGGCGCGAACCTGCTCGGTGCCGACCTCACCGGTGCCGACCTCACCGGCGCGAACCTGTCTGGGCGCGGGTCTTCTCTCTGGTCCGGTCTCCTGGGCGATGTCCGCCTGTCCCAGGTGCGGCTGAACGGCGTGGACCTGGGCGGCGCGTACCTGTCCGGCGCGTACCTGTCCGGCGCGGACCTGATCCACGCGGACCTGTCCGACACGGACCTGTCCGACACGGACCTGTCCGGCGCGGACCTGTCCGGCGCGGACCTGTCCGGCGCGGACCTGACCGGCGCGGATCTGACCGAGGCGATCTTGATCGGCACCCGGCTGCTGCGGGCGCGCTGGACGGGGGCCGAGGCGGAGGGACTCCAGGATCGGCCCGGGTCCTGGGGGGAGACGCGGTGGCCCGCGGCCTGGGAGACCGGGATACGGCAGCGGTCGGCGCAGGTCGCGCGGGGCGTGTACGAGGTGGTAGGCGAGGATCCCGGTGGACCCGCGTAGCACTGGCCCGACAACGACCACCCGGTCACTTTCTCTCACATAATGCTGACTATGTGAGAGCGTGAGGGCTCATGGACGACGCACCTGTCACCGGGACCCTGATCTCGGCAACGCGTCCAGCACCTGGTCCCCTGGATGGATCGTCCAACCACGAGAAGACGGGACTGCCACGCTCGTTCGGAGATCACTACAGACACGGAGCGAAACAGAAAGCTGATGTGACAGGGAATGGCCCATTCCCTGTCACGACCGCATCCGGCCGCCATAGGCGCAGGCGTTCTCACCTCGGTCGTCCTCCCCGGCCCATACGGTCAAAGCCGACACATTCCCTGTCACATTAGGCGGTCTGTTATGCCTGGCGAGGGCACCATAGAACGCGACGAGATCGTGCGCCTGATGAGCCTGTCCGACGACACGCTCTTGGCGGAGCTGGGCTCAAGCGCGCACGCCGCGTTCCCGCAGAATGCCCTGAGGAGGGGCAGGCAGGTCCTCGCGCGGCTTCGCGAGGCCGCCCAGGAGGCCGTTTGCGGTGACGCCAGGATCAAGCAGATCGCGCAGGATGGCGACAAGATCGCCCTCGCCGGAGCGATCGCAGATCTACTGGCGACCCAGTTCGCCGTCACCCCGGCGGCGACAGTGTCGGTGCTGCTCGTGCGATCCGGGGTGACTGACTACTGCAGCGCGTACTGGGGCCCCGAGGCTGGCGATGGCACTGACCGCCGATGAGGTTGCCGCGCGCGCCCGCAACGCTGTCATCACCGCAGATGATCATTACTACTTGCCTGAAGGAAAGCTCCTCGACTGGCCGGACCACCCGGACTACAACGAGAGACTGTTTTCGCCTATCAGCGACATGCTCGCTGAGTACCCGCACCTTGCAGACGATCTCGGATACGCCTGGGCAGCCGACCGCTCCGCCTATCGAACTTTCATGGATGTGGTATTCCAACGCCATCTCCTAGAACTACTCGCGGACGTCGATCCCAGCCATCCCGGTCTGATTGACGCGAATCCGGTCGCCGCCCGGATGGCGATCAACCGAGATTTCGTCTCCTACGCCCAGCCGGGTCGCGACCTGGACTTCATCTTCATCGGGCGCGGGTTCATGGATGTCCTCAAGTACTTCACGGAGATGACGCTCGACATCATAGACCTAGCCCCCGCCTCAAATGGTCAACGCTCTTGGTGGGGACCGGCGAACCTGGAGGACATCTGCCGGAGCCACTCACAGGGGGTAGCGAAGGCCATCATTACGTTCTTCAATCGCTCGACCAAGGTGTGGGAGGAGGAGTTCCCGAGCGGAGGTTCCCCGATCTCGGACAGGCTCAGGGCAGGGCCCGGCCTCATGCCGTACACCTACGACGCGGTGGAGTCGTTCATCGTGGGCCATGAACTGGCCCACCTGCTGAACCGACACGATGTACGGGACACCACGCCCATAAAGGAGGTCAACGCCGACTGGGCTGCGATCTCTCTGCAAACGGCACGGCACGGTACTCAGAACAGATTGTTCGGCTCGGCAGAACCGGCCGCTATAGCATTAATCCTCGGCGGACCAGGCTTCTACTTGCTAGGCAGCATCTTCTATCATATCGCAGCATTTCGCGAATGGGTCTATTCCAAGCCCATCGACCCACACTTGGAAACTATCATCCAACTGAACGTCAGGAAGATCCTCTATCGCGAATTCATAGCACACCTCCATGGTTCGTCGACACTGCACTATGTCGACCAGTGCGGCCAAGCCATCTCCAGGATCATGGAACTCTGTTACGCGTCCTTGTACGGCATTTCACAAGGACGCAATGCGAAGGCCGCGGGAAGGCTAATTCCATTCATCGACGAAGACCCCTTCGAGTGCATGTGGGACGCTGACCGTGCGACAGGAGACCTCTTGCCATGCGAGTTGCCGCGGTGCTACGACCCCGCGAACGCGCAGTGGTCCGCGCCCGCCAGCATCGAGGAGGCCATCAGGGACGCCATCGTTGAAATCCTCGATGAGTACCTTGGTGATTCGACGGATGGCGGCGGCGCTTCGCGAAGCGGGCAGTGAACGGAGACGAACGCGTGACCGGGCATCGATTGACGGCAAGTGGTATGTGCGGCCGTGCCGTCGTGCCGCTGGCCGACACCGCTCTGGGCGAGGCCGCCGCGGCGTTCCTGGTCCGCCGCGACCTGGACGCCGACACGCTGCGCTCCTACGGCCAGATGCTGCGGCGGCTGCGCCGCGAGCTCGGCGAGACCGCCCCGCTCGCCCAGGTGACCGCCGACCAGGCCGACGCGGTGTTCACCGCCGCGTGGAACGAGGCGGCTCCGCGGACCTGGAACCGTCACCGCTCGGCGCTGCGCTGGTTCACCACCTGGGCGGCCGACCGCAGCTGGGTCACCACCGACCTGGCCGCGCTCATCGAGCGGCGGCCGGAGAAACGCGACCGCACCCGCGCCATCGATCGGCGCACCGTCGAGGCCCTGCTAGCTGTACTGACCATGGAGGTTGGGAACGGGGCGGCACGGTCGGATGATCTTGAAATGAGGGAGGGCCTCCGGGTTCGGTGTGGATTGCGACATCTGCACCGGACGCCAGGAGGCCCTCATGCCCCACCGTAACGCCCCGCTGACCGAGACCGGACGTCTGCGCCTGGCCCGCTGCGTGGTGGATGACGGCTGGCCGCTGCGGCGGGCCGCCGAACGGTTCCAGGTCTCGGTGAGCACGGCCCGGCGGTGGGCGTCCCGGTACCGCGAGCTGGGCGAGGCGGGGATGGCCGACCGCTCCTCGCGCCCGCACCGCAGCCCCCGCCGCACCCCCACCCGCACCGAGCGGCGCATCATCAAAGTGCGGGTCCTGCGCCGGTGGGGCCCGGCCCGCATCGCCTACCTCCTGGGCCTGCACCCCTCCACCGTCCACCGCGTACTGACCCGCTACGGCCTGCCCTGCCTGCGGCACCTGGACCGCGCCACCGGCCGCGCCGTCCGCCGCTACGAGCACGACGCGCCCGGCGACCTGGTCCACGTCGACATCAAGAAACCCGGCAACATCCCCGACGGCGGCGGGCACCGCGTGCACGGCCGCGCCACCGGCGGCCGCAACTCCTCGGCCCACCGCGACCCCGCCCGGCCCCGCACCATGCACGGCCGCCCCAACCTGGGGTACGGCTACCTGCACAACGCCGTCGACGACCACTCCCGCCTGGCCTACACCGAAATCCTGCCCGACCAGACCAAAGAGTCGGCCGCCGCGTTCTGGCAGCGGGCACAGGTGTACTTCGCCGACGCCGGCATCACGGTACGGCGCGTGCTGACCGACATTCAAACTTGGTGGTGTCCCCAAGATGGTCACCTCGTCCGGCCGGCGGCGTGAGGATCTGGGGTGACCGGCGCCCGCTCGTCACCATTGCAGACCGATTGGGGCCTGGTGCTCCTTGCCTGTTGATCGTGGGACGAGCGGGGCCAACGCCGGGAGATCGCGTGTCCTGTTAGGAACCCGGCCCATGAACCACAGAGAAGCTTTCATCTGGCTGATCATGACCGTAGAGCCCCGCGCCCGGGGGCCTAGCTCAGCACGCCGCGCGAATACGACCAGTCGAATACGGCAGGGCACCGGTCTCGGCAGCCGGTGACCTGGACGCTGCGCGCGGCCGCGCTCCTCTGGTGCTCGTGCCCGGCGTCCGGCCGGGACGTTCCGGGGACGCGCTGAGACGTCCTCTAGCGGGCCGGGACGTCCTAGCGGCACGGCCCCGCTAGACATCCGATGCTTCTAGCGCGTCAAGCGGCAACGGCGAGCCGGGGTCCGAAGGCGGCGATTTCGTTGTCGGGCTGTCTGGTCTGGCTACGACGTCTTCAACTGGGATCTGGCCCATTTTTGTGATTGATGCGGCTCCGTTGGCCCGTTCAGGTGTGCTGGGCGGTACTGGCCCGTAGCCCGCTGGTCGCGGGCGAGCATGTGTCACGTGGAGAGATCATGATCTTGGGGTGTTGCTGCCTCATCTGGCCGAGGTTGAGGTCGAGCGGGTCGAGCAGGCGGCTGGTGGGGTGCGGATCTGGGCGCGGACATGGCCGGTGGCGGTGACCTGCCCGGGCTGCGGTTCGTCCTCGTCCAGGACGCATAGGGTACCGGCGCCGGCCTGGCCGGCACCGCGATGGGTGGTCGGGAGGCGACCATCGTGCTGCAGGTCCGCCGCCTGTTTTGCGATGAGCGGTCGTGCAGGCGGCGGACGTTCGCCGAGCAGGTGCCCGGTCTGACCGTCCGGCATGGGCGCAAGACGCCGCTGCTGGTGGAGTTCCTGCGCAGCATCGCGGTCGCTGTGGCCGGGCGTGCCGGGGCACGGCTGGCTGGCGCGCTGTGCGCGGTGGCCAGCAGGTCCACACTGTTACGGCTGGTCATGGTGGTTCCCGATCCGGCCGCCCCGACTCCGCGGGTGCTGGGTGTCGACGACTTCGCGATCAAGCGTGGTCACCGGTATGGCACCGTGCTCATCGATGGTGAGACCGGTGCGCCGTTGGAGTTACTGCAGGGCCGGGATGCCGCTGTCCTGGCGGACGGGCTGACCGCGCATCCAGGTGTCGAGGTGATCTGCCGGGACCGCTCGGGCGCCTACGCCGAGGGCGCGCGCAGCGGAGCGCCGGAGGCGATCCAGGTCGCCGATCGCTGGCATTTATGGGCCAACCTGGTCAAAGCGGTGGAGAAGTGCGTGGCCGCGCACCGCTCGTGCCTGCCCGAGCCCGCATTGCCCGAGCCTGCAGTGGAGGGGCCCGCGCTGGAGGGGCCCGGCGGTGACTGGGAACTCCAGCCGACTGCGCCGCTTGAGGCGGCGGCGCCGGAGCCGGCCGGGAAGTTCGCCGAGCGCGCCCGGCGGCATCACACCCAGGTCCATCAGTTGCTGGCCGGGGGGTATGCGATCCGGGCGATCGCGCGGCATCTGGGCTGGGGGTGGCACACTGTGCAGCGCTACGCCCGCGCCGCCAGCTGGCAGGATCTGGCCGAGGGGCGCTGGCAGGCCCCGCGCGCCAGCATGCTGGATCCCTTCAAGCCGCACCTGCACCAACGCCTGGACGAGGGCTGCGGCAACGTCACCGGGTTGTTCCGGGAGATCCGCGCGCTGGGCTACACCGGCAGCTACTCCAACCTCCGTGACCACCTGGCCGGGCAGCGTCCGGCCAAGACGCCGCTGGCCACGCCTGCACCGAGCGTGCGCGAGGTCACCGGCTGGCTCACCCGCCATCCCGACTCCCTCACCGAGGACGAACGGCCCCAGCTCAAAGCCCTGCTGGAACGCTGCCCCGAACTGGAACTCGCCAACCAGCACATTCGCGCCTTCGCCGCCATGCTCACCCAGCTGAGCGGCCACGATCTCCCGCGATGGATCAGCGACGCCCACGCTGCCGGGCTGCCCGGGGTCTCCTCCTTCGCCAAGGGCCTGGAACAGGACCTCGACGCCGTCACCGCCGGGCTGACCGGCCGCTGGAACTCCGGCCCGGTCGAGGGCCGCGTCAACCACATCAAGATGATCAAACGGCAGATGTTCGGACGAGCTGGCCTGCCGCTACTCCGTAAACGGATACTGCTCACCGCCCAGCACACCTGAACGGGCCAACGAAGCCGCATCAATCACAAAAAGCGGGCCAGATCCCAGTCGAAGACGTCACGGCCACCCGCCATCACCCGGCTACTGCGCGTCAGCCTCCTCGTGGCCGTTCAGGCGATTCGTTTCAAGGCCAGGCAGGGGCCCATCACCTAATCTTTACGGCCGGGCGGGGGAATCGGGATGGGCTGGTAGGGCGAGTCATCGACTACTTTCCGTGCCCGCCCCTAACGTTGCGATCATGGAAAACGAGTTCATGCCGAAGGAACTCCTGGCCGCGACCGCCCGCATGGTTACCGAGACAGTCAGCTACCTGCAGGAGGTCCTGGCCTACGGCCGTTCTCCGTCTGAATGGGAATGGCCGCGGATGATGCTCTACCGGGCCACCGATGCCCAAGACACTCTCGGCATGCTCGTCGGCCTCTATGCTGCGCATGTTCAGCGCGCCGGCCACAGCCCTGACGACATCGCGAGGTACCTGCAGACCTACCAGCAGAGGCCCCGCACCCAGGTACCGCAACAGGAAGACTTCGACTACCTCGACGGCCTCACCGACCGCCCCGCCCGTGACGGGGCCAGCGGCCGATACATGCTCGGCAAGATTGCACGCGAGGGCTGCGGAGCCGACAACGCCCCTCAGCAGTGGACCCTCGCCTGCATCCATGCCCTGGGAGCCCTCTCCGGTGAGGGGGAGGACGAGTTGGAGTCGCTGCCGCCGGGTATCGGCGACAAAGCACGGCAGCTCTACTCGGCCATGGCGCGCGAGAGGGTGTAGCCGTGCGCGGCGGCCCGGCTGGCCAATGCGGCCACCTGCTCATCCGCCTCCGCCCTCCGCAACTCGTACAACAGGGGGGCGACGGCGCCCGGGTTGTCGAGGGAGACGTGTGCGGCGGGGTCACAGGCCACCAGCGCGGCCACCTGCTCAACCGCCCCCACCTCCCGCAACCCCTCCAGCAGGAAGGCGACGTCGTACGGGTGGTCGAGGGAGACGTGCGCGGCGGCCCGGCTGGCCAATGCGGCCACCTGCTCATCCGCCCCCACCTCCCGCAACCCCTTCAGCAGGGAGGCGACGGCGCCCGGGTGGTCGAGCGGGGCGTGCGCGACGGCGTGTGCCGCTGGGCGGTGGTCGTCGGCGCTCGCCGCGTACCTGGTCGGCGATGTGGCGCCGTTGCTGCGCGGTACCAGCGGCGCGGCCAGGCCCGCGCTGTTTGTGGCCGCGGCCGAGCTGTCGTATCTGGCCGGGTACATGGCGGCCGATGCGCTGCGCACCGGTCTTGCGCAGCGGTACTACATCCAGGCCGGGCGGCTGGCCGATGAGGCCCGCGCCCGGTGATGCGCGCGACCGCGCCGGACGGGACCTGGCCGACGCCGCCGCCGACGGCATCAGAGCCGGGTCACCGGTGCGGACCCGCGCCTGGATCACCGGCATGTGCGCCGAGGCGCTCGCGGCCGCCGAGACCGACCGGTACCGCGCCAGAGCGCTGCTGCGCCGGGCCGAAGCCGACCTGGACCGCGCCGACTCGGCGGCCGAGCAGCAGGAGGCAGGGTACCGCCGCGAGTCGTTCGAGCATCAGACCGGCCTCGCCCTGGCCCAGCTCGGCGACCTAAGAGCCGAGGAGCACTTCACCGCCTCGTTCGGCTCCCGGCGTCCCATCGAGCGCCGCACCTGCGCGCTCATCGGCGTCCGCCTCGCCCACGTCCAGCTGCGCCGCCACCGTCCCGACCACGCCGCCCGCACCCTGCTCGGCCTGGGCACCGACCTCGCGGTGTCCTCGGCGCGGGTCCAGCACACGCTCACCCGGATCCGAGCTGGATGGCAGCCCAGCCGCACCGACCCTGACGTAGCCGCAGCCGACCGGCTTCTGGCGAGCCTGATCACCCCCGCTCGGCACTGAGCTCTGATTCGGCCCGGGGGAACATCGGCACCGGCCAGTGATCACCAGAGACCAGGCAGACGGCGCTGTCCGCCGCCGGTCACGCGCTGCTGGTCGGTGTCGCCACGGTGGTGGTGATCTACCTGACGCGGTTCGCGCGGCCGCGGCTGGAGTACGGGCTGCGCACGTCCGCGCCGCTGCTCACCGCACCCGGCGGAGTCCGCGATGAGCTTGAGGTGCGCCACCGCGGGGTCAGGCAGGAGCGTCCCTTCCTGCGCGAGGTGGTGCTCGCCGGGCGCGGGCGCCGGGACGTCCCCCGCAGCGCCTTTGACGGCGATGACCCGATCCGGCTCGACCTAGGCGTCCGGATCGTCGAGCTGCTCCAAGTGGAGGCCAGCGACCCGGCCTCGGCGACACCGCCACCGCCGGTGCGCGTCGAGGGGACGGCGCTGCTGGTCGGTCCGGCGCTGCTCGGCCGCCGCCAGCGGCTCGTCTTCACCTGCCTCGCACAGGGCCGACCGCGAAAGGTCCGGTGCTCGGCTCCGCTGCTCAACACCACCGTACGAGCCGGCAGTGACCCGGCTCAAAAGGTGGATAGCCGTCTAATCTTTCTCGCCACCGGCGTCGGCCTCCTCGCGTCCATCGGGTCCATGAAGAGTTTTCTTTAGGCGCTGAGCTGACCGTCCGAATCGGTGGATAACATGTTTCCGCGCACCGTGCCGGACCTATCCCATCCTGCCCGGACCTGAATCACCTGGGCCGCCGGTCGCCGCGTACGCACCTTGCCTGCCAGCCGGGGCCGGATTGTGGCATATGGCACGGTGGTTACCGTCACCCCGAGTAGGCGCGGAGCGGGGAAAACCGGGTGATCACAGCAAAGCCACCGGAGATCTCTCAGAGTCTCACCTGAAACACCTGCGAACTATGGAGAGAACCGTTGTTGCCGACGACCTCGCGGGCGGCCCCCAAGTGCGTCCTCAGGGCAGGATCGGTCGCGGTAACAGCGACGGCGTCCGAGAGCGCGCAGCTTAGCGACGACGGCGTAGCCACTTTGTAGGCGCACGCGCGGCACGCGCAAGTAGTCCGGGTTCCCGCATGACTAGCAGCAGAGGCCGTGCGCGGTGCCGGGAGCTCCCGGGTACTCCATCTGTTGTCGTCCCGCGATCGGCCCCACTTTGATCCGCGGGCCTGGCAGCATGGGCGGATGCCGAACCGCCTCATCGCCGCTTGTGACGGAGCCTGCAAGAACAACCCTGGTCCTGCCGGCTGGGGGTGGGTCATCGCCGATGCCGATGAGCGAGTAGTGCGATGGGCGTGCGGGCCACTCGGCGATGCGACCAACAATGTCGCCGAGTTAGCAGCCCTGCAGCAGCTGTTGCTGACCACCGACAAGGACGCAGATTTGGAGATCCGCATGGACTCCAAGTACGCGATCGACGCGGTGACCAAGTGGCTGCCCGGCTGGAAGGCCAGGGGCTGGAAGACCGCTTCCAAGAAGCCGGTCGCGAACCGATACCTGATCGAGGCGATCGATGACCTGCTGACTGGACGCACGGTCGTGTTCGTGCACGTCCGGGCGCACCAGGAGGATGGGGACTTCCTCAACGCGCTCGCCGACCGGGCGGCCAATGCCGCAGCGACCAGCCAGCAGGCCGCCAGCGGCACCAGCGCTGACGAGGTCCCCCCGGAAGCCGATGATGTTCAGCCCCGTCGCCTATCAGCGCCCTACCGGGTTTCGAGGTCGGCTGCTATCACGGCCAAGTTTCCTGGGATCTGTCGTTGTGGAGAGGCTTTCAAGCCCGGAGACGAGATCGTCAAAGGTGTGGGCGGTAGATGGGGGCACCCGGCATGCGCGCAGGCCGGGGAAACCGCCAAGCCGTGATGCAGGTGGTGCGGGAGGCGGTGGGGATGTATCGGGACCTGGCCGCAGGCGACCCCGCCCACCACGCCGCATAAGCCCGCAACCGGACAACCCCGTCCCGCGGTCAAAGGGCCGTCGATGCCCTGGTGGTGCTGTCTGGGAGACCTTCGGATGCCAGACCCATCGGGAGGTGTCCGATCAGCGGTGGTTCGTGCAGGCGGTGACGTCGCAGTGCCCGTGTTCGGTCCGGTGAGTCGCGTCGGCGTGCGAACACACCGTTTTCGCGACCGGTGAGGGCCCGTTCTCGGCCGTGTCCTCGACGTCGCCGGCGGCCGAGGGCGGCCCCGGGGAGTGCGAGATCCCGCAACAGACGGCCACGGACGGCCCCGATCGGTTCGATCCGCTCGGTGGTGCCGGGGCCGCGCGCCGCACCTTTGTGCCGTGCCTGCCGGGCGGGCTGACGGTGCGTCCCGGGGGTTCGGCTGCGGGTCTGCTAGCGGCGGGTGACCGCCCGCCACCAGCGCCGCAGCCGGCCATGGGCCGCCATCTGCCGCCGCGTCGTCTCAAGATTGTCCAGCGTCACGGCCTGGCCGTGCCGGTCGCCCAGGTCACCGAAGATGCCGGCGGCCCGGGTGCAGGCGGCGATCGCCTCGTCGAAGCGCCGCACCTCCCGCAAGGCCAGGGCGAGGTTGTTAACGCCTGGCCTTGGCCGTGCCTGTCGCCCAGGTCGCCGAAGATGCCGGCGGCCCGGGTGCAGGCGGTGATGGCCTCGTCGTAGCGCCGCGCCTGCTGCAGGGCGACACCCAGGTTGGTCAGCGCGTGGCCTTGGCCGTGCGGGTCGCCAAGGTCGCAGGAGATGGCCAGGTACCGGGTGTGGGCGCCGATGGCCTCGTCGAACCGCCGCACGTCCTGCAAGGCCAGGCCGAGGTTGGTCAGCGCCTCGCCTTCGCGGTACCGGTCGCCCAGATCGCGGTAGATGGCGGCGACCTGGGTGTGGGCGGTGACCGCGTCCTCGAACCGCGCCAACTCCCGCAAGCCCAGGCCGACGGTGTTCAATGCCTGGCCCTCGCCGGCCCGGTCGCCCAGGCCGCGAAGGATGCCGGCGGCCTGGGTGCAGACGGCGATCGCGTCCTCGATCTGGTGCACCTCCCATAGGGCGACGCCGAGGTTGGCCAGCGACTGGCCCTGGCCGTGCCGGTCGCCCAGATCCCGGTAGATGGCCACGGTCTGGGTGTGGGCGGTGACCGCCTCGGGGAAGCGCTGCACCTCCCGCAGGACCAGGCCGAGGCTGGCCAGCGCCTGGCCTTCGCCGTGCTGGTCGCCCAGGTCGCGGGCGAGGGCGAGGGCCTGGGTGCAGGCCGCGATCGCCTCCTCGAACCGCCGCGTCTGCCGCAGGGCGACGCCGAGGTTGGCCAGTGCCTGGCCTTCGCTGTGCCGGTCGCCCAGGCCACGAAAGATGGCGGTGGCCTGGGTGCAGACGGTGACCGCCTCCTCGAACCGCCGCGTCTGCCGCAGGGCGGCGCCGAGGTTGGCCAGCGACGCGCCTTCGCCCTGCCGCTCGCCCAGACCGCGGGCGATGGCGGCGGCCTTGGTATGGGCGTCGATGGCCTCCTCGAACCGCCGCGCCTGCTGCAGGGCCAGGCCGAGGTTGTTCAGCACGCGGCACTCGCCGCCCCGGTCGCCGAGCTGGCGGCTGACGGCGAGGGCGCGCCGGGCGTTGGCCAGGGCATCGCCGAAATGGCGGCGCAGCAGCAGGAAGTCACCCACCGCCTCGGCGAGGGCGATGGCGGCCGCCGGACGGACGGCGGCGGCCACCGCAACGGCCGCGACCAGGTTGAGGCGTTCGGCGTCCAGCCACGCAAGCGCGTCCTGCCGGCCGGTGAACCGGCCGGACAACCCGATCTCCGGCCGCGCCACCACGTGCCCGTCCGCGGCGACGACAGTGACGGCGTAGTACTCCATCAGCCGCTCCAGCGCCTGGGGATGGCGGCCGTCGGCGCGCGCCAGTTCGGCGGCGTACAGCTTGAGAAGGTCGTGCATCCGCCACCGCCCCGACCCCACCGGCACCTCGGCCAGCAGCCCCGCAGCCGCCAGCCCCGCCAGCCCGGCCCGAACCCTGCCAGCGAACTCGCCGGGCTCGGCCCGATCACCGGGCTCAGCCGAGTCGGCGGGACCGTCGGGGTCGGCGACGAGCGCGGCGGCGGCGCCGGTGGCGATGTCGGGCCCGGGATTGAGCGAAAGCCACCGAAACAGCCGCTGCAGGCTGGGGTGCAGGCGGCGGTAGGACAGCGCGAACGCCGCCCGCACCGGCGCCGACCGCCCGCCGGCGGGCCGCCCCGCAGGGCCGGGCGGGGTGAGCCGGTCCAGCCGCTTGCGCTGATCGGCCAGCGCCCCGGCGAGCGCGGCGACGGGCAGGCCGGGGTCGGCGACCAGGATCGCCGCGGCGATCTGCAACGCCAGCGGCAACCGCCCGCACAACGCCGCGACCCGCCGCACCGCCGCCGCCTCGGCACCCGGGCGGCCATCCCCTGGCCGGGCCCGCAGCAGCACCAAGCCGATCAGCTCGGCCGCGGCGTCGGGCTCCAGCTCGTCCACGTCCAGCAACCGGGCGTCCAGCCCGGTCAGGGTGTCGCGCGAGGTCACCAGCAGCCGATGCACCCGACCGGCGGGGACCAGCGGCTCCACCTGCCCGGTCTCCGAGGCGTTGTCGGCCACCACCAGCACCCGCTCACCCCGCCCCGCGCGCCGCGCCAGCTCCGCCTGGTACAGCCCGGCCCGCTCCGCGGGGGTGGGTGGCAGATCCCCAACGGGCACCCCCAGGGCGCGCAGCAGCACCTCGACCGCCTGCTCGGCACTCATCCCCCCGGCCGGGTCGTAACCGCGCATCTCCACGAACAACGCCCCACCGGGAAACCAGCCCCGCGCCACCGCCTGATGCGCGGCGTGCAGCGCCAGCGCGGTCTTGCCGATCCTGCCCAGCCCCTGCACCGCCGACACCACCACCACACCACCCGGACCCGCCGCACCCAGCCCCGCCACATCCAGATCCACCGCATCCAGATCCACCGCTCCCGCAGGGGGGACGGGCGCGGCTTTGGGGGCAGGGCCGTCCGGGCCGGGGGCCAGCACCCCGAGCAGCACGTCGGTCTCGGCCCGGCGGCCCACCAGCAGCGGCGCCGCCGGTAACGACACCACCCCACCCGGCAAGGCCCCACCACCGGCCCCGGCGGGGTGCGGGTGATGGTGGTGCACGTGCTGATCCCGGCCCGCCTGATACACCCGGCCGCCGCCAGAGGCGGTGGCCTCCTGGAAGACCCCGCCCTCCCCGCACCCCTCACCACGATCGGCCCTCATGAACCCGCGGGGAGAACCTACTCCCCCGCACCCGGCCGCACCGCACCCGGCCGACCCGCGCCCCTGCCCGCCCGCCCTCGCCCCGTCATGACCGACATCATCGACACCCGCGCCACCGCCCCGCCACCCCCTGCCCCAGACCGGTCACCGCCCCTTGTGCGCGGCGCTTCACGCATCCGTGCAGGCGGCCTCGGAGACCGACAGCGGCGCTGTATAGGACCGACGACTGCTCCCGCGCCCCCCGGACCCGAAGATCCCCGCCGTGGGCGACGTGCCCGGGATCGGCCAGCCGGGCGCCCCCGGGCACCGGCGGCGCCCGGCCCATCGATCACCCCGATCCCGTGACCTGTGCTGCATTCACCGTGACCCGGGATATGGGCAGTGCCCCACCCTAGCGAGCACCCCCGGTCGCATTCCGCAGTTCCGCACCCGAGGCGGGACCACGGCGACCCGTGACCGGGCCCGTGGCCGCTCCAGGGCCGAACCGGCGGCGCGGGGTTGTCCGCACGGGGCTCGGGGGTTCCCCGATTCGCGTGCTCGTGCGCACTACCTTCGGTCTTGGCCTGTGCTCGTGATCGGGGCCGAGGGTGTGGCGCTGGGCTCCGGGTACGGGTGTGCCCGGTCGCCGAGCGGTTCCAGGTCCACGCGACCGTTCGGCAGGGGCCGGTAGGCGGGGGTGATCTGCCGGTCCGGTGAGGGCGCGCAGGCGGCGGGCCACTGCACGGCGAACGCGTGGGCTGCGGCGCAGTGCAGCACGAGGCGGTCGAAGGGGTCGTAGCCGTGGCGGATCCCGGCGGCGCGTTCGTGGTCAAAGAACGGGCCGGCCAGCAGCCGCACGGCTTCGCGGTCCTCAGGCCGGGGGCCCCACCACGACACCGTGTCCAGAGAGGTGGCCGGCTGCCGGTGCCCGGCGGGGTCCTGCCCTGCGGTGGAGCCGTGGTCGAGGTGGCGGGCGGGCAGCCAGTGGTGCTCTTGGACGAGCGCGGTCACGGTGCGGTAGTGCTGGACAATCCGGTCGGCCGCATGCCCGAGTGCCGCCGTCAGAGCGTCAGCGGATTGCGGGGCGGGTACGCTGTCGCCGACGGCGGCGGCTCGCCGGTGCTGCCGGTCGCGGCGGGTCAGCAGGTGGCGCACCGCGGTCAGGTCGCGCAGCAGGGCCCCGGCACCGTAGGGTCCTCGTCCTCCCTGCTGGGTGTTGGTGAGTGCGGCCTTCAGTAGTTCGCCCTGTTCCGGGGTGATCTGCGAGGAAGGGCGGTGGACCGCGTCGCGGCCCAGGCCGGTTTGCACGAGCTGGCACTGACCGCGTGTCAGGTCGGCGTGCGCGGCGACCCGCTGCGCGGCGGCGCGGTAGACGGCGCGGCGGTACGCCCGCGGGCCCGCTCCACCGGCGGCACCGTCTGCGTCCGCTGGGGCGGCGGGGCGGGTGGGCGACGGCGGCCAGGGCCGGAAAGTGGGTCAGGTCCTCGGCGAGGCCGTGTGGGTCCCAGGCCAGCTAAACCGGGCGTTCCCCGGCCGCGTACCGGGCGACGGTCGCGAGGGATAGCTGGGTTGTGCCCGGCATGGCGCCGAGTGGCTGCGCTGCCAGGCCACGCAGCTGCTGGCCACGCTCGCCCCTGACCCGCCCGCGCTCGCACCCGCCGGCACCGACCTGTGCGATGCGCTCAACGCACTGTTCGCCGCGGCCGCCGCCCGCCAATCCGAAGACCGGAGCGTTCCGCTCGGCACCAGGTCGCGTTCCAGGGCACCTCAACCGCCCAGCGGAAGCGGAACCAGCGCCTAAATCAGGCCCACCTGCTGGGACTGCTGTTCGCGCGCCTGAGCGGTCTGGACTTCACCGAGCGCGAGCGGCGAGGCGGGTGTAGTCACCGTGTCGTCCTGGCCGGTGCGTAAGGTCACCGCGGTGGCCAGCAGGCTGCCGTCGGCCAGGAGCGCCCCGATCAGCAACACCCGCTGTTGATCCACTGATAGCGGCCCTGACGTGTCGCCGTTCCCGCACGGCGCCGGCACAATTCCGGGCAGCGTCCGCGCGGTCCTCGGCGCGCTCACGTTCATGGTCACGGCGTTGCCGCTGCAACTCCAGCCGCCGGGCAGATCGTCCAGCTCGGCCCAACCCGGCGCGCTCACCCGAGGCACCGGATCAACCGGCTCTGTCGCCGAGGCCAGCGTAGCGCTGGGGCGTGCGGGCTCATCGGGCCTGCGGCCGGATCGGGCGGGGTTGGCAAGGGGGTATTGAGCTCGCTCACGTCTGTCAGACGCCCGGCAGCCTCTCCGCGCTGCCTAATGCCCGTCCTTCGTCCCTGGAGGGGCATTCGCTCGCCAGTGCCCTTCACCGATCCGAAGCGGGCTCCGCGATATCACCGGCCTGCATGAACAGCGGCTGATCGGGCACCTCCCAGGCGGATCTCGTGACCGATCATTTTCGAGACATGAGCCTCGTGGTCACTGCGCCGGAAACGCACATGTCACCTGAGGAAGGCATAACTCGCAGCGCTGACAGCGAGGGCAGTGGCCGCTGAGAACGCCGCCTTCGAGGGCCACCAACTCGGGCGCGGCTTGTTCTGCCTGACCTGGAACTTCTCCAGTCTCAGATCGTCGGCCACTCTAGCTCTAAGCTCTGCGACGGCATTGCCTTCCCGCCAGGCCCCCTCAGCCTGCCCTCGCCCGATTCGATAGGCCAAAAAGGTTGTGATCGCCTCATAAATGCCCAGGACCCCGGCGATCATGTTCAAGTTTGCGGTGATCGCACTGACGTAGGCAGTCGCCAAGATCGCAGTCGAGACCAGGTAGTAGTTCGCTACCTGCAAACCTCTGTTGGTCCTCGCTTCATGAGCCGCCCATGCATGGTTCAACGCGGCGATCAGAAGATCGTTGGAGGCCTCGGGCTGGGAGGACGGGGAGGCACCTGGTGGGGTCACGGGGAAACTCTGCGACGCCCAGATGACCGCGTCAAACAGATCGACCCTCCACCAAGCCGGGACGATCGCGGCCACGGTGTCAAGGGCCGGGATTCGACATACTTCCCGTCCTCCAGTTCTTCCCGCGCGAGCGGTGATAGTCCGCTGGTCAGGAGCCGGACAAGTAGGTCTTGAGCTTCTCCCCGCACGCGCGGGGATGGTCCCCCGTAACCACCGGAGTGCGGGCCCGCACGGGGCCCCCTCAGGCGGTAGTGGTGACCTGCGGGCAAAGCTCGCCACGCGTGGCCCTGTGCTTGCACATTGCTCGCACGAACGGCTCCGCAGAAGACCTCACCCAGCCCCACCAGACCCGAGGCGAAATGCTTCGATGAGCTCCTGACCATCAGAAACTCTACAGACCGCCTAATCCGCAACCCACACCAAGGACAGGGAACACACTCACAACCCGGTTCCGCCAGACCCGCCGACGTCGCTTGATCATCTTGGGAGGCCCAGGGGCAGGCAAGACCACGCTGCAGCTGCAGCTGCACCTGCTGGCCACCCACCCCCCGCACCCTGACGAACCGGTCCCGGTCCTGCTCCCGATCGCCGACTGGGACACCGAACGCTTCCCCCGGCTGCACGACTGGCTCACCGACCGGCTCCTGGCCGACTATCCCACACTGCGCGCCCCCGGACTCGGCGAACAAACCGTGCGAGCACTGGTCCCGCGCGGCCATCTGCTGCCCGTCCTGGACGGCCTGGACGCACTCCCCGCACCCGCCCACACGGCTGCCATCGGCGCGCTGAACCGGTCGCTGAGCGCCGATGACCAGCTCATCCTCACCAGCCGCACAGCCGAGTTCACCACCGCAGTCCACCAAGCCGCAAATGTGATCACCTCCGCCACCGTGCTGGAACCCCGCCCCCTGAACCCAGCGGCCGCGGCGGACCACCTGCCTCACTGCCTGCCACCCGACCCCGGACCGGCCTGGCAGCACGTCCTCACCACCCTGCGCCACACCCCGCCGGACCAGCGCCCACCCGGTCACCCGGCCGCGGCGCTGGCCGACGTCACCGCGAACCCGCTGGGCCTATGGCTGCTAAAGAACGGTGTCCCATGAGGAAAACCGTGATGATCTAGAACGGTTTGTGGTGACTGCCGGGTAAGCCCGGCGTTGGATGGTCTGGGGCGTAAGGATCTTCGGCCGTGGGGCGGTCAATGGGTCTGGATGAGCTAGCACGGTGCCGCGCCGAGCGGATTAAGCCGCCGACGCTCAAGCGGGTCGACCGCATCGTCCGGTCGGCGCTGCGCACGGCTGAGCTGCCGGTCCGGCTATTGGACCCACGACATAACCCCCCGCCCAATTTTGATGAAGGAGATGCACGTGTCCCAGCATCATTGGTCACCGCGCGGGCCAGCTCACCGGCCGCCTCGCAGACGTCCTCGAGGTCATCCCCCGCATCCCGAACCGCCGAGGCGAGGATGGTTGCAATGGCTGCACACGCCGACAGGGTGCGCCATCGCGGTCGTCACCGGGGTAGCCGGGACACTCACCGGCGCCCTGATCCTCTTCGTCCTGGCACAAGGCTTCGATCCACCTGCCGCCAAAGATAAGGTGCGATCCGAGTTACGGCCCAACGGCGACCAGGACATGCGCTACACGGTCCAGTTCAACGACCCCGCTTACCAGATCGTGACACCCGCGGGCATCAACCTGACACCCCGGCAGCAGGACTACCTCAGAACCTGGCGATGGAGCTCGCTGAACGCGGACGCTAACGCCTACAACCTTTCCAGGCTGATCGAGGAGGTGCGCTCGGCGGGCGGAGCCAACCTGCAGAAGCTCAATCTGGTGATCAAACTGGAGGGGCGACGCAACCAGCCGCTCTTCGTGGATAACGTCCACCCCGTCAACATCAAACGCACCAAGCCCTACAGGGGCAGTCTGGTCAACATCCCGCCCCAAGAAGGCGGCGAGACCATAAAGATGATGTTCGACTTTGACCAGATCGATCCACGCGCCCGTGAGGTGTCCGGCCCCAAAGGGGGCCCATACAAGCCCGGCGACCTGTTCTTCAACAACCGCACCCTGACCGTGCAAGACGGCCAGCAGGACTCGCTCCTCATCCAGTCGATCACCACCCGGCAGGCCGTGACCTTCGAGATCCGTATCGACTACCGCATCGGTAACCGACCCAAGCACCTCGACATCAACAACCACGGAAGGCCCTTCGCGCTGTCCCCCTACAACTGTGTCCAGAGCGGCAAGAGGCTCGACCTCGGGCAGTGGCTGCCCGGCCGCATGAGCTACCAGGACGTATGGGAGTTAGGCATCGAGGCCATCGAGCACTCGACCACCCCCCGGAACCATCCCGGCCCGTCACCGTGGTGCCCAATCTCAAAATGATCGCCACGATCTCGGTGGATTACTACGGTTATCCACCCGTTTGCCTCAGGGAGCACCATTCTTAGGATCGCCCCAACTTGGTCGCTGGAGCGGGTAGCGGCGGCTGGAGGTGCCGGCCTGTTCCTCGAAGGTGACCAGGTCGGCGATGCGGGCTTCGTCCAGGACGAGGCTCTGCCGGGCGGTCGACTGCTGGTCGGCCGAGACCCGCTTGTAGATCAGGTTCGCCATTGGGGCCCTTCCGTGCGGGGATCGGACCCTATCTGTCGTCAAACCCCGTCATCGGAACGCTCTGCCTGAGCGTCCGCGTCGTGTCATTCGTCGTCATCGTCGTCCAGGCCGACGCAGAGACCGAGTTGGGCGGCGGTGGGAGCGTTGTGGGGCCAGTCGGGGTCTCGAATTAGTTCGGGGTAGACAGTGCGCGCGGTGATGGTGCGGTGGACGCCCGCATCCAGCATCGCTTGGACGCGGTGTTGGCCGTTGACGTATTCACGGCACAGCCCGTCGCGCTGCAGGATGATGGCGTCCGCGTTGCAGGCGAGGGTGAGCAGAGCCTGGCGCTCCCAGTCGGTGAGGGTGATGCCGAGCTACTGCTCCTCGAAGTAGTCGTATAGTTCGTCGTGGTCGATACCGACGCGGTTCGCCCGCCGCAGCAGCTTGATCGCCACGCGGGAGACTTTCCGCCAGTTCCCCTCGTGGTACCAGCAGCAGGCCGGACCTCGGCGGGGCAGGAAGCGGGGCATCAGCTGGCGGGCGAGGCGCCGGGCCGGGGTGATCCCGTTGGGCATGCAGTCGTCCTGCCGGAACGGGTCGGGTCGCGGCAACAGCGCCACCCACGCCGTCGAGAACCGGGTCTGTGCGTCGGGCTCGGGTGGGCGGGGGACGAAGCCCTCTCCGCGGTCGTCGTCGACGTCGGATTCGACCATGGCACGGATCTGATCGAGGGTCAGCGTGCAGTGCCCGATGTGGGCGGCGGTGATGGTGTGGGGCTCGGGACCCGCCGGCAGGTTCATCAGCATGAACTGATCCCAGCCGCGCCGCAGTTGCCGCGCGATCCACAGCGGGGGCTCGGTCTCGTCGGGGCAGTGCCGTCGCCAGATCTCGGCCAGGTACCTCTCGCGCCCGTTGGTCAGGCCCATGCCCTCACCGCAGGTCTGGATGACGACCGCGACCGGCCGCGCGCCGGGCGCGGTGAACAGCTGGAGGCGGAAGGTGCTGGGGTACCAGACGCCGCCGCCGACGGCGAACATGTGGTCGTCGATGACGCGGGTGCGGGGGTGGCCGTAACGGGCCTGAAGCTCGGCGGCGCGCGCGGCTCGTCGTGCCAGCCGCGCAGCGTCGTCGTTCGCCGGTTCCGCCATGTCAGTCCTGGAAGTCCTAGTCGTCGGCATCGAAGAAGACGGGCCGGTCGGCGTCCAGCAGAGTCTTCCACAGCAGGGAAGTCCGTACCCCCGCCACTGCCCTAGCCACTCGGCGTCGCGCTGGCACGGCAAGCCGTCCCTGCGCCGTCGGGTGCATTCGGGCTTCTACACTGAACGTGCCTCCAGCGAACACCAGGGATGGAACCTCGCCTCAACGGTAGAACGAGCGCCGATGCCAGCGGGCGAGCAGGCCGAGCAGCGGGCCCAGCACAACGCCGATCACACCCTGGAACTGGCCGAGCAGGTCACCGGGTTCCGCGCCGAGGCCGGCGAGGCGAACGCCGCCCGCGCCGCTGCCGAGCAGGCCGCTGCGCAGGCCCGCGCCGACCTCGACACCCTCCGGGCCGATACGCAGACCCAGATCACCGACCTGCGCGACCGGGCCCAGCGCGCCGACGACGCCGCGGCCAGCGCACAGGCGATGCTCCAGGAGCTGGTCGGCCAGGCCCCGCCGTCCACCGCAGCCCGGCCACGACGATGGCTGAGGCCGGGCAGCCGGGTACCCCCGGCAGAGCCCGGCGCAGGCGTGGGAGGAATTGAACCAGCGCCAGCGGCACTTATCTGCACGCGGTCTTCGACGCCGACCAGGCGGCCGAGGAGAAGGCACGCTCGGCCTGGAACGCACCACCGGCGTCCGAATGGCGGTGGTTACGACCCGGAGCGGTGCACCTGGACCAGCGCGGCCAGCAGCCGCCACTGCGCCATCGCGAGCAGCCCGCGCGGCTTGCGGACGGCATGGTCGGCCAGGTCCTGGTGGGCGCCGTCGCGGCGTGGTGGCTGCGGCGCCTGGACGTCGGGGAACAGCTCTGCGTAGCACGCCCCGTGCGTCTCGTAGTGCCGGCGACCGTGCGGGCTGAGCCGGCACCGGTGGTAGTCGGCCTGCTAGTCTGGGGCGCCGTCGGGTTTGGGTGTTCCCACAGCGACCCGCCGGACCGGTCGCGCAGCTTCAGCAGCGTGTTCCACGACGGCCCGAACCGGAGCTGTTCAGGCGGCTGGTCGCGGCTGGACCAGATGTGCTCGAAGCCGCGTTCACCTCCCTCGAACAGCCACGCCATCGCGTCCCACAGGTAGTCGCGCGACAGCAGCCCGGCCGGGGGCTTGCGAGGACCGGCCGATCTTCAGGTGGCGGACGAACGGGGGCTGGCCGATCACTCCAGGTCTTCCCACCCCCAGGGCTCGGCGGGGCGCCCATCATCTGATTCCCGCCCGAACCGATACCGCACCCTGCGATCACCAACCTCAAGAAACCCCTCGAACAAGCCTGCGGCTGGCAACAAGTCGGTCAGTGCAGCTACCTGCTCATCCGCCCCGACTCTCCGCAGCATCTCCAGCAGGGAGGCGACGGCGCGCGGGTCGTCGAGGGGGACCTGTGCGGCGGGATCACGGGCTACCAGCGCGGTCACCTGCTCACCCGCCCCAACCCCCCGCAGCATCTCCAGCAGGGAGGCGACGGCGCGCGGGTCGTCGAGGGGGACCTGTGCGGCGGGATCACGGGCTACCAGCGCGGTCACCTGCTCACCCGCCCCAACCCCCCGCAGCATCTCCAGCAGGGAGGCGACGGCGTCCGGGTTGTCGAGGGGGGCGTGCGCGGCGGCCCGGCCAGCCAGCGCGGCCACCTGCTCACCCGCCCCCACCTCCCGCAACCCTTGCAGCAGGTAGATGACGGCGTCCGGGCTGTCGAGGGAGACCTGCGCGGCGGGATCACGGGCCACCAGCGCGGCCACCTGCTCACCCGCCCCCACCTCCCGCAACCCTTGCAGCAGGGAGGCGACGGCGTCCGGGTTGTCGAGGGAGACCTGCGCGGCGGCCCGGCCAGCCAGCGCGACCACCTGCTCACCCGCCCCCACCCTCCGCAACCCTTGCAGCAGGGAGGCGACGGCGTCCGGGTTGTCGAGGGAGACCTGCGCGGCGGCCCGGCCAGCCAGCGCGACCACCTGCTCACCCGCCCCCACCCTCCGCAACCCTTGCAGCAGGGAGGCGACGGCGCGCGGGTTGTCGAGGGAGACCTGCGCGGCGGCCCGGCCAGCCAGCGCGACCACCTGCTCACCCGCCCCCACCTCCCGCAGCCCTCGCAGCAGGGAGGCGACGGCGCGCGGGTCGTAGAGGGAGACCTGCGTGGCGGGATCACGGGCCACCAGCGCGGCCACCTGCTCACCCGCCCCCACCCTCCGCAACCCTCGCAGCAGGAAGGCGACGGCGTCCGGGTTGTCGAGGGAGACCTGCGTGGCGGGATCACGGGCCACCAGCGCGGCCACCTGCTCACCCGCCCCCACCTCCCGCAACCCTTGCAGCAGGCGGGCGACGGCGTCCGGGTCGTCGAGGGGGGCGTGCGTGGCGGGATCACGGGCCACCAGCGCGGCCACCTGCTCACCCGCCCCCACCCTCCGCAACCGGTACAGCAGGGAGGCGATGGTGTGCGGGTCGTCGAGGGAGACCTGCGCGGTGGCCCGGCCGGCCAGCGCGGCCACCTGCTCACCCGCCCCCACCCTCCGCAACCCTTGCAGCAGGGAGGCGACGGCGCGCGGGTCGTCGAGGAGGGCGTGCGCGGCGGGATCACGGGCCACCAGCGCGGCCACCTGCTCACCCGCCCCCACCTCCCGCAACACCTCCAGCAGGAAGATGACGGCGTACGGGTCGTCGAGGGAGACCTGCGCGGCGGCCCGGCCGGCCAGCGCGGCCACCTGCTCACCCGCCCCCACCCTCCGCAACCGGTACAGCAGGGAGGCGACGGCGTCCGGGTCGTCGAGGGAGACCTGCGCGGCGGCCCGGCCGGCCAGCGCGGCCACCTGCTCACCCGCCCCCACCTCCCGCAACCCTCGCAGCAGGGAGGCGACGGCGCGCGGGTCGTCGAGGGGGGCGTGCGCGGCGGGATCACGGGCCACCAGCGCGGCCACCTGCTCACCCGCCCCCACCTCCCGCAGCCCTCGCAGCAGGGAGGCGACGGCGTACGGGTCATCGAGGGGGGCGTGCGCGGCGGCGTGTACGGCGGGGCGGTGATCGTCGGTATTCAGGGCATGCAGGTGCTTGATGAGCGTGTATGCCGCCGCCGGGTCGCCGTGGAGGGTGGAGTTCTTGTGGAGCTGGGTGGCGTCGCGGTACAGGCCCCGGGCCCAGGCGGCGTCCCCCAGCCGGCCCATGTCGGCGGGGTGGGCATGGGCGGCCGCGGCGGCCCAGAAGCCGATGGGCGTGATCTGGTGGTGGCGGGTGGTGCGGCCGTGCTGGTCGAGGTAGTCGGCCAGCCGGTACACCGGCCCGGTGCCGGGCAGCGGGGCCGCGGCGGTACGGCGGCCCCGCCGGTCGTTGCGGCGCGGTCGGATGCGGGTGACCGGCCCGCGGGCGCCCTTGCACGGTTCGCAGGCGTAGGCCAGGGCCTGTTCCAGCCAGTCGTCGCCCAGCCGCTCATACTCGATGTCGGTCAGGTACGCCGTGGCGGCCTCCTCCAGCAGCGCCTGGGGAAGGGCGTTGCGGTGTCCCATCCGGCGGGCGTCCATCGCCGCCCAGATGAGCGCCTTGGCCTCCGGCGGCGCGGCGGCCAGCCGTTCCAGCAGCGCCGGCCCGCCGGCCAGGTACTGGGTAATCTGCCCGTCCTCGGCGCGGTCGGCCGCCTGCCCCAGCCGGGCATCATCTCCGGCGGCCTGCCGCAGGGCGTCCAGGTCGGCGCCGGTGAAGGTCCCGGGTACCTCGATGAGGGTGCCGTCCAGCACCTGGCTCACCTGCGAACCGGGTTGGCGGGTCAGGTCGGTGTGGTGGCGGGGCCACAGGGTTCCCAGCACCAGGACCGGCGCCCGGCCCGGGTCGGCCAGAAGGGTGCGCAGCTTGGCCGCGACCCGCTCCCCTCCCTCACCGCTCAGGTACTCCTGGGTCTCGTTCAGCCACACCACCGTGTACGGGCCCACCCGCTCCAGGTCCCCTGCCGCCGCCTGGGACCGGGCCGGATCCAGCGGATGCCACAACCGCCACTGCTCGGGGCGGTCGCGTAACGGCCGCAGGGCCTCCCAGCAGGCCCGGGTCTTGCCCGCCGACGACCCGGCCACCAGCACCGCCATCACACTGCCCCCGCCGGCGGCCCGGCCGACGGCCTCGGCGAGCCGCCGGTCGTGCGCCCGCCGCACATACCGCGGCAGCACCGGCAGGTCCCCCGCCTGCTCCAGGGCGATCGGCCGGTGCACCTCCAAGGCGAACGGATCGGTGACCTGCGACAGCGGCCGCCCCGGCCGCAACCCCTCCAGCGCCGCCCGGCCCTGCCCGGCCTCCACCGCGGCGCGCGTACCCTGGGCGCGCCGGGCCGCCTCGGCCCGGTAGGCGTCCTTCCACCGCTGCGGATCCACCAGCGCGGCGACTCTGGCCCGGTCGGCCGGCGCAAGGCCGGCCCGCCCGGCCCGCGCCCCGACGGCCCGCACCACCCTGAGCAGTTTGTCGAGTTCCTGAGGGAACCGGTCACCGCGCAGCCAGCCCCCCACCGTCATCGGGGAAACCTCCGCGGCCTTGGCCAGGGCACGGTCGGACGGCTCGCGCCCCAGCCGGTCTGACCGGAACCGCGCCAGCTCAGCGATCAACGCCGCGAAATCCCGCTCCACGTCCCCGCCCGCCGAACCCGCCACCACCGCGCCCTCCCGTCCACCGCGCCCGGCAAGAGGCGTCCAGGCTCCCCCTCGGACACCCCGGGCTGTGCATCCCGGCCCTGCCCGGCACCCTAGAGCGCCCACCGGCCGGTCTTCACCGGATCTGTCCGATCTGCGATCGGACTCCTGCTGGACGCCCCCGCTGGACAGGCACCGTCGGCTTCACCCACCCGGCCCCCTCTCACGCGGGGCCATCCGCCACCAAGCCGACGGGAGCCAACACAGATGAGCCCGGTGCAGATCCTGGCCCTGCTGCTCGCCCTGTCCACCGCACTCAACATCGCGATCACCGCCGGCCTGCTCGCCCGCAGCACCGGCGCCGGCACCGTCAACGCCATCCTCACCGGCGCGGGCGCCGGAGCCACCGCCACCGGCCTCTACCTCGCCGCCGTCACCGCCTATCACTGACCACCAGCACGGCCCCCCGGGCCGGCACACCGTGCACACGACTCCGGACATCGACAGCTGAGGGTGTTTCATAGGCGGTCGCCTATGAAACGGGGTCACTCCGCCGGTTTGACCAGGACTGCGGTGGCGGGGTCGACGTCGTCGGCGTGAGCCAGCGTTGGCAGCTCGGCGCCGGCCAGCCCAGCCAACTCAAGGGCGGCTTGGGCAGACAGGTGGGCCGACCTGATGGATTGCCCGTTGGCCACCGCGGCGTAGAACTGCGCGGCGTAGGTGATGGCGTCGCCGTCCTCGATCTCGTCGGCCATCCCGATGGCGAACGGTGCGATCTGCTCTTGGACCAGGCGGTCGATCTGCGCGGCGGAGTTGCAGGAGTTGAGCAGGACCAGCAGCGGCGGATCATCGGTGGCCCGGACCGCCGAGGCGAATGCGCGGGCGGTGACTACCACTCCTTCGTGGTAGTCGTCGGTCTCGTCCTCGAACTCGATCAGGTCGTCGTCACTGTGACCGGAGAAGTGCACGACGTGTGGACGGTTCTTAGTGATGCCGTCCAGCAGGTCCTCGGTCGTCGCGGCCGGCCGCACGTCGAGTTCGACGTAATCGCGCAACAATGCCGATTCGACCGCGTTGCGGATGCGTTTCTGCTCGCGTCCGACGCGCAGGGCGCGCTCGCCGCGCTCGGACGAAGAGCCCAGCAGGAGAATCCGTAGCTTCTCCGTCTTGGGAGCACGGATGTCGCGCATAGCCCAGTCCACTTTCGCTTCCGTCTGTTCGAGGCGGTCATGCAGAGCCCGGTCGGCCGCTGTACGACGGCGTTCCGCCTGCTTTGTCTCCCGTTCGCGCCGACGCTGGGCGTCGTCGAGCTCGGCACGCTCGGCCTTGTCGAGCTTGGTCTGGAGGTCGGCTTCCTGTTCGGCGTAGTCGGTGGCCTTGCCCTGCCAGCGGTCGGCGTCTTTGCCCGCCTGCTCGGCTTCTTTCTCCCTGCGTTCGGCTTCGCGCAGCTTGCTGCGCGCGGTCATGGCGCTCTTGGCCTTGGACGCCGCCGATCGGGCTTTGGCCACCTCCGACCGTTTCCTGGTCTCCTTGCTGCGGTACTCGCCCGCCTTCTTCTGCGCGTCCAGGCGTTGCTTGCGCTTCCTCTTCAACTGGCTGCGGTACTGACTGGCGCTCATCGACCCCCCTTGGTCGTTGGTAGACGATGCTGCTTCCCGCAGCCGAAGGATATTGCTGACCACTGACAATTCCGAGCGGCCCCCACCTTGCGAAACAATTCTAGTTCTCTTCGGCCTTGTGGAAGGGACGGAGCCCGGCGGCGGGGTCGGCGCGGGTGAAGGCGTAGCGGCCCAGGAAGTTGATGTGCTCGAAGCAGATCGGGGAGAGCCGGGCGCACATGTCGTCGGTGGCGGGGAACCCGTCGGCGCGGATCTGTTTGACGGCGGCGTCCAGGTAGAGGGTGTTCCACCACACTACGGCGTTGAGCGCCAGGCCCAGCGCGCCGAGCTGGTCCTCCATCCCTTCGCGGTACCGCTGGCGAAGCTGCCCGCGGTTACCGAAGGCGATGCGCCGCGCCAGGCGGTGCCGGGCCTCCTGGACGTTGAGCTGGGTGCCGATCATGCGGCGGTAGCCGTTGTCAGCCAGGAACTGAAGCAGGTGCAGGGTCTTGAAGATCCGGCCGTAGTGGGCGAACGCGTCGCCCAGGCCGGTGGGGCGGCCGTCGCGCGACAGCATCCGGATCAGGTCGTAGGCACGGACCTGACCGGTGGTGAGGGAGCCGGCGACGCGCAGCATGTCGTCCCAGTGCGCCCGGATCTTGTCGAGGCGGACGGTGTGGCGGGACATGTGGTCCAGGGGCCGCAGGTGGTGGTGCGGGTGTTGGTGCGCCACAGCCGGGTGTCGCCCAGGTCGGCGACTAGGAGACGCGAACTTGCAGCACGCGGACCTGCGGGACGCGCACCTGCGGGACGCGCACCTGCGGGACGCGCACCTGCGGGACGCGCACCTGCGGGACGCGCACCTGCGGGGCGCGCACCTGCAGCGCGCGGCTCTGCGGGGCGCGAACCTTCGGGGCGCGGACCTGCGAAGCGCGAACCTGCAGCGCGCGGACCTGCGGGACGCGGTCCTGTGGGACGCGGACCTGTGGGGCGCGACCCTGCGGGGCGCGGACCTGCGGGACCCGGACCTGCGGGACGCGAACCTGCGGAGCGCGATCCTGCGGGACGCGGACCTGCGGGACGCGAACCTGCGGGGTGTCAGAGGGGTGTCGGAGGCAGAAGCCCGGGCGGTGGCGTTGGTGGACGAGGACACCCGGTTCGGGCCTGTCCCCTGACCGTGGTCAGGCAGCGGGCCCGCTGCGCCAGTGGCGGGGTACCGGATTTCCGGTACGGCGCCGGACCGGCGGGTCCGACGATGGGGGCGACCCATACGTCTTTCCTTCAGGCAGCCCGGAGAACACCAGCTCCACAGAGTTGTTGATCTTCTGCATGACCGACCGTGTTTACCGAGACCAGGGCGTCACCACCGACTACGCGACAGAGCCGAGAACCGTACAGATTTCACCGCTGCCGTCGGGGCCACCCCGCCCGGCGGGGCGTTCACCAGACCATGGCGGCGGCCCACCGCGGGTCCAGGGCGCTTTGAGTTAGGTGCGCCCGTCGGCTTCTCGATGGGGCGGAGGCGATTTTCTGCCGCCTCTCCCTGTTTCAGGTCAGGTGCAGCCGGCGTTCTTGGCTTGCTGCCTGATCGAGGTGGTGGTGGCGTTCTGGTCGCGGTCGTCGTTGTAGATGGTGGCGGTCAGGGTGTGGTCCTTGTTGGTCTTGGTGTTGGTCATGGCCAGGTTGAGGGCGAACTGGGTGGGGGTGACGTTGGTGACGTCGGCGGGATAGGTGAGGGTGACCGTCAGCGCGCGGACCGAGACCGATTTCTTGCTGACGCAGTACCCGGCGTAGGTCTCGTAGTTCTTGTAGACGCCGCGGTTGACCGATTGGCGTTGCGGGATCAGGTTGTAGCGTTCGTCGCGGCCGCCGAACTGGTTGCCGACCAGGTGGCCGCCGTCCCACTTGATGGGGTGGCCCTTGCTGTCATGTTTGGGCTCGCCCCATCCGCCCACGATGCCCTGGCAGGTCCCGCGCTTGGCGGCCAGGTGCTTGAGCGGGTCAGCGGTGGCGCTGACGGGGCGGCCCTGGGCGTCGGTGCGGAAGGTGAAGGTGCTGGGCTTGATGGTGTAGCTGTAGCTGTCGTTCTTCTTGTCCAGGAACTTGGGGCAGGGGTCGGGCGTGGTGGTGGCGGACGGCCGCGGTCGGCCATCGGAGGCCGACGCCGTGTTCAGGGCGGGGATGGTGAAGGCCGCCGCGGGGATCAGTGTGAGGGCGGCGGCAGCGGCGGTGAGCGGTGCCTGCAGTGTCATGGGGGTGACCCTTCAGGGTGTGTGGCGGGGACCCCCAGGACAGCACCCATCCCCCGGGACGTCACTAACCGTGTTCGTCATGATTCGGATGCGTGACCGGGGTGGATATGCCCGAACCGGTCACCACGCCCTGGCGGCGGCCCGGCGGATTCAGGTTCCGGGCCCCCGCCGGGTGGCTTGAGACGGCGAAACGCAGCGCCCGGCACTGTAGATTGCCGCGCCCGACGACCACCCCACGGTCAGAAATGCCTGTTTTGTTCCGCAATAGGCGTTACCGGCGGTGCAGGCCGGTGAGGGGCAGGACACAGACAACGGATCAGACACGACCGGACGGGACGCCGGGCACAACGGCGGCCTGGAGCGGCGGGCCCGGTCTCCCCGGCGCGAATCCGCGGACCGGGCTGCGCGGGCACCCGCGGCTGGGCGGCTGCGTCGGCGCCTCATCCGATCAGCAGTGCACATCCAAGAGGGGGCAACGTCATGACCAGCGTGATCCAGGACCGGGACCGGCAGCTGGCCGAGCTGGCCGCCGAGGTCGAGGCCGGGCAGGCCGTCCGGGTGCACGACAAGAAGGCCGAGGTGACCTTCGAGCCGTTGTGGTGGGGGTTCCACCTCTACCTCAACCGCCAGGCCGTCGCGCAGTTCCTCGCCGACATCGGCGGGATCAAGGACGACCTGAAGAAGGCGGCCAAGAAGAACAAGAAGGTCGCCGGGCTGATCGAGCTGTACATCGCCTCCCGCCAGCTGTGGGTGAAAGCCATCGACAAGGGCACCGGTATCCGCTTCACCTCACCCTGGCTGGTGCCCGGCGCGTTCGTGCCCACCGTCTGGGACGACGGGCAGGGCAAACCACCGCCACCGCCACCCGACCCCGGCGACACCGCGCTGTGGTGGTCGATCTGGGAGCGGGGCAAGGGCTGGAGCAGCGACCGGGTCATCCCGGCCCACCGCAGCACGCATGCGCCCGCGCTGGCCACCGACCGCGCCGGGTCCTACTACTGCGTGCACAAGGGCGGCCAAGGCGACGACCGGCTGTACCTGACGGTCTACCACGACGGCAAATGGTCCCTGGAGGCAAAGCTCCCCGACTCCTGCACCACCGATAACGCACCCGCGGTGACCTGGCACCCCACGCGCGGGGTGATCGTGTTGTTCCAGAAGAAGTACGAGGACCGCGTGTACTGGACCATGCGCCCCGGCCACGGGACGGGCGGCTCCTGGAGCAGCCCCGCGCGAGTCGACGACATCTGGGTCCAGTCCGGCCGCATGGCCGCCGCCGTGGCCGGCGACAAACTCGTCGTCACCTACACCGACCCCAACCTCCACGACCTGAAATGGACCCAGGTCGACCTGTCCTCCGGCAGCACCCTGAAATGGAGGACCCCCCAAGACATCGGACCCCGCATCTTCAACGGGCCGGCCCTGGCGGTCGACGGCGACAACAACGTCATCTGCGCCTGCCGCGTCAACAACATCACGGCGGAGTACTACAAGAAGCCCAACCAGGACCAGTGGACCTACGCCAAGACCCGTGACTCCTGGATCAGGACGTCCGACAACCCGCCGGGCTTCGGCTGCGTCGCCGCCACGACCTCGGGAACCGACTTCGCCCTGGTATACCGCGACGACACCACCGACAGCACAAAAAAGGACAGGCTCATGATGGCCACGACCGCCAGCGGCCAGTACATCACTTATGGCCTCAGCTTCGACGAACCCACCCAGATCCCCGGACGCTACAGCGCGGCCGGCCCTGCGGTGATCTACGGAACCACCACCAACGACCACGACCAGAAGACCAACCAGGTAATGTGCGTCCACCGCGGCCGCTCCGCCTGACCTGCGCCCTCACGGCCCAGCGCTCCACCCTTGGCCAACGCATGACCTGCGGGCCTACGCGAAGGTCACCGAGATCGCTCGCACAGCCACCTGGATCGACCGGCCGGGTCTGGCCGGTCGAACCGGTGGGCAGGCGCTGGTTCCGATTGCGGCCGCGTTCGGTTCCGGCCGGGCAACTTCAACCAGCTCCTACCACGCATCCCTGGCCTCGGCTGCAAGCTGCGCACCGGCCTTGACCATTTCGAGCTTGGTCCCCGGCGGTGCGCATCGCAGCAAGGGCGGCGGACGCCTGCTGCTGCGATGAGCAGAGCAGACCAACACGCCGAGAACCTCGCAGGCTGCTCCGACCAGCAGAGCACACACCCCTCCTGCTGCTCCGGTTATCGAAGCAGTGCTGCTGCAGTAGCCGGAGCAGTCGGCGGCACCGCTGCTATGACCATCGGAGCAGTTACTGCTCCGCTCATCACAGCAGGCTGCTCCGATGACCGAATCAAACTGCTCCGATCATCGAAGCCCACCCTCTTTCTCACCCTCTGCATCTCTCTCGAACGATGCGGGTCCTGGCCGACCGAGACCACGACTGGCCGCCTGGCGCAACGACATCGAGAGGCGCCTGCGGCGACCATCGAATCGGGTCGCGCGCCTCACCGGACTGCGCAACAGCCGAGGCCCGCCCGCGTCGCGGCATCGGGCTCACACACCGCCGGGCACCGCCCGCCTGGACGCACTATTCCGGCTGTCCGGTCCGCGCCGCGTATTCGAAACAAGGCATATTTCTTATTGCGCTGACAGCTCTGCTGACAATGCACCGGGTATCGTCGCAGCGTCAATTGCGATCCCGGCGACTCAAACCAGGCCATACGACGCCACGACCATTGCCGCCCAGTGAGGAACTCCCGATGACGGATTGCACCCGGGCAGGCCAACGCGCCGGCCTCCACGCCCCCGCCGCGCCCGGTGGCCTCGACCGCTCCGGTGCCCTACATGGACGCCAGGGGCACCTTTGGAACCGCTTGCCTCGATGCCACGCCGCAGCGCGCTCACCGGCCTGCTCGCAGGCCCCTCCAGCCGCCGCAGCACCAGCAGCCGGCCAGAGTCAGCGGCGCCGGTGAATCGCCGTGCCAGGTCAGAAGCCTCCATTGACACCGCCCGCTGAGGCAAGGAGGCCCGCCAGGAGGCGGGCGCCATGGTCCCGCGAAACGCTGGAGGCCCAGGGGCCGGTGATCGATGTCCCGACCGCCGCGTCGGTGCTGGGCATCGGGGAGTGGACGGCGTATGCGATGATCCGCCGCGGAGACTGGCAGAAGGACATCACCCCCATCCTGCGGCTGGGCCGCAAGATCAAAATCCCCACCGCGCAGCTGGTCGCCCTGCTGTACGGCCGCAACGCCCCCGGGCCTGCGGGTGAGGACCCTGGCCCGCCGCCATCCGCCACGGCCAGCTCCGCGTCCGGCACCACCGCTCCTCCTCCCGGTGACGTGCGCTCAACGGCGAGCTGACCTTGTTCATCCGGTGACCCGGACGAGCCCATGAAGCGCTCTGTCCGGCGCTGCGGGCCAGGCGGGCGCCGGACAGAGCGCGTTGCACGCAGCCGCCCCGGCGAACGCCTGCACCCGGTCTCCTGGTCATCGCACCAGCCAGGAGCCACCCCCTCGTGCCCGATGACAACGACCCGGCCCCCACCCCCGCGCAAGCACCCGGCCCCGCGCCGGTCAAGCCCTACCAGCTCTACCAAGACGCCCTGTGGGCCGCGGGCCCCCAACAGCTGTCCATCACCGAACTGGCGGTCGCGCTGTGCTACGCCGCCCACGCCCACCAATTCCCCTACGACCGGGCCTGGCTGACCGACCGGCGGCTCATGCAGCAGTGCAAGATCCGCTCAGCCGGCACCGTCGGCCGCGTCCGCCGGTCATTGGTGGCCAAAGGATGGCTGACCCCACTCCAGCCCGACACCGGTATGCCGCTGACCCCCGCGCAGGCCCAAGCGCTGCGGCACCAGCGCAAAACCGTGCCCTACCTGCTGACCTGCCCGGCCACACCCATCACCGCGGCACCACCGGACACCACCCCTGCGACAGCGGCGCACGCAGCACACACCGCGCAGCCCGCACCCGCCGACCCGCACGCCATGGCCACCAGCCCGGGCGCCACAGCAATCAGCGCCGCAGACACCCGCCGGGACACACCGCCCAGCCGACCCGGCCGTACCCACGATCCCAGCCCACCCGCGCCGCACCCCCCGCAACCCGCAACGGCCATCAGCGGCGCGGACAACCCGGGCAACAACGACGAACTCGCGGCCCTGACCACCCAGCTCATGAACGCCTACCACGCCACCGGACAGGAGGTACGCGCCGTGCTGCACGAGGCCGCCCGCGACGGCATCCGCAACCCCGTCGCCTGGATGAACAGCAACGCCGGACACCAGGACTTCGCCCGCCGCCTGGCCGCCCGGCGACGACACCACACCCCTCACCACTCCCCCGCGGCCAGCAGCAACCCGCCCCAGGTCACCATCACCGACTGCCCCTGGTGCGACCACCACGGCCACATCGACCACGGCGACTTCGTCCGCAAATGCGATCACACCACCCCACCGGCCCTGCCGCCCGCCGGCCCCGGCGACCCCCGCTCAGCTACCGAGATCTTGAACGAGCTCCGCAGAAAGTGGCACCCATGATCAGACAGACGGCAGACACCGCACCCCGGCACCGGGCCCATCCCAGCACACCGGGATCCTGCGCGCTTGTGTCATTGCTGGGCGATCTCGCGCTCAGCCCGCTCGGATCAGCAGGTAGTCGTCTTCTCCCCCGCCGGTGACAGCGACGAACCGGATCTTCGTGGCCAGGTCGATCCGCAGCGGGTCCCCCGCAGGCCTGGTCGCGCAAATACCCTCCGGGGAATCAGCCCGCGCACATCGACCGGCGCGGCGTCATCCCCCGGCGAGGCGCATTCGTCTTGGATGCCGGCCAGTCAGTCACCGTCGAGCCGACCAGCGATACCTGCGCCTGACCAAGGTGGCGGAGATCCGTCTGGACCCTCGAGCCTGGACCGGCTGGGTGCCCGGTCGCCACGCGCGGCGACCGTCCACCCAGCCCCTGATGCCCAGGGCAACGCAAAGCCTCCGATGAGGGCTGCAGTGGCGCCTACGCCACCACCTGTAGACGCACACGACGGACGCTGTGACGGATTGCAGTGAAGCGGTGACGGGCACCGAGTGGAGGTTGATAGATTCGTGCACGACACGGTGACGTCCCGGGCGCGTGCGGCTCCGGCCGGGTACATCCTGGCCGGAGCAACCGGGCTCCGAGCAGCCATTCTCCCCACGGGCCGTGTCGTACGCCGATGGCCGCGCTGGCTTTGGCCGCCGATCACCACCGGTGGTGTGCCGAGATCATCATGCAGGCGATCGAGGCCATCAGGACTGTGACCGCAAGTAACATCGCTGCCAGGCGCCCAGCAGCAGATGCCTGGGTGGGACGCACCAATCTTGCCCGGCTGCGCGGCCTGCACATCGACAACCTGTGCGAGGCCTGCGAGATGATCATGCAGTCCACTGCAGCCAGCCGCGGTCAGGCCGTGCAAGGTTGCAGGCGCCACCTGGGCCAACGTTGATCAGCACAGGCCGCCGGGTTGCTCTATTTTCGTGGCGAAGAGGCCGCAGTTTGACGTTTCCGCCATCCCGCTCCGGATCACAACCTCGGCGTCTCAGGCAGGTGCCGTCCCGGGTGTTCTGGCAGACAAAGGGGGAGACGATATCGGAACGTAACCCCCGGCGACTTCTCTCTGCCCGGCCCCCGCAGGCACAACAACGACAGTCTTCCGGCCTCTGCGAACATAACAGAGACGCGACCCGCAATCCGTGCGTAGCGGCCATAGCCCGCTCGCACCGCCCGCCTGGTCACTGGCGCTCCCCCTTCGGCAACGGCTCCACTATCTACCCTCGCCGGGCACAGTTCGCCCTGTCACCTCCATTGGCGGGTGTTGTTGCGGGCTTCTTTGCGGCGCAGTGCCTCTTCCAGGTCGATGCCGCTGCGGTTGACAACGGCCAGCAGCATCAACAGCACGTCGGCGGCTTCATCGCCGACGTCGGCGCTGCCGCGCCGCCGCACGTCTTGTGGCTGCCCGGTCAGTGCCCCGACCGCGCCGGCCAGTTCCCCGACCTCCTCGCACAGCTTGAGGCATTGCGACTCGGCCGAACGCCCGTCGAACCCGCGTTCGGCTTCGAGTTTGGCCACGTAGCTTTGCAGGTCGCGCAGTGACGCGTTCTGGGTTAAGGGGTCCATGCCCAATGCCACCCCATGTGGTCGGCGGGACGAGTGGGGTGCCGAGGCTAGCAGCCGATCATGGGCGGCCGCTGCCGTTGGCGGCGGCTTGGACTTGGTCGCACTCAGTCCAGGACCATCATGGTCCTTTCCAGGTATTTGTCCAGGTGAGCCGCTTTGTAGGGGTAGCTGGCCCATAACTGCTGCACGGTCTGGGTGTGCAGGTCGGCAAAGGGCGCGATGCACTCGGGGTTCGGCCAGACCGGGGAGGCGACGGCGCGTCCGTCCGGCTCGATCAAGATCGCGTGGCCGGCGCCGATCTTCATCCAGTCGGCGATGGTGATGCGTGACCGCCATCCGCATGCCTGCCGCTCGCTCTTCAGGAATGCTTGCAGTTCGCTGAGTTCCTCGCCGGTGGTGAAGTCCTCGAACAGGTTCCTGGAGTAGCCCTTGGGGATCGTGGTGAGGATCTTGACCTTCCTGGCGTCGAAGATGTCACCGGTCTGGCAGATGTAGTGGATCTTCCGCTTGTTGGATCCCATGTAAACGCAGATCACCGATAAGGGGATGCTTTCCTCGGCGACACGCCGCAGTCCGCGGATCACCATGTCGTAGTTCCCGCGGATGCGGTCGTGCGGGCCGCGCGGGCCATCCACGGTGATGTCGACATAGTCGACCAGGTCCCGTAGCCGCGCGGCGCCGTCCCGGGTGATCATCGAGGCGTTGGTGGAGAGCACGACCTGCTCGAACCGGGGCTGGCAGTACTCCAGGACCTCCCAGAAGTGCTTGTAGCGCATCGGTTCGCCTCCCGACAGGATGATCCGGCGCATTCCCGCGAGCTTGTCGAGCATCGCCAGGACCTCGGGACGGGTGCGCGTGGTGATACCGGGTGGCTCTGAGCAATAGCTGCAGGAGAAGTTGCACTCGCGGGTGAGCTGGAACGTCACCGACAGCGGCCGGTCCATCCGCTCGACCAGATCTGTGGTCTCCTCGCCGCCGGGGGCGGTGAAGCACTGCCTGCCGGCGTCGAACACCAGGGACGGCAGCGCACCCGCCGGTGGCGTGTAGGCGCTGCGCCGGTGACTGGCCGGCCGCGGCAGGTCCCGGGTTGCGGGGACACCACCTGCCGGGTGCTCGGGGACGGGGAGGGCAGACGGCTGTGTCATGGGGTGTCCCTTCCATGTCGGCACATCATCGCGGGTCAGGTCAGCAGGACCTCGCGCAGGCGTGGGCACGAGCTGAGCGCCTGGTCGGTGAGGGTGCCGGCCGGGCCGGTCAGCGGCACGCCGTACTCGCAGGTCAGCAAGGCGATGGCCACGGTGGCCTTGTGGCGGCCGATGCCGGGGAAACGGGTCAGCCGGTCCAGCAGCACGGCCGCGCGTGGCCGGCCGGCCCACACGTTACAGGCCCGGCCGCCGTAGTCGTCGACGAGCTGCCCGCAGATCCCGGTGACGTGGCGGGCCATCGAGACGGCGAACGGGTGCACGGCAGGCCGCTGCCGCATCACCCCGGCCAGCCAGACCGGGTCTGCCGCGGCGAGCGCGGCAGGGTCCAGCCCGCCCCGACCGGCCGGACCGGTGAGCCGCTGGGCCAGCCGCGCCGGGGCCTTCCAGGCGGTCTCGGCGCGGATCTGCTGGTTGAACAGCACCCCCAGTAAGAACGCCAGATCCCCGGCGGGCGCGTGCATGTCCGGCAGGTCGAGGGTCACTGCAGCCCCTCGAGGTGGGATTCGCACAGCCAGTCGAGCAGGCGATAGTGATCGGTCATCGTGGAATTATCGACGATGACTCTTGCCACGCCCTGCGTTTGCATCACTTCGGCGTAGTGGAGGTAGGCGGCCGTCTCCGCAGCGGGGTCCTGCCGCTGCAGCCGCGTCGCTCGCGCCCGGCCCGCGCGGCGGCGGCCCAGCTCGGCGGCCTGCACACACAGCACCACATTGACGCACGGCAGCGGGCACCCACGGTTAAGCTGCTCGACGACGCTCTGCTGGACACCATCGGCGGTGTGGAAGACATACGACGACAACAGGTAGCGGTCGCAGATCACGGTACGGCCCCGCGCCAACGCCGGAGCGATGACCTCGGTGAGGTGCCGCCGCCGATCCTCAGCGATCGCTGCCGCCAAGGCCACCCCCTGCAGCCGCTGCTCCTGGGACACATCGAACGCCGGTGTCGGCTCCTTGGTCAGCACCGGCGCCCCCACGCACGCCCCCAGCCTGGCGGCCAACGCTGTGACCAGCGTTGTCTTCCCGGCCGCCTTCGGGCCCTCCAACGCGATGAACCGGGCATCGGCCAACATGCACCTCCGCATGAACGAAGGGCGACTTGTGCTGACTTCAGATTGTCCCGACAAGGACCGGCCCGGATCCTCTAACCTGCCGGACAGATTCGTCAGACCCGCGATGATTCGCCAGCGGTTTCCGATCCGCAATACGCCCTGCGATCTCTCCGGGAACCGACCCCAAAGTCCCGGGCCGCCGGATATTGCGCTCCTTCCAGCGCTTGGGTCGCATCTGAGCAGGGGTCCAGGCCACCCGGGTATCCCAGTTGCACCAAGCCGCAAAGACCTTCAGGTCCGCAGACGACGCTGCAGGATCCGTCCCGCAGCCGAGACGGTGAGGCTCACGGCCTGGACGGCCGTCCTGGCCCTGCAACGGCATCGGGCCAGGACCGGCCGCACCGAGCCGATGCCGTGCGCTCCGGAACGGCGCGGCCCTACGGTCGGTGCGTGCGAACCACGGCAGGACGGCGGATGGCTGATGGCTGAGGAGACCGCGCCCGGCCCAGCCGGGGAACGCATCCACCCCTACGCCGACTTGACCGGCGCACACTTGAGGGAATGAACCTGGACGGCGCGGACCTGACCGGCGCAGTCCTCAGTGGCGAACCTGTATGAGGCGCGTCTGAGACACGCCAGCCTGACCGGTGCGGACCTGACCGGCGCAAACCTGGTCCATGCCATCTTGCACGGCGCGGTGTGGGTCGGCGCGGCCTTGACCGGCGCAAACCTGGGCGGCGCGGATCTGAGCCAGGCGGATCTGACCGGTGCGGACTTGACCCGGCAGCTCCGCGGGGTGCCGCGGACACAGCCACTCAGGATGCGTGTGTCGGGTGCGTGCGGCTCAGCCCGGCTAACGTCTCCTCGGAGCCCCGCCCGGTAGCCAGCTCCGTAATTTCGGAGGCCCGCGATGCGGATCAGGAAGCACGCTCACGCCGAGTACGCCCGGCAGGTCGTCATGGTCCTCGCCGACCACTTCCCCGAGCTGATGGCCGATCGGCTGCTCGGCGATGTCATCGGTGACGCGGTCGCCCGGTATGCCGGTGATCCTGGCGGCCGCCTGGAATGCATTGTCGACAGCGCCACCGTCGCGAACTGGCGGTTGCGGCCGGAGCGCACCCGGCCGGGCCGGGTGCGTATCGCCTGCTACCGGCTCGACCCGACCGCCGCCGACCGCGACCGCGAGCAGGCGATCAACGCCCGGCTCGCCCAGCTGTGACCCCGCAGGCGGCCCAGCTGCCCTGGCCCCTGTACCCGGCGTGGTGGATTGCCCTGACCTCGCAGGTCGTTTCGAGCAGTCGACTTTGCTGGTGCAGTGTCGTCGGCAACCCACGGGTCACCAACACACCGTCGATGTGAGCCTGCCGGGTGCGTTCAACACAGACCGGGCCGAGGAGGGCGGTCCGGGTCGTCAAGACGGGGCCGGTGCCCCGCGGTGCAGGCCGGGGGGAGCCAGAGGTGTCCGCGGGTGCGGGTCTCTTTGTGCTCGATGGTGAGGGGGCGGTAGGCGGCGGTGTTGATGCGCCCGGACGCTGCCGCCTGGTGGTAGAGCTGCTGGGAGACCAGCATGCCCAGGTCGGCGTCGGTGGCGGCGAGGTGCTGTTTGAAGGCGGGCGCCTCCAGCAGCCGGAACAGGTGCGTCAGCGGCTGGCCGAGGACGCCGTGGCCGTCGAACTCCACGACGCCGCAGTGCACCGCCATCCGCAGCCGGATCCGGCCCAGTTCGCTGGCCAGCCGGTTGGAGCGGCGCAGCAGGGCGGTGAGGTGGTGGGCCAGCGGGTCCAGGGACCTGGTGGGGCACACCTGGGGCGGGGTGACGATCAGGGCCCCGTCGCCGCGGTCCTCGCGGTGGGAGGCCAGCCAGGGCAGCCTGGACATCTCAAAAGCGTCCTGCAGGTGCTCATACAGGTGCTTGCGCAGGTACCGCTGGGCGTCTGCGTCGCGTCGCAGGTCACCGAAGCAGGGGATGTCGACGGCGATGAGAGTGGTGTGCATCGTGGGGGGTCGCTCGCTCGGCTGGTCGAAGGTGCGGGTGGACAGGAGAGGGCCGCGGGCCGGCCGCCGTGATGGCGGGCTCGTCTGCGGACTGGGCGCAGGACGGGTTTCCAGCATCGAGTCATCGGCCCAGAAATCCTCGAGCTGGCGGGCGCTGAGCTGCTCGATCGGCGCGCACGGCAGGCTCTTGCCGGTCCGGATGGACCAGGTGGTGATCAACGACAGTGCGGCCCGGGCGTCGTCCAGGCAGTCCGCGCCCGTCTGGACATCGGTGCAGCTGATGAGGCGCTGAAGCGGTGATGCGGCGCGCCGCGACATCATTTGTCCTTTCACGGTGATTGTGTGCATTTGCCGCACAGGATCTTCGGCGGCATGCGTGCGGTGGAACCACTGTGATGGCTGCCAAAGATCACTGCGCTCTGCTTGCTGTTTCCCGGATGGCCTCCGGATATACCCTGTGGTATCCGGGAGGTGTCCGGGAATACGGGACAACCGGGTGTTCGCTTGAAATCGGAGCGCGCAGGCAGGTTGGGTGTGAGCCCAGCAGGGTCGGCAGGTTTGTGTCATGTGACCTGCTTCAAGCAGCGGGACTGCCACTACGTTCGATGGCATCGGCGGGCGGCAGCTGAGATCGAACGGAACACCGACATGGCGAAAGATGATCGCGTCAAGCTGCGCTATGCAGTGGTGACGCTGCTGCAACGAGATCATCGCAAAGCCGACGAGCCTACATTCATCTACATCGAGCAGGTTTCCGCCGATATGGCCGACGCCGGGGTCATGGTGGACGGTGTCAAGATCGAGCGGGTGGCCCGGTCGACGGCCAACGATCTCTTGCGCGAGGTCCACTCCAGCCGACCGCGTTGGAAGCTGGTCTTGCGCATGTGGGCGGTGCTGCACCACATCGCAGACCAGCACCAGCTCGATACCCGCGCCCTGAGCACTCTGGCGGAGCTGCGTCGCTGCTACCACCAGCCGGCCCGGCCCCGGGCCGACGACGGCCAACCCGACCAGCCCGAGCAGCCCGCGACATCAGCGTCGGCGCACATCCGGCGTCCGTGCTCCACTGCACCGCACCCGCTGCACGGGGCGTGCAGGTCCCTGGAGCCGACGCCGGTGCGCGTCGGCGATCAGCCCGGCGAGGGATCCGGTTGCGGCACCGATCTCCTCGATCCGCTCACGATAGGCCTGGAATACCCGATCCCGGGCGGTGCGCGCGGTGCCGCCCGCCGGTTGCTCGCCCGCGCTCGCCAGCGTGGTAGCGATGCCTGGTGGCGCGACTACCGGCACGTGGTGCCGAAGTGGTTCGGGCCTCACCTGACGCTGGAGGCCGAGGTGAGCCTCCTGCGCATCTATGCGCCACGCCGCATCCCCGGGCTGCTGCAGACCCCCGACTATGCGCGGCATGTCATCACCGAGGATCTGCCCGCCTCCTGCGCCGATGACCTGGCGCACCGGATCGAGCTGCGGCGGCTCCGTCAGCAGGTGCTGCGCCGCCCGGACCCCCCGACGTACTGGGCCATCATCAACCGGCGGGCACTGTTCCCGGACGCGGTGCCCCCCGCAGTGCGGCGCGGGCAGCTGCGGCACCTGATCACCATGGCCTCTTTTCCGCATGTCACACTGCAGCTCATCGATGGGACACGGGCCGAAGAAGTGGTTTCCAGCGGGCCGTTCACGCTGATGCGGTTTCCTGAAGCCGGCGTGGGCGACATCGTCTATCTGGAGAATGACGCTTACGGGTTCTTCGGAGACGACAAAGAAGCCGTCGCCTCTTATTCGCTTTTGTTCAACCAGCTGGCTGTGAAGGCGCAAAAGCCAGACGTAAGCGTCAGTATCCTCCTGGAGATGCTCGACCAACTCACGTCGTAGCGCCTTACCGTTCTTCCGAAATGCTCCCCTGCCATACTTGATGACGGCAGGGGCCGTGCCCCAACAGCAGGGGCCCGTCAACGTTGCAGACCAGATACCGGCCATGCCGACATCTGGACGGGATCCCGCAGTGCGGGCGGCGGGCGTAAGTCGTAGTCGTTCCGGCGGAATTCGCCCCGGCATGCCCCTGCGCTGGCCTGTTCGACGACCACGCAGGTCTCGGCCGCACCGACCACCGCTAATGGGTGGAGTTGTACAACACCACCCGCTGCACGGAGAGATCGGCCAGATCCCACCCGAAGAACACAAAGCCAGCCACTACCAGCAACACCCGAACCAGGAGTAGGCCACAGCCAACCCTAGAATGTCCAAAGAACCCGGAGCGGTTCGGAATCGACCTGGAAATACGCTCGTGAGGAATATGTGCGCTCCAACGTAGTGGTCCCACCCTGATATGTCGATGAACGAAATGACGATGAGCACGAGTACCACTAGGGATGCCATCACCGAGACGGCCTGGGAGAGGCGCACCGCAGCCCGCTGGATGATGGCGGCATTCGAGTTCGCGCCGCTCGCCGAGCGCGTGATGCCAGCGTCTTCGCCTGCGGACCGACATCTGGCGGCGCAACGGCGCGTAGAACGCGGCCCAAGCGCCGAGCCACAGGCGCTGGTGGTACCCGCCCGCACCTGGACCAGCAGCCCGCACCCGGCAACAGCCAACAGAGCGGCCATGAGGATCAGGACCTTTCTGCCCGTGTCCTCGCGGGAGATCGCTATCACGATCAAGGACGTGTGCTGTTGGGCCCCGTCGCAGTCCAGGGCATACCAGTGCCCGAGGCGGGATCCGGCGATCACCACGACGACGAGGAGCATGCCGGACAGCGCGAGCAAGGTCACCCACCGTTCGGCGAGATTCTTGGCCAGTTCCCCGAAGAACGTCCCCACCGGCTATCTACCGCTGTCTCATCTTCAGCCGGGTCAGCCAGCAGATCGGCGCCGGGCCGACGGGGACACCGACGGCCGTTCGGCCGCATACGTCATAGTGACAGGCGAACCGCTCGTCGTCGCCGCCGGTCCGCTTCCCGGCAGCCCCCCGGCGAGAATCTGCCGAGTGCTCCTGATCCGCGCCCGAGAGTTCGGCAAGCAGTGACAGGACCGGCTCTCAACATCCATGCCCGTCAAACGGGGGCAACATCACTGAGAGTTCGTCATTGGCGTTTATAGGTCCGCCTGGCATCTTCTAGATCGTCGCACAATCGCCGGGTTACTGGATTCAGCTCGCCGAGTATCCGGGAGGACTCGGCGACGGCCTGCTCCAGTATCGAGAGCGCTCGCCGCAGATCACCTGCATTTGCGTAGGCGCGAGCAAGATTGTTGCGGGAGGTCAAGGTGTGGGGATGACCGTCACCCAGCACCCGCTGCCGGTTAGCGAGATTCTGCTCGAACAACAAGATCGCCCTCTCGAGCTCGCCCGCATCCTGGTAAGCGTTGGCCAGATTGTTGCAGGACAACAGGGTGTCCGGGTGGTCCTCGCCCAGCACCCGCTGCCGGTCAGCAAGCGTCTGTTCCAGCAGCGGCATCGCCCGGCCCAGATCCCCCGCGGCCAGGTAGGCGCGTGCCAGGTTGTTACAGGAGATCAAGGTGTGCCGGTGGTCCTCGCCCAGCACCCGCTGCCGGTCAGCAAGCGTCTGTTCCAGCAGCGGGATCGCCCGGCCCAGATCCCCCGCGTCCCGGTAGGCGTGAGCGAGGTTGCCGCGAGAGGTCAGGGTGTCGGGGTGGTCTGTGCCCAGCACCCGCTCGGTATCGGCGAGGGTCTGCTCGAAGAGCGGGATCGCCCTCTCCAGCTGGCCCGCTTCCCGGTAGGCGTAGGCGAGATTGTTGCGGGAGGCGAGGGTGTTGGGGTGGTCGTCGCCGAGCTCCCGCTTGATGTCGGCGAGTGTCTGCTCCAGCAGTGGGATCGCCCGGCCCAGTTGGCCCGCTTCCCGGTAGGCGTAGGCGAGATTGCTCCGGGAGGCCAAGGTGTTCGGGTGGTGATCGCCAAGCAGGCGTTGGCGGCTGGTCAGGGCGCGTTCGATGTAGGGAAGTGCGCGGGCTAAGGCTCCCTGGTTTTGCAGGAAGGCGGCGGTGCGGTCGAACAGGAGGCTGGTGGTGGCGGTATCGGTGCCAGAGGGTGCATGGTCGGCCAGGGCATCGATATGGGGCAGCAGCAGCCGCCAGCGCGGCCATCCTGCCGGCTCGTCCGGGGCGTCGGGGCGGGCGTGATCGAGCAAGACGGTGGCGTCGGCGCGGGCGTCGGCGACGTCGGCGGGCTGCCGGTGGGGATCGGCGGGATCGGGGGTGCGGGCCAGGGACTGCACCAGGCGATGCATTCTGATCGTGCCATCGCGTTCGAGTGAGATCATGTTGTAGGCGGCCAGCATGCCCAGTGCCTGCTGCAGTTGCACAGGATCCACTGTGTCGCGGGCAGGGGTGTCCTCTGCGATGCCGTCGGCAGGAGGGGGTCCTGGCCGCGGCTCGGTCGGTGACTGTTCCCCTCGGAGGTCAGAAGGCTGAGTCATCGGCCTGCCAGGAGCGGTTCCGGTGACGCTGCCTGTACCGGTGGCGGGAAGAGCCTCGAGGAGGGTGCGGGGAATATCTTGAGGGGCGTACCAGGACAGTACCCGCAGGATGTGCCCCGCCAAGGGCACGCTGGCGAGCTTGCCCAGGGTGATCCGCCAGATCCGGGCGATGGTGCGTTCAGCGTCGCCGCCCGCAGCGGCCTTATCAAACATCTGCGCGGGTGAAGCGGTCAAAAGCTCCAGGTAAGCGCGGGGAGACAGACGGTTCTGGTGCACGAACGCCGCCGCCTGCTCAACCGCCAGTGGGAGGTACCCCAGCACGCCGACCAACTCTGCGGCACCATCCAGGTCGGCACCATCCAGGTCGGCAGCGTCACTCTCGTGCCTGCCCGCGCCGATGGCGGTGCGGTCTGCCGCGGCGATGCGGGTGAGTAGTTCCACTGCCTGCACCTCAGTCAGCACCTCCAGCCGCACCACCCGCGCCCCGAACCGGTGCCAGCCCTCGCCCAGCCGGCTGGTGACCAGCACCCGCCCGCGGGACACGCGATCCATCACCGGGGCGATATCGGCGGGGTCATTGACGTTGTCCAAAATCAACAGCCAGTCCTGGTGGCAGCCCAGCCAGTCCAGCGCCCACCTGGCCAGCTCCTCCAGCGCCAGCACCGATTGCAGCAGCGGCTGCACTCGTAAGGCCAGGCCAGCCAATCCTGCCTGCACACCATCGGAGGACTCGGCGGCGATCCACCAGACCGGATTCGCAGCGTAACCCCGCCCAGAATCGGAGCGGGCGGCGGCGTAGCGAGCAGCCAACGTGGACTTGCCCACCCCGCCCAGCCCGTGCACCGCAGCCACCACCACCCCGCCCGGTCCCTGTAAAGCCAAGTCCAGCTCTTTCAGCTCGTCACAGCGGCCGACGAACAGGTGATGACGCCCGGGGACATTCATCAGCCCTGGCGGAGCCTCGGCCTCCGCAACCGGTCGCAACGCCCCAGGTGACAGCACAGACTGGTTATTGGTCGTGTGGTCGCCGGTCGAGACGATCCCGGAGATCCGCCCTGCCGCAACCGACCGCTCCCCCGGCTTGAAGACCACAGGTGGTGAGGACGGCAATTGTTCTGGTCCCTTACTGGCCGACATGACCGCATCATCACCCCACCGGCCTGAATCTCACAGGTCATTGGACACACACGCCCGCATCCGGACATTCACCCGCCAACCAGCCCGGGCAGTCACAGTGCATCCGGGTCCGTCGCCTGGCGCCCCCTACGCTCGCGCACCATCACTGGTCAAAGTCCCCGGAGCGGCCACCCGCGTTCCAGCCGGGCCGGTACCGGTTCTCCCACCAGCCATCGCCTTTACTGTCGGTGACTGCGTCCGTGGGAACGGCAAAGTCAGGGCTCACGAGTTTGAGCAAGTACAGACAGCACCGTCTTCGCCCAGCAGCACCGCAGTCTGATTCCGGCGATCCGCGGACGAGCGGCTGTCTCGCTGCACCCACGGGATGCCGTGACGCTCGTGCACGCTGTGCCCGGATATGCGCAAGATCGTAGCCGGGACGATGGAGGCCACCCAGGCGTTGATCATCACGATCGCCACGTGGAGCCGAACCGGATCCGTGTGCCTGGCGGTGCGGCGAGCGCACACAGTACCCGCTCGCCCCCGCCGCCGCGGCGGCGGACTGCCGAGGGCCCAGCCCCGGAATCGGGCGGTTTCCGGGATTCCCAGGCCAGATGAGGAAGAAGTGGTGGGCATGGCCAGCCGCCTCCCCTAGGCTCGTGTGACCGGCAGAGGGTCAGGCTCCCACCGTCTTGTGACCTGGAGGTTTGGTGACACCGCGGCTGATCTTCGTGCACGGAATCGGTGGCCCGCGCCGGGTGGAGCGCGACCGGGAGCGTTGGACCCGTGCGCTGGCCGAGGGCGCCCGCCGGGCCGGGCATTCGGACGCCGCCCTGGGCTTGGCCGACGGAAGTCTGGCGAACGTGGTTTTCGCCTACTACGGCGACCGGTTTCAGCGTCCGGGGGCGCAGGGCGTCGCCGGGATCGATGTGGATGCCGACGAGACTGTCCTGCTCAAAGAGTTACTGATCGAGACCGTTCAAATGCATCGCGAACGTGCTGGCGGGCTTGACGATGCCCTGCTGGAACGCGCGCTCGCCCAGCTTCAGCCGCGTGAGAGGAGCGCCCAGGGCACGGGAGACGTCGTGCGGCGCGCCATCAACGCCGCCACCACGCTGCTGGGGGCTGGGCCCTGGGGCCGTGCCGGGCAGTGGGCCGGAGGGAAGCTGCTCATCCGGGACTTCGCCCAGGTCGCGCGTTATCTCGCGCGGAGTGAGAAGGACTCGGGTGGACATGCCTTGGACGAACGCGTCCGGCAGCCGGTGTCGGACGCGCTGGGCTCGGGGCCGGTGGTCGTGGTGGCGCATTCCCTGGGCAGCGTGGTGGCCTTCGAGACGCTGCACGGCCGCCGGGAGCCGGTGCGGCTGTTGGTGACATTGGGGTCGCCGCTGGCAACGCGCGGGGTCGTGTGGCCGAGGGTCCGTCCGGCGCCTCCTGGCACCCCCGAATGCGTGGACCGCTGGCTCAACTTCTGGGACCGCGATGACATCATCGTGCCCCGGCCCATCCTGGAGTCGGATGTGCTGCCCAACTCGGCGGGTGTGCTACCCGGCAGCAGCCGCGTGGACTCTGACGGCCTGTGGGTGCACACCGCGACCAAGTACCTGGCCCACCCTGACGTCGCCGGCCCGGTTATGGAGGTCCTGCGGTCCTGGACCTCACCGGCATGACCGGTACCCGCCGCCACGCCCTGGTCGTGGCCACGCAGTGTTCGTGCATGCAGGACTTGCCTCATCTGCAGCAGGCCGCCCGCGGCCTGTCGGCGGCACTGGCCGACCCGCGGCTGGGCGCCTGCGCTCCGGGACTGCCCGACGGCCGGAAGCTGATGCTGGGGGACCTGCCCGCACGGCGTATCGAAGAGGCGTTACGGAAGGCCACTGCGCACGCCGCCACCGAGGGCGCCACGCTGCTGCTGGCTCTGCTCGGCCATGGTTTTGTCCCTGGCTCTGTGCCCAAGCTGTATCTGATGGGCTGCGATTCGGTGGAGGGCGATGAGGACAGCGCCGTCAACGTCAGGGAGGTCCTGGCGCGGGCCGCGGACAAGACAGGTTTGAACGGCGTCCTGGCCGTCATCGACACCTGCGCGGCCGCGGGTGCAATGCCCCCGGCACCAGAGTTGTCCATGGGACAGCTGAACGGGCAGACGCGGCTGGGGCTGCTGATGGCCACCGGCGTGGATCAGCCCGCCTATGACATGACGCTGTCGCGTGAACTGGCCGCCGTGATCGGTGAGGGCGTGACCGAAGCCGGCCCGCTCCTGGACCTGCAGAAGATCGCCGCTGTCCTGACCCCCCGCATCACCGACCAAAATGTGATCTTCCTGGAGTACGGGGGCGGCCAAGGCGGTGAACCGCTGTGGCTGGCCCACAACCGCCGCTGGAAGACCGGCCGATCCGATGGCGGTCTGCAAGGCCTGGGCGCGCCTGGGCGGGCCGCGCTCGCGGTCGTCTTGGACGTGCTGGGCGCCGAAGACCGCGGCCAGGGCGACTGGACACTCTCGGACGCCTACCACCTGCCGGGTCTTTGCGATCGTCTCCGGGCACTACCGGCCGCCCCGACCCGCGATTCCGCGATCAGGGTCCTCACCTGCCTGGTCAACGCACACGAGGCTTGTGCGGTGCTGCGCTCGCTGTTGCCGACGAAGCTGACCCGGCGGCGGCTCCGCCGTGCCATGGCGGGCGCGGGGGCCCTGTCGTCGCAGCCTCTTCCCGGCCCTGCTGCTCTGACCGAGGTCGACGCCGCCGAGCACGTGGCGTTGCGGGTTCCGCCGGACGAACCAGGCCAGTGCGAGGCTGCGCTGACACGGTTCCTGGTCGAGCTCGCCTACGACGGGGGCGCCGATCTGCAAGCACCGGAACTGCGCGACTGGGTGAGCGCGCACGACACCCTCGTCGCCTACAACGAGGCGGTCGATTCCTGCGAGCGGCGTTCGGCGCCCGCGGACAGGCTGCGGCTGATCGTCGCGTTGAGTTCGCCCACCGGGGACTGGCCCGAGCAACTCGATGCCTGGCTACTGCTGGATGGGGCCATCCGGGACACCAGGGTCATCTATTGTGCCCCCGATCGGCCGGGGGCCGAGGAGGCGCTGGCCGCCGGCGTGGACTGGGCCAAGGACCACGCCGACAGCCTGGATCTGGAGCTGTGCCACATCGACGTCGCGGTTCCCGCCAAGATCATGCTGCAGTGGCGGCCCGAACAGCTGGACTACGGGGAGCTGCTGGGTTTGGGGCACCGGGTGCTGATCCGCTGGAGCGGGCGGCTCGATCCCGCCAGGCAGGCGTTGCGGCTGAACCGGCTGGCCTGGCAGCGGCTTGCGCAACCCACCGCGGTCACCGGCGGCGGCCGCCTGAGCTGGCTTCCCGCCCGCCAGTGCTCAGATCCCGGCGAGGTCCGCGACGCCTTCCGCATGGGCAGGTATCCCAAGGCGATCGGCCTGCTGGACGATCCCGGGGCCAACGACCAGCTGTTCGAGGTGCTTCTGCAGTTCTCCTCGGTGCTGATCTGGCCGCAGCACACAGGTGCGGGTCCCGAGCATCGCCGCCGGGTCGATCAGGAATGGGACGACCTTCCGCTGGGGTTCCTGCTGGCCTACCGCGATCGCTGGCGGGGCGGCGCCAGCGGCGCCAATGTGATGGCGGATCTGCGGACCGTCTGGGACGACCACGACTGGCTCGCCTTCTGCGCGAGCCTGCGGCCGTGAACATCATGAGGAGGACCTGATGGCCTGGGGTTCCTACTACCGCGGTGACGGCGTCGCCCGGCCGATTGCCCTCCCCCCGCCGCCACCATGGCGGGAGTTCCCCCGCCGCCCGCTCGGCCTGGCCTTCCGGCCGCCGCCGGGCCTGCCGGAGGCGGTCAACGCTGCGCTTACCCTGCGCCGGCCGCTGCTGCTCACCGGCCCGCCCGGGTCAGGCAAATCCACGGTCATCGAGTCGGTGGCGCGGGAACTGAAGCTCGGCCCGGTGCTGCGCTGGCACATCACCTCGCGCAGCACGCTGACCGAGGCGCTGTACCGCTACGACGTCCTCGGCCGGATCCACGAGCAGCAACTCACACAGGCCCGCGACGCCCGAAGGGCGAGTGAGACGAACAGGACTGGCGGCGTGCAGAACACCGCCGCCGACGACATCGACGACATCGCGCCGTTCCTTCGGCTCGGCCCCCTGGGCACCGCGCTGGTACCCGCCCCGCAGCCTCGCGCCCTGCTGATCGATGAGATCGACAAAAGCGATCTGGATCTGCCTGGCGACCTGCTCGATGTCTTGGAAAGGGGGGAGTACGAGATCGCTGAACTGGCCCGGTACAGCAGTCCGGTCGTGGCCGTGCGGCTGTGGGACAGCCAGCAGACCCACCCGATCCAGGCAGGCAGGCTGCGGTGCACCGAGTTCCCGTTCATCGTGATGACCAGCAACGACGAGCGCGACTTCCCGCCGGCTTTCCTGCGCCGCTGCCTGCGGTTCGCCATGCCCGAACCCACCGTCGAGTTGTTGAGGGACATCGTCGGCGCCCACCTGGGCATGCACGTCCCCCAAAACGCCGCCGTGGAAGAGTTGCTGAGCCGATTCCTGGCGCGGCTGCACGCCGGTGAGAGTCTGGCCATCGATCAGCTCCTCAACGCGGTGTTCATCCTGACCGGCGACGATGCCCCGCAGGGGGCGCAGCGCGATGACCTGCTGAACATTTTGCTGCACGAGCTCACCCATGCATGAGGACCTGGCCCGCTGCGTCCGGGCGCTGCTGGCGGCCGATCCGGGCCTGGACGGCGTCTCGATGGCCGAGGTGCTCTGGCTGGCGGCGCACGCCTCACCGCCCCGGCCTGGTGACCCGTCCCCGCCGCCAGCCTCCGCACCGCCCGCGGATGACCAGGTTGGCTCCACCCGGCACACAGCAGTGGCCTCAGACAGCGCAGCCCGGCCCCTGAGCCCCGCCCATCCCGCCAGCCCGCCCTCGGGCACGGCCGATACCGAGGATGCGGCCGACCGCACTCGCGCACGAGGGCGGGGTGCCCGCATTCGCAGTGCCGCTCCCCTGTCACAGCCGTTGCATATCGCCCGATCGTTGCGGCCTTTCAAACGCCGGTGGCCCAACGGCCGCCATCGGCGATTGGACATCGACGCCACCGTCCGGGCCTACACGCGCACCTGGCAGCTGATCCCCTGGTTCCAGCCGACCCCCGAGCCCTGGTTCGAGGTCGTCCTGGTGGTCGACGACTCGCCGTCGATGCGGATCTGGGACCAAGAGGTGGCCAAGCTCAAAACCACCTTCCAGCGGCTGGGTGCCTTCCACGACGTCCGCGCCTGGCGCATGACCGTGCACGCTGATGGCGTCACCCTGCACGACCGGGCCGGCCGGCCCGTCGCGGCCAGCCAGCCCCCCGCCGGCGGCCGCCGGCGCCTGATCATTTTCGTCACCGACGGAGCGGCACCGGGCTGGAGCCGGCCCGGCGTCTGGCGCACGGTGCGCGCCTGGGCGGCCTCGACCCCGACCTCGCTGATCAGCCCGCTGCCGGCCAGGCTGTGGGCCCGCACCGGCCTGAACCAGCCGGCCGTCCGCGTGCGCGCCCTCACCCCGGGCAGCCCCAATCCCGCTCTGCGTTTCGCGGTGCCCTGGCAGCTCGACGACCTCCATGAGCAATGGATCGCCGTCCCCGCCGCCCCCGTCAGCAGGTACGCACTCGGCCGCTGGGCACGGACGCTCATGCGCGGCGACCCGCACGGCTGCGACGCCTTCCTGGTGCCCACCGCAGGACGACCTCACCACGACGGGGAAGACACCGATGACACATCGGCGGCCCCCGCCCCACCACGCGGAGCCGACCTGGTGGCCGCGTTCCGCAGGACCGCCACCCCGCAAGCGGTGCGCCTGGCCGTCCTGAGTTCACCCTTTGAGCAGATCAGCCTGCCACCGCTCCACCTGCTACGCCAGGAGATGGTGCCCGCCGCCGCTGTCGGGGACGTCGCCGAGGTCGTCATCAGCGGCCTGTTCGTCCACACCCCGGAGGGCGCACTCCGGCATCGCGGCGGCGTCCGCGAGGCGCTGCGCAAGCTGATCAGCGAGACCGACATCCTCCAGGTGTACGCCGTGCTCCGGCGGCACGTCACCGCCCGGGCCGGATCGGCCACCTTCCCAGCGGTGCTGGAGGACCCGCATGCCGACGCCGTGCTGCCGGATGATCTGCGACCGTTCATACGGGCCTCGCGCGACACCCTGGCCTACCTCGCCGCACCTCCCGGCAAGAACCCCACAGCCGCAGCCGCAGCCGCGCCCGCCGGGCCGCCCGCACCCAGACTCCACCAGGTGATACCGCCGCAGCTCGCACCTCCCGATCAGACACCGGCGCCCTCCGGGCTGGCCAACCTCCCGGCCCCGGCCACGCCGTTCGTCGGACGCGCCACAGAACTAGCCTTGCTGCACTCTTCACCGGATGTGCCCGGCGCCGGTGCGACAAGCGTCGTCCATGGGCTCGCCGGGATCGGCAAGTCAGCCTTAGCCCTCCAGCACGCCCACCGGCACGCGGACTCAGGCGGACTTGTGTGGTGGATGACGGCTGACTCACCGGAGTCGGTCGAAGCCGGGCTCATCGCACTGGCTGCGGCACTGCGCCCCGCCTCTGCCACCCAGGCCGCGGAGGCAACGCAATGGGCGGTGGGATGGCTGGCCCATCATGACGGCTGGCTGCTCGTCTTAGACCATGTCACCGATCACCGCGACATCGACCACCTGCTGACGCAGCCCACCAGCGGCCACATCATCATCACCAGCCGACTCTCAGCGCCCTGGGGAGAACAGATCTCCCAGGTCATCCGGCTGCCCGAACTCCCCGCAGCCGACGCTGTGAGGCTGCTCGCCCACCACAGCGGCCTGACCATGAACGTCCCGGACACCGGCCCTCTGGCCGCACTGGCCGCACTGGCCCTCGAACTCGGACATCTGCCGCTGGCCATCACCAGCGCCGGACAGTACCTCCGCCAAACGCACATCGCGCCTTCCGACTACCTGGAACGGTTCCGACGAAAACCTGCGAATGTGCTCGGTGCCCTCCAGGCTGCGGGACAGTCGATGGTCCGGGTGCTCTGGCAAGAGACCTTGTCAATGCTGCCCGAGGTTTCCATTGCAGCGCCCCTGCTGCGCATCCTGAGCTGGTTCGGCCCGGACCCCATTCCACGGAGCTTCCTGGGCAGCTCCGGCGAAACCGGAGGACTCAGCCGGGCGCTGGAAATTCTGGCCGGCCACAATCTTGTCACCCTCACTGATTCTGACATCGCCGTCAACCGGCTCATGCAGACCATCGCCAGGACCCCCGACCCTGCCGACCCATATCGCAGCCAACCCGAGATCGCCGCAGCACGCTCGGCCGCCACCGCCCTACTCGCTGCGGCGTCACCGGCCGAACCACCACCGTCGTCCTGGCCGTTCTGGCCGGAACTGGTGACGCACATCGAAGCGCTGGCAGCCCATGCACCCGCCGACACCGACATCAACAGCACCGCCCTGGCGGATCTGCTCGCTCTGGCCGGACACTTCCACGAATCTCAACGACGACCTCAGAACGCCCTGGACGACTTCGAGGGCGCCCACAGCATGTATCAACGAATACTCGGGCCTGACGACCCCCGAACGGCAGAGACTGCCATTTCCCGACAGCGCGTCCTTGCAGGTATGGGAATGCGCCGCTCCGGGCTGGCCCAGATCCTTATTGACCACCGCCCCGTGGCCAACGGTGTGCTGATCTCGGCTCGATATATCCTGACCTGCGCGCACGCACTACCGGCCGCTGCCGAGGTAGTAATTTACTTTGCCGACGATGGCACTCCACAGCCCGGCAGGGTGGTGTTCCGTGCCCCTTGGCGCGTGTCTGACGAAAGGGTCCCAGAGGGCACCTTCGGCGTCCCCGATGTCGCCGTCGTCGAATTGACCACTCCAGTCTCCACGCCTCCGGTCCAGCTCGGCTCACCTAACGCCAGGACACCCGCAGACCTGACCTGCGTCTCGATCGCCGACGGTACCGTGACCCTCACGCCCATCAAGGCGAATCCAGACGCACGGATCGGCGAGCTAATTCGGTTCGACGGTGGTCCGGGATTCGCCGACCTTCGTCCCGGAGCCAGCGGCGCGGGAATCTTCATTCCCCGGTCACAGCAGCTCTGCGCGATCTTGACCGGACGCGGACCGGACGATACCGGGACGATGCTCCCCATCACCGCCGTCCGCCGTTACTGGGAACCCATCGACGACCTCCTGCCCCTAGACTGGCTCACCGCTAAAGACCGCCGCAGGCTGAGAGCTCTGATCACGCAGATGCCAAATCTAGGCGCCCTCACATCCGCCTTTCAGCGGTCGTTTCCCTACGTGGCGCCGCAGCTGGACTTCCGCACACCGTGGGATGGGGTCCGGTACGTCGCCGAAGAGCTCCTTATCGGTGATCCCTCGTCACCGGCGACATATGCGCCCCTGCGCCAATGGTTGCTGCTCCTAGCAGACATGGCCCCTGAAGGCTTGGCAGACGATCTCAGAGCCTTTATCGATAGGGCTATCCCCCACTCAGTTGAACTCGACCGGCGGCTGAGTCACAGGCTCCTTCATGTCACCATTGACCGATTCGCGGATGGCGATTACCGACTTGCCGCCTATCTACATGAGCCCTCTGCAGAGTCGTGGGATCTCGTTGCGCCGATGCGCCCAAGCCCTCGAAAGATGATCAAGGAGACCGTATCGGCGGTTATCGCAGAGTCACTTGCTGAGACGTGGCGGCCTGACAGCGATCCGGAACTCAGCTTGGAATTCTCGGTCCCGCAGAGTCTGCTTTCCTATCCCTTCGACAAGCTTGCACTCGACAGCCTGAGCGCGGACAACGATGTCGGGCCGGGAGGGCTTCTTGGAACTCGATTCGTCGTAACCGTGCGACCAACCGAGCGCCGTTCACCGGCGATTGCCCGCGACCTGCTGCTACACAGGTGGAACCTTTCGATCCGTGATCCGAGAAATCCTCGGGTGCTGCACATCACGGACAGCTCACAGGCCAGCAGCGAAATTCTCAGATCGCTAGAGCACGACGAAACAGCGGTCCTGGTGTTCCTGGCGCCGCCCCGAAAAGATGTGCTGCGGGCGGCCATCGCGGCGGGGGTCCCTGTAATGATCTGGCCCAGAACCAATGATCACCCGGAACAGGCCGCCATAACCATCCAATCCTTTACCGAGAAACCACTCAATGAATGGCCGACCGCGCTTCGCATACTACGAGCGAAAGCATTCCAAGCCGAAAGATCTCCGATGGCCGCCCGCGAAATCACCCTGCTATGGGACAATCCACACATGATCCCAGATCCGCCATTAACGGCAGAGCTATAAGGTCATCTACACCGTGGGCGAAAAGACGTTTACCTTCGAGACGATGGTCATACCAGGAATCTTAGCGACTCAATGAAAACGGGGCCGGCTTTGCCTGACCATGAAGCACCCGCCAGATCAGCCCAGCCGGAATAGAGAGTTGGAGAAGGACATGCTGAGGTCAGCCGACATACCGATGGATGCGCCGGTGACGAGGGCGTCCTGATCGGCACCGAGGAACACAAGCCGCCAGCCGTGCCGGTTCCGCCGTCGCCTGATCCTTCTGGCTGATCTCCTCCGAGGTCGTACACGCGGGAGGCGTTCTCCTGCCCGTCGGTCACGATCACCACGGTGATCTCGTCGGCCGCCAGCCCGCCGCGGCGCGGCCCATCTGGGAGGTCAACCAGCCGACGGTCAGCCGACGACCGCGGACGGCAGCATTTGCTGCATGTGGCGATGCGCCACGACCCTGACGGCCCCTGCTTCTCCCGGACGCTGTTTTTCCAGAATGGCCATAACGGCGGGCGGCCAGGTGAAGTCGTATCTGACAGCGGTCCGCGAGCGCCTGTGGACCACCGAGACCCTAACCACCCACCTCGCCGCCGCCGGACTGACGATCCGCGACCACCACACCGTCGCCGTCCGGGCGGGGGTCAACGCCGACGTCCTCGTCCTGGCCCCGGACGGCGAAGTCACCTCCCGGCTGACGGTGGCCGATCGGCATCGCGAAGGGCGGTTGACCTACGACAGCCTCGACATCTCCGACGTGTACGCGGGCCCGGCAAGCCGATCCAGCGCGTCGACGGCGGCGAGCCGGGCCTCCAGCCCCCAGGGCGAGCCGAGCTACTCGACGGCCTCGGCGTACCCGATCGGTGATCTGGCCCTCCTGCCCGCCAGCAGGGACTGCCGGGTGACGTACAGGCCGAGCGCGGCGAGCACGAGCGCCAGCAGGATGCCGCCGGTGTCGAACCACCGGCGCCGGTCCGCGCGCCGCCTGTCCAGCAACTCCAGCGCCGTTCCCCGGCGATGAGGCATCGAGATGGTCCTGTGCCGACGGGACGATCCGGTCACGCCGCCGACGCCAGCGAGCACCCCGGGCACCACCCGGCGGCTGCGTCGCCCGGTTGGATCCGCTGGCCCCCGGCACGGCGACCGGACCGGCGGGCTCGCTCACATCCATCAGATACACGCGGCCGCCGTCACGATCGTCAGCAGGCAAACCGGCCCGGCCGCTCCGCTCGCCCTTCCTCGGGCACTACCTCGTCCTCACCAGTTCGACAGCACCCTCCAGCCCGGCACCATCCCGGTCGGCGGCGGTGATGGTGAGCAGTTCCACCGCCTACCCCCGGTCCAGCCGGGGAGGCAGATACGGCGACTACTGGCTGCAGACCCACGCCCCCATGGACCCAGCGACGGAGCCGCTGAACCACAAACCTGTGCCCGCGACCCGGAACTCTCCGTCGCGCTCTTCCAGCGCCGCCTGGTCGGGCGACGACGAAGCGGGTCAGATGAAGAACACGACGCTGAGGGCGAGGTAGACGATGCCAAGGACGGTGAGAACGTTCGCGATCAAGGTC